>JBKQLG010000001.1:0-8089 GCA_052147235.1 Occallatibacter sp.
TTTTTTATTGTTTTGTTGGCACATAACACTTCATATTGGAGAAATTTATGAAGATTTTGGATCTTTCCCTTATTATTTTGTCTCTCACTTGCCTTGGTTTGGCGAGCACGCAAACTACGCACGCTCAAACACAGAATTCTGATGATACATCTACAACGCAGCAGCTATTGCCTCCTCCTGGATTGAATGCGAAACATGGTATTCCTCCACCTGATTCTCCAACAATTCTCCCCACCTTTTCAAAGTCTTATAAAGACCGCACTATTTATAATTTTTTCTTTCACAAAGTTGCAAATATGGATCGCCTAGCCGATAAAATCGATTTGGAGGGTAAGGAGAATGCTGATTATTATCGTACTTTGGACCAGAAGGGTGCAGGATTAACTGATGGCGAAGGAGAAATTCTACGGCAAGTTTCAGATGAATGTATCCAATTGTTAGATGAGCAGGATGCAATGATAAAAAAATCATCGATACTCGCCGCGCTCAATCTACTACTTCTCCGAAGAATGCTCTGACGATGGCCGAGATGAGCGATTTTGGAAAGAAAAGAGACATGATCCTGGATGAGCAAATACTTAAATTGACAGTGGCGCTCCGTGAAGAGTCTTTTGCCAACCTTGACGCATATGTACACAAACTTTACGTCAACTTATTTCCCCAAGCAAAGAAATCCTCTGAAGGAGTAGAGCCGCAGTGAATTCGATCTTGAGCAAAGCAAAACTCGGCTCTCAATTAGGCGCGCGTCCGCCGGCGGCGGTGGAGCTGTCGCCGCAGGGGGTGCTGGCCGCCGCTACGCCGGGCGTGGGCAAGCCGCCCGTTTACGCCTTCGAGCCGCTGCCGCAGGGCGCGCTGGTTCCCGGCATCGGCGAGCACAATCTGCGCGCGCCGGAGCTGGTGGCCAACGCGATGCGCGCGGCGCTGGGGCAGGTTTCGCCGCGCACCCGCGCTGTCACGCTGGTAGTGCCCGACACCGTCGTGCGCGTCTTCGTTCTGGACTTCGATTCGCTGCCGGGCAAGGCTGCGGACGCGATTCCGGTGCTGCGCTTCCGGCTGCGCAAGATGGTTCCCTTCGATGTGGAGCACGCCGGTCTGAGTTACCAGCTTCTGGTCGAGAGCAAGAGCGAATGCAAGGCGCTGGCCGCGGTGATTCCCGGCCCCGTCCTGCAAGAGTATGAGGCCGCGGTTCGCATGGCAGGCTTCGAGCCGGGCGCCGTGCTGCCGACCAGCCTGGCGGCTCTGGGAGCCATCGATTCCGCCGAGCCGGTGCTGGCCGCCAACCTGAGCGCGCTGGCGCTGACCACCTCCATCACCTACGGACAGGATCTGCTGCTCTATCGCACCCTCGATCTGCCCGAAGAACCCATCCAGCGGCTGGCAGAGGTACAGCGCGGCATCGCCGTTGCCGCCGCTTACTTCGAAGATAAGCTCGGCGCTCGTCCCCAGCTGCTGTATTACGCCGGAATCGGGGTTGGCGGCAACAGCTCGGCAGCGGACTTTGCCCGCTGGATCGACGATCCGGAGCTGACCGTAGCCGATCTGGCGCCGCTGCCTGAAACAGGAGCCGCGACGCCACTGGGCAATCTGATGAGCCTGGCCGGCGTAGTCGGCGCGCTGGCGGGGGCAAACTGACTTATGCGGATTTCTCTCAATCTCGCCACTCGCCCCTACTCCGATCTCGGACCGGCCCTCAAGCGCCTGCGCATCGCGATGGCCGTGCTGGCGGTGCTGGGCATCGCCCTCGGCCTGGGCCTGCGTGCCGTTCACCAGAAGGCCGAAGTGGCGCGCGCTACCGAAGCTCGCGTGCAAAGCAAGATCGACGCTATCAACCAGGAGCGGCTGGGTTATCAGAACATGATGCGCCTGCCGGACAACGCCCAACTGCTCAATCAGGCCGCGGCGCTCAACCAGCTCTTCGACGAAAAGACCTTTTCCTGGACGTTGGCCATGGAAGACCTGGAAACCGTTTTGCCGGGCGGCGTGCAGGTGGTCAACCTGGAACCCTCGCGCGACCCTAAGACCGGCCTCATCACCT
Source organism: Occallatibacter sp. (assembly GCA_052147235.1). GTDB lineage: Bacteria > Acidobacteriota > Terriglobia > Terriglobales > Acidobacteriaceae > Telmatobacter. The sequence continues at coordinate 2,036 of JBKQLG010000001.1, forward strand.
TGAAGCTGCGCGTCATAGGAGCCCGTGATCGCACTGACGATCTGGTCCAGAACCTGGAACACTCCCGGTATTTTCTGCTTCCCCACATCGTGAGCGAAAGCTCGGAGTCCACCGGCGGACCCAACGAGCGCGTGGAGCCGGTGAGCGCCTCGAACCGCTTCAACTTCGAACTGCTGGCCGATTACAACTCAGCAGCTGTGGATGAACTCAGGAAGGAAAAGGAGCGAGGAGACCAGAAACAGCAGACTGAAATGAAACAGGAAAAGAAGGCCCAGTCCGCTGTTGGGCGTATGGGCCAGATGACGCCCAAGCCGCAGCCGATAGTTCATCCGATTCCCAACTCTGTCGCGCCGGATGCGTCGCGCGGCCGGGTTGCTCCTTCCGGCCCGCAGCGGCTCAGGCCGAATGGTAACCCCATCCCAGTACCGATTCCGAATGCAGGAGGCCCGCGATGAGCAGCAACCAAACTCCTTCGCTCGTGCGCGAACGCCTGACCTCCCCGCTCACCTGGCACTATGTTGCCTTTGCCGTGCTGCTGGTTGTGGTGACTGGCCTCTCCATCCGCTTCGGCCTGGATTGGAAAGCCACCAACGGCAGCTCCAGCGATGCTCTGGTAGCCAGGCAATTTGAGTTGAAGGCTCTCGACTTGCAAACCGCCCCCCTGCGCGGCCTGGACAAGCGCGTCGCGGACTCCCGCGCCCAGATCAAAGCCTTCCTCGACAAGCGCATCCCGCCCAACTACTCCTCCATCGACCGCCGCATCGGCGAGTTGGGGGTCAGCTCAGGCGTGCGCCTCACCAGGGTGCAATACACGCAAGGAAAGCCCGGCTCCGATCTCACAGAGATTTCCCTGGACGCCAGCATCACTGGCAACTATCCGCAGATCATGCGCTTTGTGAACAGCCTGGAGCGCGACCAGAACTTCTTCATCATCCGCGGCTTGACCCTGACCGGCGTGCAAGGGGGGCTGGTGAATCTTCGGCTTCAGGTCTCCACCTGGCTAAGGCCGGCTGACGCGGCAACCAGCGGTTTGCCGCCCACGCCGCAACCCGGCGAAGCTGCTCCAAAATCGGCTGCCGCGCCCGCAAAGGAGGGTGAGTAGCCATGGCCATGAAACTTGGAACAGAAAAAAAAGGCCAGGTCTATGTACTCGTTGCCCTCTTTGCGGTCATCGTCTGCATCGGCGGCTATGAGATCAAAGATAACTTCTTTGCCAGCGCCCCGGCAGCCGCGCCTGTGGCTGCCCGGCCCGCTACGGCTCAGCCAGCCAAAGCTCCGGTCAGCGTTCAGAAGGCTCCCGCTACACCCTCCGCCTCCGGCGCACAGGAGGCGCAGAAGCTCTCCAACGCAGGCATTGACCCAGCCCTGCACCTCGACAAGCTTGCGCAGACCGAATCGGTCGAGTACATGGGCACGGGCAGAAACATCTTCTCCGCCGAGTCCGCGCCCGCGCCCATCGAAAAACTGGCAGCCAGCCCCCGCCCCGGTCAACCCGGCATAAGCTCTGCCCCGGCAGCGCCCGTAAAACCAACTCCGCCGGCGATCGATCTGAAGTACTTCGGCTACTCCCAGTCCAGGGACAAATCGTTGCAGGCCTTTTTCGTCCGTGGGGAGGACATTTTTATCGCCCGCAGTGGCGAAGTTGTTGACCACCGCTACAAGGTGGGCGTCATTCAGCCAGCCAGTGTCGAGGTGACCGACCTGGGTTACAACAACACGCAAAGGCTGCCTTTGCAGACCAACTAGCTGTTAGCTATCAGCTTTCAGCTATCAGCTTGGAAAATCGATATTGCTGCTTGGATGTTTTTCTTGAACTTTCTAGGCAGATGAACAGATGAGAAAGCCGGCCATAGCGAAGAATCAGCTAAAAGCTGAGAGCTGAAAGCTGAAAGCTGAACGTACAAGGTCACATGAAAAATCGACACCCAATCCGCCGCCCCAAGCCTTCCGAAGAGGGCTATATGCTCGTCGCGGTCATCTTCCTGGTGGCGCTGTTGACGATCTCGCTCTCCATCGCCCTGCCCAGGATTTCCAAAGAGATTCAGCGCGACCGCGAGATCGAGACGATGCATCGCGGCAAGCAGTACATCCGCGGGATCAGGATGTACTACAAGAAATTCGGGGCCTATCCGCCTAACGTCGATGCGCTGGTCAAGGGCACAAACAACATCCGCTTTCTGCGCAAGAAGTATGCGGACCCGACGACCGGCAAGGAGGATTGGAAACCGATCCACTATGGCCAGAACAAGGCTCCGACAGCGATGGGCTTCTTCGGCGTGCCTCTGGGGGGCTCGACGATTGCCGGCGTCGGACCCAGCGGCGGAAATAATGGATTCAATCCGTCGAACCCCACGGCCACTCCCGATCCCAATGCGCCGCCGGTTGACCCTAACAATCCCAACTCTGCGCAGAACCCGAACAATCCTAACGGCGCCAGCGGCGCCACCGGCACTGGCCTCAGCGGCCAGACCTTCGGCGGAGCCATCATCGGCTTCTCTCCCAACAGCCCCAAGAAATCCATCATGATCTACAAGACGAAGGACCACTACAACGAGTGGGAGTTTGTCTACGATCCGCTCGTCGAACAGATGATGATGAACGGCGGCAACACGGGTCTTGGAGGCAACAACGGCATAGGAGGCAACAACGGCATAGGGAGCAATACTATACAGAATCCCATGCAGAATAATCCCATGCAGAATAATCCGCAGGCCCAGCCCGCGCCATCACAATAGTTCCAGCGAAAGCTAAAACGCAACAAGGCCCGCCCCCACAAACGGGGCGGGCCTTGCCGCAGGAGCGAACCAAACTGAAAAACCGTCCGGCGTGCCGGTGGTTATGTGCTGAAAGACGAGCCGCAGCCGCAGGTGCTCTTCACCTGGGGGTTGTCGAACTTGAAGCCGGCGGCCTCCAGGGTCTCAACATAATCCACGGTGCAGCCGTTCAGGTACATCAGCGAGGTGGCGTCGACGAAGACCTTCAGGTCATCGAAGCTGAAGACCTTGTCCATCATGCCGGCCTGATTCTCAAAGGCCATTGAGTACTGGAAGCCGGAGCAGCCGCCGCCGACCACGCCGATGCGCAGCCCCGCGGGCAGTGGATCCTGAGTGGCCATGATCTCGCGCACCTTGGCGATGGCCGGGGGTGTCAGAGTGAGAGGCGCCTTCTTGACGGTTTCCTGTGAGGGGGTAACGGTTGCTGTTGCCATGAATTCTCCCAAAAAAGTGAAATACTTGCCGGAAACTTAACTCTACCGCTCCGCGAGCGGGGATACAAGACCCCGCAAGCGGCTTCGTCTCATTGGATGCAGCGGAAGAGGGGAAAGTCGCAGAAGAGACGGGCCTTGGAGCTGTGATCGACTTCCCCGTCCGGGACAGAGCCGGCGAGAAGTGGAAACGCGCATGATCGGCTCAAGGACCTCTGATAATTTTGTCTCCACAGCGGTATGCATTTGGGGGTATGATGGTCAACCAGATGGCTACTTCGCTGGACGGAGCCGTGTATTATTTTGTATTCCGCCCTTCTTTTGGGCTGAGAAAACTTTGGGAGGTGGACTCATCATGTTCTATCCGGTAATGATAAGCGTTTGGGGAGTGCTGGTGGTGGTCGCGACCGCTCTCTTTGTCTATCGCACCAGCTTGACCCGCGACGAAGACGACCAGATCTACCTGGACGATGCCTTCCAGCAGGAGAAGGCCGCGCAGGAGGCCATTATTGCCAAGGTCAACAAGATCGAGCCCGCGCTACGTATCTCCCTCTGGGCGGTGGGGACAGTGTCGGTGATCCTGGTTGTGGTTTATTTCTGGGGCTTGATCGCCGAGTTCGTGAAATAATCACTGATTTTTCTGCAATATGCGCGGCCAGCGGCGGCCTGTGCGCAACCGTTGGCCGGCGTGTCACAGTGGTTGTGCTAGAGCACTGCCCGCCCCCGTCTTCTGCTCCTACTCCACTTCCTGCCTGGCGCGATAGCCTTCGCGAGCGATGATGTCATACTTGAGCGGCTTTTTCTTTTCGTCCTGGAGGCGGAGAGCGTGGCCCTCGTCGTCGACCAGTTCCACGCGCAGCTTACGATAACTGCCATCCTGCTTGGCGTTGGTCGGGTGGTAGACCAACTGGTACTTGGAACGGATAGTCTGGTTAATCTGCTTGAAGATATCCGGCATCTCCCCGGCAAAAGTGGGGTTGAACCATATGCCGCCGGTGAGTTTGGCGAAGGTCTTCATCTCGTTGTCGGCCTGCAAATAGTCCATATCGCGCATCGAGCCCCTCATTCCGCCGCGGCCTTCGGTCATGGCGCGCAGCCAGCCGCCGGTGGAGACGGCGAAGATGGTCACGTCGGGGGTGGATTTGACCTTCTGCAAAATCTTGTCGAGAGTCATCTTGGAAAACGTGTCGCGGCCGGAGGCTATCAGGATAATGTACTTACGCCCTTCGATTCGGCTGAGGCGGTCCTCGGCCTCATAGAGGGCGTCAAAGAGATTGCGGTCGCTGAAGCCTGGCATCTGCATCGAGTTGAGGCCTTCCAGAAGCTGGGTCTTGTCCTGGGTGAAGTCCGAGACGATATGCGTGCGTAAATCGAAGGTCATCAACGCTATATAATCCTGAGGACGCAACTGATTGGCAAAGGTGTAGGCTGCATTGCGCATGTCATAGATGAGGTAGTAGTTGGTGGCGGCAAACTCGCACAGCATCAACGCTGTGATGGGAGCCTCGACACGCTTGAAGCCGACGACCTTCTGCTCGACACCATCCTCATAGACGCGGAAGTTGCTGGGCTTCAGATTGGGGACAAACTGGCCGGTCTTTTCCAGCAGCACACCCACATCGACGGTCACTTCAGGAACATCGATACGCAAAGAGAAGTCGGGCATTCCAGCGGGATTCTTGATCGTAGGAGCAGCCGGCGCGGGAGGCGTCACGTTGTCGGGGTTGGCTTTCTTTTTGGGCAGGGCGATCACCCCGGTGTCGCCTGTGGGACCGCCGGAGTCGGGCGTGGCCTGGTCAGGCGGCTGGGGCTGCTGCCCGGCGGGCGGCGCTGGTGGCTCGGTTTGGGCCCGGCTCAACGGAGCGGACGCAACGGCCAAGAGGGCCAGAATCAGCACGGCAAGCGAAAACCGGTGAAGGACGGGGACGAATGGGCGCATTGGGACCATGACGACCTCTTTGCTCTAAGCATACGGGATTGCCCGAAGTCAACGACAGCCGCGGCGGGCGGCGCTACTACCGGTTAGACGCGAAACAGGCCGCGACGATGCTGAGGGCGCGACCTCGGCCCGCTCAGAACCCGCTGGCTACCAGCCAGGCCTCGGTTAATTCCAGCGCGGGCTTCTTCTCGGCCAGCATTTGTGCGTGGGCCAGCTTCACCAGCACGTCTGCCTCCACATTCACCGGAGCGCCGACCTTGAGAGTGTGCAGATTCGTCCGCCAATAGGTCAGAGGCAGAATCGCTATGGTAATCGCCTCGCCGTCAAACTCCGCGATTGTCAGGCTGATGCCTTCGACGGCCACCGAGCCTTTGTGCACCATCCACGGGCGCACCTTTTCTGGCACGCGCACCTTGAGCGTCCAGTCGGTGGTCTGCTTGTCAAAGTTGGGGCTCGACTCCGGCACGACCGGGTCGAGAGCGGTCATCGTACCGCAGCCGTCGACGTGGCCTTGCACGATGTGGCCTCCCAGCGGACTGCCGGCAGCCGTAGGCAGTTCCAGGTTAACCTTCGCGCCCGCTGTCAGCGCGCCCAGCGAAGTGCAGTCCAGCGTCTCCTGCGCCAGATCGGCGTGGAAGAGGGTTGGGTTCACGTCTAACGCCGTAAGACAGACGCCGGAGACGCCCAGCGAGTCGCCCTCCCGCAGCCTCCCGGCGATGCCCGGAGCCTCGACGATGATGCGCCGCACCCCGCCCCGGCTCTCCAACCCAACCAGCGTGCCCGTCTGTTCGATGATGCCGGTGAACATGGTTCCATTCTAAGGGAACAGCGATCAGGAAGCAGAGATCAGATTCAGCGCATAGCGCGCATGCTTGCGCTCGCCCGTACGGAGCAACGCGCCTTTTTCCAC
>JBKQLG010000002.1:0-13460 GCA_052147235.1 Occallatibacter sp.
TGAAAGACAACGTGTATAGAAATCGGGACTGTATATCCTCGTGGCGCTCTTCTCTAACCCCTGTCTTCAATGCGCCAGCAAATAGACCCCGATGCAGACCAGCACTGCGGAGGTCCAGCGGCGGCGATCCACATTCTCGTGCAGGAAGAGCTTGGCGGCGATGGCATTGGTGACCAGCGTGAGCGAGGCCGAGGCGGGCGCGACCAGGCTCACGGGCAGATGGTTCAGCGAGAAGAGCAGCGAAAAGAAAGCCAGCGCCAAAAAGCCCACACCGGCAAAGAAGAACGGGCAGGTGAGGACGGCGCGAATGGTGCCCCTGAGGCCGGAGTGCGCGCGAATCTCGTCCAGGTCGCCGATGGACTTCATGGCGGCGGCGATCAGCACTTCACCGGCGGTGGAGGCAAGCACGATGGCGGCGATCATTGTGGCGGCGGCCCAGAAGCCGGGTTGCGGCGCAGGAATGGGAAGGTTCATCGCGCCTGCTCCTTTCCCAATGCCGGTTCCGCTACTGTTGCAAGGGCGGTTGCATCCACCTGCGGTCTAACAGTCAGCGACGGACCCTGCGCAACAAAGCCTACGCCCACAGTAATCAGCACAATTCCCGCCCAGCGTTCCAACGAGATCGAATCATGCAGCCAGAAACGCGCGAGCAGCGCGATAAGCACGTTGCCAAGGCCGGCCGCGGGCATCACAAAGGTGAGATCGGCCCACGAGAGCGCGGTCAGATAACTGGCGAAGTAGCCGATGAGCAGCGCGATGCCCAATACAATCCAGGGCGTGAAGACCGCCGCGATGAGCGTGGCGGGATGGGCGAGTGTGATCTCCGGCAGATGGCTCATGCCGCGCGAGAGGCAGGTGTCGCCCAGCGGAGTGCAGACGGAAACCAGCCCCAGGATGATGTATTGTCGCGGCGAAAGTCTTGCGTGGGCCATCGGTGATTCGGTCCTGACGATTGGACTCTGGTTCGGTTGGTGGACTCCCACCCTTCGCAAAGAACGCGAAGGATGGGACACCCGTGGCTGGCGCGACAGCTACGCCTGAGCGCCTGCCGGTGCGGGCGGCTCGACCGGCTTGATGCGCGCTTCCTTCACCATCTTGTTGCGCTGTGCGCGCAGCTTGAGGAAGGACTTGGCCTCGACATAAAGCCGGGGCAGATCGCGATTCACAAAGGCCTTCCAAACCACCCGGAAGGCGGCCTTGGGCCGGAAGTAGTACTCGTCGTAGAAGCGGTGCACCATCTCCAGCACATAATCCGTGGGCAGGCCTGGATACTCGATGTGCGCCATCTGGTGGCCGCCCTCGTCGCTCATGGACTGAGCGTTCACAATGAAGCCGTTGGCCTTGGCGTAATCGTAAAACTCCGTTCCCGGGAAGGCGTGCGCGATACTGACCTGAATGGTCTCGCAATCCAGCTTCTTGGCAAAGTTTATGGTGTTACGGATCGACTCTTTGGTCTCGCCGGGCAGGCCAAGAATGAAGTCGGCGTGGATGCACAGGCCCAGATCGTGGCAGTCCTTGGCGAAGGCGCGCGCGCGCTCCACGGTGGCGCCCTTCTTGACGTTTTTCAGAATCTGCGGGTCGCCGGACTCGAAGCCCACGATCAGCAGCCGGCAGCCGGCCTCTTTCATCGCTTGCAGAGTTTTGCGGTCGGTGGTCACACGCGAGGTGCAGCTCCATGTCAGGCCCAGCGGCTTCAGTTTCTCGCAGAGTTCAATCGTCCGCGGTCCCTGAATATTGAAGGTGTCGTCGTCGAAGAAGAACTCCTTCACATCGGGGAAGTTTTCTTTGGCCCATGCCAGTTCGGCTGCCACGTCGTCGGTAGAGCGCTTGCGCCAGGCGTGGCCGCTCAAGGTTTGCGGCCACAGGCAGAAGGTGCACTGCGCCGGGCAGCCGCGCGTGGAGTAGAGCGCGATAAAAGGATGCAGTAGGAAGGGCACATTGTAGCGCGTTACGTCCAGGTCGCGCTTGTAGATTTTGGTGGCCCATGGCATTGCGTCCAGGTCTTCCACCTGCGGGCGGTCGGGGTTGTGGACGATCTTGCCGTCGAGCTTGTAGCTGATGCCGAGGATCTCGTTGAGCGACTTGCCCTGGGCAAACTCGACCACGGAAAAATCGAACTCGCGGCGGCAGATAAAGTCCAGGGCCGAACACTCGTTCAAGGCGCGATCCGGGTCAGTGGTCACCGGCGGCCCGACAAAGGCGATGCGCATCGAAGGATGGGCCGCCTTGATGGCCTGGGCGAGATGCTGGTCGCTCTTCCAGCCCATGGTGGAGGTAAACAGCACCAGAAACTCATAATCCTTGCAGATTTTGATGGTTTCTTCCGGGGAGACGTGATGCGGGGAAGCATCCAGCACGCGCGAACCTTCCAGCAATCCGGCCGGATAGGTGAGCCAGACGGGGTACCAGTAGGACTCAATCTCGCGCGTTGCCGGCCAGCGCGAGCTTGCGCCACCGTCAAAATTCTCGAACGAGGGCGGATTCAGCAAAAGTGTCTTCAGGGGCATAGTCATCCCTTCCATTCTAACATTCGGCTGTTTTTCAGGTTTCGGCAGAGTCTTTCGCCGTCTTTCGGGGCTTACTTTGCGTGCAGCTCGTCCAGCCAGTCTTCCATGTGGCCAAGGGCGCGAAGCAGATTGAGCCGCGCCTTGCTGAGTTCGAATCCCGCGTCCAGTGCTTCCTGAACTTTCTGGCGCTCATCGATGCGGGCCAGTTGCTCCGCCTTGGGAGTGAGTTGCGGCTGGGTGCCGGGTCCATTTCCTGAGCCATTGCCGAGTTCGAGTTGTGCAAGCACGGACTGCAACTGCTCGTGGGCGATCTGCTGTTTTAGACTTGCAATCTCTGCTAAAGTATCCAACTCGCGCAGGCTTCCGGTCAACTCCGCGATCTGCACTTCGTTCTGCCGCTGCGCCTGTTCGACTTCGACCGTGGCGCGCAAGGCCTCGGCGGCAGACTCTTTAGCCTTGGCGCGGCGGCTCATGTCGAAGAGCGGAAAATTTATCTGAAATCCGGAACTGAAGTTGACAGGCGGAATATTCTTTTTATAGTACTGATCCACAGCATTCAGTACATTCAGAATATCGGTTGTCGAGCTGTATTGCGCGTTGAAGCTGATCTCAGGTAAATACTCGCTCATTCGATCTCCCCGCGCTATATTATGCTTGGAGTTCGCAAGCATCTGCGCGGATTGAAGGCCGGATGTGGTTCGTGGAGCATCGTCGGCCTTCATTGCGGGTATCTCAGGAATGCTGGAGGAATCGGTAGTGATCGAGCCGACCGGCAGACCTGTAAGTATCGCAAGCTGTTTGTTGAGCGTACCGGCGCGCGTCTCCAGATGCAGGCGCTTGAGCTTGAGCTGGGCCGCCATCAACTGGGCTTGCAGCAGCTCGCTCAACGGGTCGACGCCCGCCTCGGCGCGCTGTTGTTCAATCCCGACCAGCCGTCCCGCAAAGGCCTCCTGCTGGTGCGCGGCATCCAGTTCGCGGTTGACCGTCTCCAGTTCGATGTAGGCCGTCGAGGCCTCCAATGCCACCTGTTCAAGGGCATCTTTCAGGTTGAGCGAGGCGGCATTAATTCCAAAGTGTGCGGCTCCAATGTACTGGTTTTGAGAAAGGCTGAACGCCATCGACTGTACAGTGCCGCTGAATGTCGCCGGTACCCCCGGCATGAAGCCAATCGTGTGAAATGCCGGAAGCCCCGAGCCGAAGGTCAGGCTGGGCACAAAAGCGTCCTTGGTCTGCGCCAGCGCCGCCTGCGCCTTCTGCAGATCGGCCTCGGCCAGCTTGACCGCGCTGGAGTTGCGCTGCGCCAGATCCACGACCGTCGTCAGCGAAACCTGCGCCGGAAGCAGCACGGGCATTGCCGCCAACGCTCCAAGCAGAATGGACGCCCAGCCCTTCATCGGATTGTGCCGGCTCTTCACGGGTACGCTGACCTTCAATCTCTTCAATCCTCTATCATTTCAAATCCAGGGCTGGCTTGTACTCATGCGCCAGGGCCAGCGCCGCCGCCCGTTCCCGCCCAGCCGCCACCGAGTCACCCAACTGCTGCTTCAACCGGGCCAGCCAGGTGTGTGCCACAAATGCCGGCGCATCCTCGGACTTCGCGCTGCCGGCAAGATACTCCTCCAGCATTTTGGCCGCGCGCACCGGGTCGCGCTTGGTTTGAATCAGCAGCGAAGCCCCGCTATAGAGCGCCACGGCGGCGCGCTTATCTCGTTCTGCTGCGATCTGGCCGCTGTGCACGGCGGCTTCCATCTCCGTCCAGCGTTTTTGCCTGCTATAGAAGCCGGCCAGCGAAATCCATTGGAAGGCCGGATGCGCGGAAGCCGTGAGAGCCTGCTTGTACTCCCGCTCTGCCGTGCCGTTGTCCTTGCGCTGCTCTGCGATATGACCTCGCAGTTCGCGCGCGCGGATGGGATCGATTCTGTCCATTTGCGCGGCCACCCCCTCTGCCTTGTCGATGCCTCCGCCCGCCACCCCCGGCGCGGTGTAGTAATAGTTGCCCAGATCGGCCAGCGCCTCTCCGCTGCGTGGATCCAACCGGACGGCCTCTTCCATCTCGGCGCGCACTCGCTTGGCCAGCTTGAAGGCACTAAGAAACGACGCCCGGCTGGCCTGCGCGCCCAGAGTGCGGGCCAGCCATAGATGATCGTCCGAGCTTTGCCCGTCCAGCGTGACCGCTTGCTCACAGTCTTTCGCGGCTTGATCCCAATGCTCCAGCGAGTATTCCACGCGGCATTTTAGGTTGTAAGCCTGGGCCTCGCCGCCAGGTTGGGCAAGCGGGCTCAAGATCGCCAGCGCCTTGTCCGCTTCGCCGAACTGCAAGGCCGCAGTGGCCTGGGCAAGCTGGGAGCGCTCGCCGCCCTGCGCGGACGCCGAAAAGAGCGCGGCTGATATCAGCACAACTCCGGCTAAGACCCTCACCGCACAACCTTGACCGGAACGCCTTCGCGCAAGGGCAATCCGCTTATAGTTCCGGTGGCCACCAGCTCACCCGCCTCAAGTCCGGAGAGGATGGCCACCTGGGTCAGATTGAGGGTTCCGATCGTCACCGGGGTCCTTTGCAATTCACCGCGCACAACCTTGAAAACGTAGGTCTTGCCGTTCTCCTCAGAACGCAAGGCCTCGCGCGGGATAGTCAAAGCATTCGATTCGCTGGAGATGGTTGCCGTCACGTTCACGTTGGTCTGCGGCAGCAGTTCGCTGTCCGGATCGTCAATCGACACCAGCACCTCGCCCACGCTGCGCGTGCCCAGGTTGATCACCGTCACCGGCGTCCGCTCGATGTGCCCGTTCCAGATGCGCCCGGGTTTGGCGTCCCACTTAATCTGAATCTTCTGGCCCACCGCCAGCTTGCCAATCTCCGGCTCGTCAAAATAAGCCCGAATCCGCTCGTGGTGCAGGTCGGCCACCTGCGCCAGCAGCTTGCCCTCTTCCGCAAACTCCGTCGGCGCCGCATCGAGGCTATAGACAGTTCCAGCTACTGGAGAGTACACCACAGTTTGCGCCACCACCTGACGCGCTGCCGTCAGGCTGGCCTCCGCGTCGGCCAGCGCCGAACGCGCGCGCTCAATCTCCGCGGGCGAATAGCGATCGTTTGCGCTCTGGTCCAAGGCATGAAGATTGGCCTCCGCCGCGTCCAGCCGCTGCCGCGCATCGGCAACCTCGTTCGGCGAGGCCGCCCCGGTGGAGTTGAGCTTGGTCAGTGCATCCAGGCTGCGGCGCGCCTCGTCGCGTTCCAGCCGCGCGCGCGTTTCGTCGGCTGCCGACATCTGGCGCTCTTGCTGGCTGCCGTTGTGGGTCGCCGCTTCCAGCGCGGCCTGCGCGGCCTTGACGCCGCTCTCAGCCGAGGCCAGACGGGCGCGCGCCTGCACATCGTCCAGCACCATCAGCAGCTTTCCCTCCGTCACTACGTCGCCCGGCTGCACATATACCGCCTTGACGGTGGTCGCAATCGGACTGTGAATCTCGTAGTTCACCTCCGGCTCAACACGGCCGTTGGTGCTGATATAGCTAACCAGGGGCTGGCGCTCCGCCGGGTAAGCATGAATCTCCAGCCGATCCCGTGTCATGGACCGTACTACGAAAAAAACGACGATGAGGAGGACGGCCGAGCCCCTCCAAAACCACAGCTGGGCCGAACGCTTTCTTTCTTGTGTCATGCACGCAACCAATGCCAGTATATAGGACTCGGAGACCGGCTCCAGAGAGTTGGAATATTCCCATGGAAGAGAATCATGCCGCCCTCGTACAATCGATACATGGCTTCAGAACCACGCTATACCGATGCCCACGCCACAGCAGGACTCGATTTCGCCTTTCCTGCCATCGAAACATGGCAAAACCAGTTTCCCGGCTACGAAATCCAAATCGAAGACCCGGAGCTGACCTCCGTCTGCCCCAAAACCGGATTGCCCGACTTCGGCACGCTGACAATTCGTTACATGCCCCGCCAGCGATGCCTCGAACTGAAATCGCTCAAGGAGTATCTCTTCAGTTACCGCCATCTGGGCATCTTCCAGGAGAACATCGTCAACCAGGTGCTGGAGGACGTGGTCAAGGCCTGCGATCCGGTCTGGGCTGTCGTCCGCGGCGAATTCCGTCCCCGCGGCGGCATCGGCACGACTGTCGAAGTCCGCTGGCCGCGACCACCTGCGGTGGGGCAGCCGCCTTCGGCCAGCCCGCGCCAGTAAGAAGCGCGGGATTCAGAGTTTAGGTCAATCCGCTCAACGGCTCATAGTAGTATTTCCGTTCAATTATGCATTTCACCGAGGCCGCGTCCATTGTCGCATTCCAACACGCAACTTCGCCCCCGTCTCAGCCCCGCCCAGGGGACGCTGCTGCTGCTCATCGGTCTCAACCTGCTGAACTACATCGATCGCTACATCCTTCCCGGCGAGCTCTCGCTGATCCAACACGACTTCCATGCCACCGACCACCAGATGGGCGCGCTGGCGACCGCTCTGTTTATTTTTTATATGCTCGCCGCGCCGCTGACCGGCTGGCTGGGAGACCGCTTCCCGCGCAAGCCGCTGATCATCGCCGGCGCGGTCTTGTGGAGCCTTGCCACCCTAGCCACCGTCTGGGTTCACGGCTACTGGACCTTCTATATCCGCCAGGCCTTCGTCGGCATCGGCGAGGCCACCTTCGGCATCTTCGCTCCCGCGGTGCTGGCCGACTTCTATCCCGAGAGAGACCGCAACCGCATCCTCTCTATTTTCTATTTGGCCATTCCCGTCGGCGCGGCCCTCGGCTACCTGGCCGGCGGGCAATTGAGCTTCGGCGGCGTCTGGCGCAGGCCGTTTTTCGTCTGCGCACTACCCGGCTTCATCATCGCGGCGCTCTACGGCTTGTGGGGCCGCGAGCCGGAACGAGGCTCCAGCGACCACATCCGGCCCACCGCCAACCGCGCCACCGTCCTCGGCCTCTTCCGCAACCCCGCCTTCCTCTGCGCCACCTTCGGCCTGGCCACGCTGACCTTCGCAATGGGCGGAATCTCCAACTGGGTTCCGGAGTTCCTGCACCGGAATTCCGGCTTCACCGTAGCCAACTCCAGCCTGGTTGTGGGCGCCACCACGGTCATCGACGGTATCGCCGGAACCCTCATCGGCGGCTGGATCGCCCAGCGCTGGCTGCGCAGCAATCACCGCGCCCTTTACCTGCTATCCTTCTGGAGCGTCGCGCTCACCCTGCCTTGCGGAATCCTGCTCTTCTTCGGCCCCGCGGCCTGGGCCGTCCCCTCGCTCTTTGCCGCCGAATTCTTCCTCTTCCTCAACACCGGCCCGCTTAACGCCGCTATTGTCAACTCAGTCACCGGCCCGGTCCGCGCCACGGCTGTCTCGATTAATCTCTTTTGCATTCACTGCTTCGGCGACACCTTTTCGCCGCAGATCATCGGCGCCATCTCCGACCATTCAAAGAGCTTGCGCCTTGGCCTGGGAGCGACGCTGATCTCGCTGGTCTTCTCTTGCATCATCCTTCGCGTCGGCGCCCGTTTTGCCCCGCCGCTGGAAGAGAACGCCTGATCGCGCGTTCCTTTGAGGGCAACAGGCAAGATTCATCCGCGAATGAATCCGGCCATCTTTGACGGCTCCTGCTACCCTGAAACCATCCGCATGGCGCTCTTGAACAACTCGGCATTCTCGCAGGTCACGGCGCTCGCCGAACTGCGCCCGGTACACACCGCCTTCGCATGGCTGCACGGCAATCCCAAGACCATCATGGACTGGCAGGCGGAGTTGGTCTCCATTCCCGCGCCGCCCTTTGGCGAGCAGGCGCGTTCCCTGTGGATGGCGGTGCGCTTTGCCGAGGCCGGTCTCAGCTCTCTAGAGATCGACGCTGTAGGCAACGTCTTCGGCTGGCTGCCCGCGGCCTCTCTGCCGCCGGAGAGCACCGGCCCAGTGGTCGTGCTTTCCGCGCATCTGGACACAGTCTTCCCAGCCGGAACGCCACTGCATCCGGCGTTGGACGGCGATCTCCTTCAGGCTCCCGGAGGCTGCGACAATGGCGCCGGCGTGGCGGGAATGCTAGCCATCGCCCATGCGCTGATTGAGGCCAAAGCCGAGTTGGCCGCGCCGCTGATCTTTCTCGGCAATGTGGGCGAGGAGGGCGAAGGCGACTTACGCGGTATACGCCACCTTTACCGGCAGACCGCGCTCACCGGCCGCATTGCCGCGCACATTGTGCTGGACGGCGCGGGCGCGGAGTCGGCTGTGACGCAGGCGCTGGGCAGCCGGCGCTACCGGGTCACCGTCACCGGCCCCGGCGGTCACAGCTTCACCGACTCGGGCACGCCCAATCCGATTGCCGCGCTGGCCTCGGCGCTGGCAGTGCTGGCCGAGACTCCGCTGCCGCCAAACTCGCAAGAAGACGCCCCGCGGACTACGTTCAATGTGGGCACGATCTCTGGCGGCACCAGCGTGAACTCCATCCCCGAGAGCGCGCAAGCTACTGTCGATTTCCGCTCCACCAGTCCGGAACAGCTCGTTCGGCTGGAGGTCGCGCTGCATCGCGCCGTAGAGGACGCCGTGGATCGCTGCAACGCGCAGGCAAAGTCCGCTGCCAAGCTCGACCGTGGCCTACTGGCCTTTGCCATTGAGTTGATTGGCGACCGGCCCGCCGCGCAACTCGCCGCCGATTCGCCGCTGCTGGAAGCCTTGCTCGCGGTGGATCGCCATCTGGGCCTGAAGACCGAACAGCGACTGGGCTCGACTGACGCCAACATTCCCCTCTCGCTGGGGATCCCGGCTCTGTCGATGGGCGCGGGCGGCGAGGGCGGCGGCGCGCACACGCTGGCTGAGTGGTACTCCGCCAAGGACCGCGAAACCGGCCTCAAGCGGATTCTTCTGCTTACGCTGGCGATGGTGGAGTGGGCTGCTGAACAGTAGTGTTGTTGCAGCTTACCAGCGACTGACCATCCGATGGCCAGCCAACCTGAGCAGTCTCGGCTGACATAATGAAACGAAATGAAACTGCGCGCTTACCTGCTGATGCTCTTCGTGGTTGCCGTGTGGGGATCGACCTTTGTGCTGGTCAAGGGCGCGCTCTCCGATGCCACTCCCGGAGCCTTCAACCTGGTGCGGATGACGCTGGCCTTCGCCGTGCTTGGCGTTGCCTATCACCGCTACTGGCGCGAGATTCGCGGCTGGCAGGTTGGGGCCGGAGCGCTAGTTGGACTCTGCCTGGCCCTCGGCTACCAGTTCCAGACCACAGGACTGGCCCGCACCACGCCCTCGAAATCGGCGTTCATCACCGGGCTGCTGGTGGTGATGGTGCCGCTGCTCTCGATCATCCCCGGCCTTCGCCCACCAGCAGCCAGGCCGCCGCGCTGGAACGCCTTCATGGGGGCGGCTCTGGCATTCATCGGAATTGTACTGCTGACCGCGCCGGCCGCCTCTCGGGCGCAGGGGCCGGCTTCCCTGCTGGGCCAGGCGGCGCGCCTGCTGCCCGACATGACCTCCATCAACCTGGGCGACCTGCTCACCTTGGGCTGCGCCCTCGGTTTCGCCTTCCACTGCCTGGCGCTGAGCCACATCTCGCCGCGTATCGCCTTCCAGCCGCTGGCGCTGCTCCAGGTAGGCTTCTGTGCGGTCTTCATGGCGCTCAGCCTGCCGCTCATCGAGCATCCGCATCTGGTGTGGACACCGCGGCTGGCCGTGGCGCTGGGCGTTGCCGCCGTGCTCTCCACCGCTGTCGGATTCTCTGTCCAGAGCTGGGTGCAATCGGTGCTGCCCCCCACGCACACAGCCCTGCTGCTGACCCTGGAGCCGGTCTTTGCCTGGATCACTTCATACCTGGTGATGGGCGAACGGCTCGGCCTGCGCCCCGCCTGCGGAGCGCTGATGATTCTGGCAGGCATCGCGCTCACCGAGTTAATACCGCAGCAGCACGTGGCGTCGGCGCACGAAGCGTGATAGCTGCAGGGACTTGGGACTAAGGGACTAGGGACTAGTTTGAAGTACACGCCCGCAACGCTATGCCCCGCCGCGAAACTGGATGATGCGCCGCCGGTCGCGCTTCGATGGCCTACGCTCGGGCAACGGCGCGTATTCCTGCATCGCCTTGCGCTCGGCGGCAGCTTTCGCCCGCGCGGCAATGCTGGCCTCGCTCTCGCGATAGAGCGTCTGCGCCACCGCCGCCGGGCCGCGCATCTGGCTCAGCGCCAGAACCTCGATCTGAAAGTCGCCGCCCGCATTCTTCACTTCCAGCTCGTCGCCCACGTGAACCTCGCGGGAGGGCTTGGCCTCATGCCCGTTGGACAAAATGCGGCCCAGTTCGCAGGCCTTCGAGGCCAGCGACCGCGTCTTGAAGAAGCGCGCCGCCCACAGCCATTTGTCGATGCGCATCGAATCCATGAGGCTATTGTCGTACAAGAAGATGCCCTTGCGCTCAAGTAAACTGGTCCATGGAGCCAACCATGCCGAGCCTCTGGGCCAGGACGCGGACGACGCTGGAGATGATCAAGTGGGAGCACTCGATCTTCGCGCTGCCGTTTGCGCTGACGGCGGTGCTGCTGGCGGCGAATGGATTGCCGGAGTGGCGGCTGGTTTTGCCGATGAAGCTAGCGTGGATTCTGGTGGCAATGGTCGCGGCGCGCTCCTCGGCGATGGCCTTCAATCGCTGGGCCGACGCGGAGCTGGATGCCGCCAATCCGCGCACCAAAAGCCGAGCCATTCCCGTCGGGCTGCTCACGCGCAATTTTGTGCTGGGCTTTACGCTGCTGATGGCGGCGGTCTTTGTCGTAGCAGCGGCGGAGTTGAACCGGCTCACGCTTTATCTGACGCCGCTGGTTCTGCTGGTGCTCTGGGGCTACAGCTATCTGAAGCGCGTGACGCGCTGGTCGCATCTGGGGCTGGGGCTGGCGCTCGGCCTGGCGCCCTCGGCGGCGTGGATTGCGGTGCGCGGCTCGCTGGACGCGCGGATACTGGTGCTGACCGCGGCGGTGACGCTGTGGGCGGGCGGCTTTGACGTGCTCTACGCCTGTCAGGACTGTGAACACGACCGCGCCGCGGGTCTCCATTCCCTGCCCCAGTCGGTGGGCATTCCGGCGGCCTTCTGGACGGCGCGCTTGATGCATCTGGCCATGCTGGGGCTGCTCGTCTGGTTCGGCAGACTCTTTCATTTCCATACGCTCGGCTGGCTGGGCATCGTGGCCGTGGGGCTGCTGCTGGCCTATGAGCACTCGCTGGTTTCGCCGCGCGATTTACGCCGTCTGAATGCCGCATTCTTCACGATGAATGGCGTAATTGCGTTGGTATTTCTCGCTTTTGTGGCGGGTGATTTATGGTTGCGGTAGATAATCGATTATAAAAGAATTGGAGAATCAGGAATCCGATGAAGATTGCAATTCAGGGAGAGTTCGGCTCATTCAGCCACGAAGCGGCGACCAAAATGGCCTCCGCTGGAGAGATCGTTCCCTGCGCGCTTTCGGCGGAGGTCTTCGCCGCGCTGAGCGGGGGCGGCGTGGAGGCCGCGGTGATTCCCATCGAGAACAGCCTGGCCGGCTCGGTCCTGGAGCACTACGACCTGCTGCTGACCCACGATGTGCGGGTGGTGCGGGAGACGCTGCTGCGCATCCGGCACAATCTGATCGGGATTTCCGGCGTGGCGATTGGGGAGATTACGCGTGTTTTTTCGCATCCGGTGGCGTTGGCGCAATGCCGGAAGTTTTTGGCCGCGCACCCCAGGATGGAAGCCTACGCCTTCTACGACACGGCAGGCAGCGTGAAGCAGTTGATGGAATTGCGCGACCGCCATGTGGCGGGCATCGCCAGCGATGCGGCTGCGCAGTACTATGGCGCGCAGATTCTCGAAGCCGGCATCGAAGACAACCCGGAGAACTATACCCGCTTCTTCCTGGTGCGGCGCGCGGCGGAGGCGGTCATGGATCCGGAGTCGAACAAGATCAGCCTGGCCTTTTCGCTGGAGCACAAACCGGGATCGCTGGTGAAGGCGCTGACGGAGCTGGCGTGGATCGGCGCGAATATGACCAAGATCGAGTCGCGGCCGGTTCACGGCAAGCCCTGGGAGTACATCTTCTTTGTGGATTGCCAGATTCAAAAGGCCGAGGATGGCGCGAGGGCAGTGGAGGCGCTCAAGCCCCATTGTGCGATGGTCAAGGAGCTGGGACGCTACAGGGAAGCAGCGCTGCCGTTGAATCCGCTGCAGAGGTAGGGCTTGGTTGTCGTGATTCCACTGTTGCATAATCCTGGATAAATATCCGCAATCACTCCGTTCATCTAGATTGCATCACGCGAATCATCAGGGCAGATGCTGACGGAAGGCCTGCACAAGGCGCGGACTGCCGGCCTGCTCGACGGCCTTCTCGACGCGGGCGCGCTGCTCGGCGTTGGGCGCGGTGCGGCCGATGGCTTCGAGCCGCCGGAGCCTCGCGCGCATCCCGCGCAATCAATGCGACGAGAAAGTCGATGACCGCTGGCTTGAGGTTCGTGGTTTTTTGTTGGGGTACCCCCACCCCGATTTTGCAAATAAATTCCTTGTTTTCTTTAACTTACCGGGGCAAAAACATACTTGGCTCATCAAGCCGCAACAGTGGGGGTGCTAATTGAAAACTCCCGTTAAAGGACTAGTTGAGCAAATAGGGCGACAGTTTGCGGACAACATCATTGACTGTCCGGTTGAGGAAGTCCACCAACATCACCAGTGGCGTCCCTTCGGCGATGCCGGGTTCGTGGATGCCTATCGCAAAGTAAAAGCCCACTTCCTGCTCCGATTCCGCTGCGGGGACCGTCAGGAGTTTATCGCCAGTTTTCAAAGGGATTGGAGAAAAGATGTCTTCGGCGATGAGATTTGGTCGTCCCTCGCGTGCCTCCAAGAGAAGTCTTTTTGGGAGGCTACTTGTAGCAGAAAGTTCCTCTCCTGGGCGGAGGGTGCGCATCGGATTTACAACGCACACGGTCAGGAGCAGGCGGTGTTTGTCAATGATGTTGAGTTCGTGAA
>JBKQLG010000003.1:0-3528 GCA_052147235.1 Occallatibacter sp.
ATTGATTCTATGAAGCTGATAGATCGCGCCGTGAGATTTCCATCAAACGAGATGGAGTACCTCTTGGCGCGATTCTCTCATCAATTCACGGCCCCGCTCAATCGCGCGCCGGTTCAATTCCGTCCAGCGCGGATTCTTCACCAGCCTCTTGAGCGCCGCGTCGATGTTGATGTCCCGCAGCACTCCGGTCATCTCCAGCAGCGCGCCCAGCATTACCATGTTGCCCGCGCGCGTGTCGCCCAGCGCATTAGCGATTTCCATGAAGGGACGCGCCAGCACCCACACGCCTTGCTGCTGGCAATCGGCGGGGAAATCCTCGCCGTTGTATATAATCCATCCGCCCGCGGGCACGCTCTTCACAAATTTCCGCAGCGACGGTTCATTCATCGCCACCAGCACATCGGGACTGGTCACCATTGGTGAATCGATGACACGCGTGGCCAGCCGCACATGGCAGTTCGATGTGCCTGAACGCATCTCCGGCCCATAGGAAGGCAGCCAGGAAACTTCCAGGCCCGCGTCCAGCCCGGCCTCGGCCAGCACCTCGCCCAGCAGCAGAACTCCCTGTCCGCCAAAGCCTGCAACACGCACGGCGAGATTCAGATCCGCGGCGGTCTCATCGTGCACGGCCGGGTTGCCCTCCGGCAGATCCTCGCTGGCAACGCCAAGAATCTGCGGAATCCGATCCAGCGCCGGAGCCGCATCGGGCAACGCTCGCGGCTGCGCCTCTTTGGTGCGATCGCGAAAGACGCCCAGCGGAAAGGTCTTCTCCATCACATCGCGCACCCAGCGCTGCGCCTCCACCGGAGTCATCTTGAAGAGCGTCGGACAGGGCGAGAGCACCTCAATCAGCGAGAATCCCAGCCCGCGCGCCTGGTTCTCCATGGCCTTCTTGATGGCGCGCGCGGCCTGCATGATCTGTTTGTTGTCTCCCAGCCCCACGCGCTCGATGTAAACCGGAGCTTCGAGTGTGGCCAGCAGCTCGCAGACGTGCAGCGGATAGCCTTCGTTGGCCGCGCTGCGTCCCTCCGGCGTGGTCGCGGTCTTTTGCCCCAGCAGCGTTGTCGGCGCCAATTGTCCACCGGTCATGCTGTAGATGGCGTTGTTCACGAAGATCACCGTGATGTGCTCGCCGCGATTGGCCGCGTGCAGAATCTCCGCCGAACCGATGGCCGCCAGGTCTCCGTCGCCCTGGTAGTCGATCACGATGCTCTCCGGCCGGCTGCGCTTCACCCCGGTAGCCACCGCCGTCGCGCGTCCATGCGCCGCCGAGATATTGCCCACATCGTAGTAGTAATAAGTGAAGACTCCGCAGCCGACCGGGCCAACCAGAATCGTGCGGTCCTGAATGCCCAGCTCATCGATGGCCTTGGCCAGCATCTTGTGCGTCTGGCCGTGTCCGCAGCCAGGGCAGAAGTGCGTCTGATGCTGCAACTCATCCTTGCGCTCATAGCGCTCGTAGAAGGCCTTCGCCTTGCCGTGCGAAACCTCGTATTCCGCAATCATCTCGCTAGACATTGGCCACACACTCCTCTTCCACATGCAATGCCGGCGGGGTTTGCCGCGCCAGCTTGCGCACAAATTCCAGCACCTCGCCGTGCGACGGCACATTGCCGCCCACGCGGCTCAAAAACTCCACGGGCCGCGCCCCGTTCAGCGCCAGCCGAACATCTTCCAGCATCTGGCCGTTGCTCATCTCCACCACCACGAAGACGCGCGCGTTTTTGGCCAGCCGTTGGAAATGCAACTTGGGAAACGGGAAGAGCGTGATGGGACGCAGCACGCCGACCTTGAGCCCGTCCGTGCGCGCCTCAGCCGCCACTGCCTTCAGAATCCGGCCCATGATTCCGTAGCCGGTTAGCACAATCTCCGCATCCTCGGCGCGCCATTCCTCGGCGCGCGTTTCATGCTCCTCAGCGTGGCGATACTTCGCTTCCATGCGGCCCTGATGCGCCTCCATCTCATCGATGTCAAGATGCAAGGAGGAGATCAGATTGCCGCGCGTGCCTTGAGTGCCCGTTACAGCATAGTCAGGCGTTTGCGGCTCGACGGCCGTCTGCGGAAACTCGACCGGCTCCATCATCTGCCCGATGAATCCATCCGCCAGCAGCATCACTGGATTGCGATAGCGGTCCGCCAGCTTGAAGGCCAGCGCGGTCAGGTCCGCCATCTCCTGCACCGAATGCGGCGCCAGCACGATGGTGCGATAGTTGCCGTGGCCGCCGCCCTTCACCACCTGGTTGTAGTCGCCCTGCTCGGCGGCGATGTTGCCCAATCCCGGCCCGCCGCGGGTGATGTCGGCGATTACGCAGGGCAGCTCCGCGCCCGCCATGTAGCTGATGCCTTCCTGCATCAGGCTGATCCCCGGCCCGCTCGATGCCGTCATTGCGCGCACGCCCGCCGCCGCCGCGCCGTAGATCATATTGATAGCCGCGACCTCGCTCTCCGCCTGCAAAAAGACTCCGCCCGCCCGCGGCATATAAAGCGCAGCGGCCTCGGCAATCTCGCTGGCCGGCGTGATCGGATAGCCATAGAATGCGCGGCATCCGGCCAGGATCGCGCTCCTCACAATCGCTTCGTTCCCTTTCATCAATTGCTTGCGCATTCGCTTGCTCCCATGCTGACTGCTTGCATCTCGCGTACTTTATTTACCAATCTCAAAACTGTGATCGCGCCCGGTTCGGGGCACACCATAAAGCAGATTCCGCAGCCCGTACAGCCCGTACCTTTGTAGGCCGCCGTGCGGTAGCCGTAGTGATTCAACCGCTCGCCCAGCGCGATCACCTTCGGCGGGCAAGCCTCCACACAGAGGCCGCAACCCTTGCACTCTTCCACATCCACCCGCAACTGTCCTCGGTCCTGCTTTTCCATATCCGCCATTCTCACTCCCTTCCGGCGCCCGCCCTCAGGCCGGCAGAATCGCCGCTGCCTTGCGCATAAGATAATTCGAGCGCATGGCAAAATCTTCCAGCTCTCCCCTGAACTGCGGATCGGCAATCGCGATCAACGCCTCCGCCCGTTCGCGCAGCGTCTTGCCGTGCAGGTACGCGATGCCGTGCTCGGTCACCACGTAGTGCACATCGGCGCGCGAGGTCACCACGCCCGCGCCCGGCTCCAGCATCGGCACAATCCGCGAAACCGTGCCGTGCCGCGCTGTCGCAGGCAGCGCGATGATCGGCACTCCACCCTTGGAGCGCGCTGCCCCGCGAATGAAATCCACCTGTCCGCCAAAGCCGCTGTAGGGCTTTGTTCCCAGCGAGTCCGCGCAGACCTGCCCGGTCAGGTCCACCTGCAGCGCCGAATTGATGGCCACCATATTGTCGTTTTTCGCCACCACGAACGGGTTGTTCGTATAGCTGATCGGCTGAAACTCAAAGCTCGGATTGTGGTTAATGAAATCGAAGATCCGCTGCGATCCCAGCACAAACGAGAGCACCACCTTGCCGCGGTGCAGTGATTTTCTTTCGCCGGTCAGCACGCCCGCTTCCATCAGGTCAATCACGCCATCCGGGACCATCTCGGTATGAA
>JBKQLG010000004.1:0-3250 GCA_052147235.1 Occallatibacter sp.
GCGCCGCCACCTACAGCTTCCGCGACCTCCTGCGCACTCCCGGGCAAGACAATGTGGACGGCGTGATCCAGGCCCTGCAATTTGCCGGCGCACGGGAGATCGAACTCTCCTCCGCGAACACCGAGCCTGCCGCACCCAACAGCGGCCCAGCGGTTCCTCCACCGCCCTCGGTCTATCCTCCGCCGATTACCGCGCCCAAGCCCGAAGAGGTGGCCGCCGCGAAATTAGCCGTCCGCAACGACCTGCGCCGGTGGCGGCTCGCCACGCCCGCCAGGAACCACGAGGCGATCGGCGCGAAGTTTCAGGCCGCCGGAATCGCCCTGTTCGCTTACCGGGTGGATTACGACGAGCAGTTCACCGAGGAAGAGATCGAGGTGACGTTCCAGCAGGCCAAGGCGCTCGGCGTGCGCACGCTGGCCTCGCTAACCACTCTGAGCGGCGCCCGCCGCCTGGCGCCCTTCGCCGAGAAGCATGCCCTGACGGTGGCGCTGCACAACACCGCCAACGTGAAGGATCCCAATGCCATCGCCACGCCGCAGAGCTTCCGGACCGCGCTGGCGCTCGCAAAGAACTTCCGGCTGAATCTGGACATCGGCCACTTCACCGCGGCCAACTACGAGGCGGTGGCCTTCATTCAGGAGAACCACGCCGGCATCTCGCACATCCAGATCAAAGACCGCACCCGCAACGGAGGCACCAACGAGCGGTTCGGCGAGGGTGACACTCCCATCAAGGAGGTCCTGACTCTCATCAAGGAAAAGAAGCTCCCCATCCCGGTTTTCGTGGAATACGAATACCTCGGCCTCGGGACGCCCCAGGAAGAAGTCAGAAAGTGCATGGCCTATGTGAGGGCCGCACTGGCCTAAAGCCAAGGCCTAGAGCCTGGTCGGCTTCTTCGGCCTGACGCCTCCCAGGCATGGTTGCAAAGGCGGCGTCCGGCGGATGTCACTTTCAGAATTACTTGGCGGTAAAACCGTCGACATTATTTGGCGTGCTCTTCGAGTACGGACCCACTTGCCCGTAAACACTTGGGGACAAGGGAGGATCTATTTGCACCCAAGAACGCTGGGATCGAGGCATCCTGGGCCAAAGTCCGGGACGGCGACGACACGTCCAAGGGAGTCGGATTGTCAGCCCGCGGCGCGGCGTCACCGGCGCGGGAGTATTCTGTTTATGGCATACTGTGGGGGTGGCGTGGGAAGTCGAGTTCACCGATGAATTTCGAGATTGGTGGAATGCCCTTTCCGGGGAACAGCAGGATGATGTGGCGCACTCCGTTCGGCATCTCATGGAATTCGGCCCTGCCCTCGGTTTCCCGCATAGCTCCAGAATTGGCAGTTCCCGCTATCCGCAGATGCGCGAGTTGCGGACCCAGAGTGCTGGGAGGCCGCTGCGGACACTCTACGCATTCAACCCGCTCCGCTCGGCAATCCTCTTGATTGGGGGAGAGAAGACCGGCGACGACCGTTGGTATGAGACGTTTGTGCCGATCGCGGACCGGCTCTTTGAACGACACCTACTTGAACTCAAGAAGGAGAGAAGCATCTAATGCCCACTCGTAATTTTCGCGAATTGCTGGAAGCCATGCCGGCCGATCGGCAGCAGAGGATTGAGAAACGGTTCCAGAGGAGTCTGGCCGCTATGCCCCTCGATCAACTGCGAAAGGCGCAGGAGATGACGCAGTTGCAACTCGCCGGAATCCTTGGCGTCAACCAGGGAGAGGTCTCGAAGATTGAGCATTGGTCCGACATCTGCGTCAGCACCCTGGCCGAATACATTGAAGCTATGGGAGGCCGGCTCGAGATCCGCGCGGTGTTCAAGGATCGGGAAGTGCGGATCACGCAGTTCGAGAAGTTGGCAAGCTAGACGCAATACGGTTCACTCAACGCACTGAGCGGGGCGGACGGCCATTGTCGCCGACCCACCGAGACCGAAAAACGGATTCGCGTGAAGGGCAGGCAAGTTTCCGGAAAGCCCGTTTCACGGCCCGAATGGCGAGCTGCC
This sequence comes from Occallatibacter sp., assembly GCA_052147235.1. Lineage (GTDB taxonomy): Bacteria > Acidobacteriota > Terriglobia > Terriglobales > Acidobacteriaceae > Telmatobacter. The sequence goes on from JBKQLG010000004.1 coordinate 2,005, forward strand.
AAGGGTACCATGGTCGACCGGACCCAATCGGTAAGGAGAAGACGCGCACCTCGACCGACATCAGGTCCTTTAGTTCGCGGTGGGCGTCTTCTCCATATGATCGATGACCATTACATCCACCGGCACCTTTTTCGGCTCCAGTTTGAGGCCGAGCTGTGATTGCAGGGCGCTGAAGACATTTGGAAGCGTCTCGGCGTCGGGCGTGCCATCCCGCGAAAAGGTCAGCTCGTAATCGTATCTCGCCGATAATCCCGTGGCGTCTGAGACGATGACACGAGGCCCTGTCGGGCCCCCCGCATCCTGCCGCAATTGAGACGCGAGGGAGTCGGCGAGGTCGTGCATCGTCTGCTGTTGGCCGAACACACGGCGGCGGCCCTGGTTGGTAAAGAAGATGCGTAAGCCGGGACGTCCGGGAGGTAACGGGGGTTGGGTCGGAAAGCCGTCTGGCCCAAGAGGAGACCTCTGTATTTCAGCGCTGCCGTCCGGTTCCTGCGGAGCGGCGTCTTCGACCGATTCATTCATCTTCGGACCGCTCTTGGCCACCGCGAGGACGTAGCCCGCCACCTCCTTTTTCTCCAAATGAAATTTCAAGCCGAACCTGTCTACAATCAGATTCCGGAGCATTTCCCGTAATTGCTCCTTGGTGGTCTCGGGCGGCATAGTGGCGTCAACCTGGACGACTTTGGTATCCAGCCAACCGGGGCCCACGATCTCGAAATACGGACCGTAGGCACGTCCCAAGAGGTCCTTCAGGCTGACGAGAGGGTAGTGAATCCGCGCGGGATCTTGCGTGCCGGGGCCTCCGGTCTCGCGAGGGACGGCTACGCCTCTACGAGCGACCATCATGTCGCCATTGATCGTCACACCATCAGGCACGGTTGCCAACTTCACCGAAGCTACGTCGAAGGTGCGCGGCTTATCCGTGGTTTGGCCGTGGGCCAAGCAACAAGTGAAGACCATTAGGGCAATCCGTACGATTGGTGTCGGCATCCTCGTTCTCCTTTGGCAGTGACGTCGCACCGCCGGCCGGTGTTACCCGAAGCCTCCTCAGTCTGGACGGGCCTCGCCCGCCGCGGCGTCAACCGGCCTGTGTAGCCGATGGGGATGGTGCCAAGAAAGCGGGCTTATCCGGCCAATCCTGATGCCCGCGCACCGCTAACCCAAATCGACTCTATGAATTAGGGGCGCGTGCACAGATTGGACCGGATAAGCCCACAAAAACCGGCCAAACTGTTTGGTTATAAGT
>JBKQLG010000005.1:0-5318 GCA_052147235.1 Occallatibacter sp.
CCGGGGGGTGCGTCGTGGAAGTCTTTAGCCGCCGGGTTTCCTAGAAGCGGCGGTATTGGCTGGCTTGAAGCTGCCGATCCATGCGCAGCGCGCCGGCGCCGCGCTGACGGTGTTGGTCACGCAGCCATCCGAGCACGCGGTGCGTCTCGGGGATGTCCTCGATGAAGGGGGAGGGAAGGGCCGGGCCCCGCCGGAAGCCGCTATGTGAGATGGTGATCCGGCGCATGCCGCGGGTCAGGGCGACATAGGCGAGCCGTCTCTCCTCGTCGCGGTCGCTATAGTCGGAGGGGAAGGCGCCCGCCTCCCAGGCCGGCAAGAAGACATGCGGGAATTCCAAGCCCTTCGCTTTATGGAGCGTCATCAGCCGGACCCGCGCGGTCTCGTCCTCGTCGGGACGGCTGGTTGCGAGGGCCGCGTGGTCGAGAAGGTCGCGGGCGGTGTGAAAAGAGCCGGCGAGCTCGAGGAGTTCGCCAAGGTTCTCGAGCCGGTCTTCGGTTGTTTCGGCCTTGCTCTCGCGCAACATGGCGCGATAGCCCGTCGCGTCGAGAAGAAGAGAGAGTTGATCGGCGAGGGTGTGAGAAGTGTCGGCGCCAATCCGCCTGATGGCAGCCGCGAATTCCAATCCGGCGGCGCGGCTCTTGGGGGGAAGGTCCGCGGTGTCGAGAGCGCTGAGAAGCGAGAGATTGCGGAAGGAGGCCTCGGCCTCAAGGACCTCCATGGCTTTGGCGCCGTAGCCGCGGCGCGGCTCGTTGATGACACGGCGGAAGGCCTCGTCCGATTGGCGATCGTCAGGGGTTGCTGAGAGGCGTAGGAAGGCGAGCGCGTCTTTGATTTCGGCGCGCTGGTAGAAGCCGACGTCGCCGACGATGACATAGGGAATGCGCGCGCGCATCAAGGCTTCCTCGTAGCCGCGCGACATAAAGTTGTTGCGATAGAGGATTGCGATGTCGTCCCAGCCGGTGCCCTCGGCACGGCGGCGCTGGATCTCCAGGGTGAGCGCGCTGGCTTCGGCTTGCGCGTCGCGGAAACCGAGGATTTCGATCCGGTCGCCTTGATCCTTTTGGGTAAAAAGGGTCTTGCCAAGCCGCTTTTTGTCTTTGGCGATGACAGCATTGGCGGCGGCAAGAATATGTCCGGTGGAGCGGAAATTCTCCTCGAGACGGATTTGGAGGGCATCCGGAAAGTCGCGGGCGAAGCGGCGGATGTAAGCGATGTCGCTCCCGCGCCAGCTATTTATGTGGAATGCTTTTGTCAATCAAAATAGCTTGAATTCGATCTCATAAACTGCGTCCTTTTGAAGACGCCTGGTACGTTGGAGATTATGTGCCGGTAGCGATCATTTTTCTCTTTGAATGGGATTCGCTTGGCAAGCTCCGGCAAGCCATCTTGTCTTTGATGATCGTCTGGTCCTTCGTCGTCGCCGGCGTCTTCATCAAACGCCGAGACCAGGCTCTTCGCAATCCTGACCAGCTCCGCGCCTGGCCTCGGCTCACGCTTCGTCTCTATGACACCAAGTGTCCGATCCACTCTCAACTATCTCTTGGCATCCATCTTACAGCGCCTTCCGTTGTTATTCTGAAGAAACATCAATCTGCTCAGGTGTCCGACCATCCAGCGCCGGTATGTCTCGTAGCTTGGCGAGCAATTCTTTCAACTTCTCCACGTCGCCTTCAACGGCAGCACGCTCGCCTGGGCTCAACCAGACTTCCTCCAACAGCCGAGTCGCAGACCCCTGAGCATCCAACACGAGCCCCTTCGCCGACTGTTTTGGAACATTGAAAAAACAACCTGCGCAGGTCATCCGGTGGGGACAGGTGCTCCAGAATGCGTTGCTGCAGTAGGAATCACCCAAGTCATAGTACTTCCAACTCGTCCCATTTCCAGCCCCACCGCTGGTGATTGCCTCTTGGTCGATCACCACCTCTATCATGTGCGCCATACGGTCGGCCTTAGCGAAGGCACTCGCAAGTTGGGTAGGCTTGGATCGCACATAGCTCATTGTTGACTGCGGGCTACTATGGCCGCACCACTTAGCCAACTCGAACAAAGTCATGCCCTGCGGCACACTTGCCAGCGCCGTTACAGCGGAAGCTCGTCCACGATGACTCGTAATGGGCCCCATGCTATCCTCAGGACCCACCCCGGCCTTGACGCAGAGGATGGGAATGAGCGAGTTGTTCAGAATTCGGCTGTTGATTGATCTATTCCGAATTTGGAACAGATAGCCCACCCTTTCGCCTGTACGGCGATCGAGTATCATACGTTGAGGTGGACGTACCTGCGTCCAGGCCTCGATGTGGGCACCCACCTTGCTATTTATTGGCTTGGAATAGGATGCCGACGTTTTACCAGCAGGAACGTCGAGATAACACAGCTTGCCGGCTGGAGTAACCGCGCCTGTATCATCCACAAGATCGTCACTTTGAGGCCGAACACATCCAAGTCGCAATCGCACAATCTCATTGCTTCGTAATCCTGCATGGGTCCACACGACTGCCATGGCCTTGAGTAGCTCGAATGGATACCTGCTATGCTCGATCAGATCCGCTGGCTCTAGATTCAAGCTGGCCCAGATTAGTTTCAACCAGACGGCATCATCGATCGACCGCGGGTTGACCTTGGTCAAGCGTAACACTGTTCGCGGCGTGGCAAGATGATATCGCGGATTACAGCGAAGCCGAACCCATTCCCAACTCTGAACATCAGCAAGAAACCGGCGCATGACCTGAAAGACGGCTATCTTCGATTGGGGCTGCAGCGGCTTCCCTATGTTTGCTGTCATCCTATAGTCAAACGAGGAGCCAGCCCACTCTCCGACCGAGAGCCGATCGACCGCGGCGAGGAAGTCCGCACAGATATCAACGGTCCATTGCTCTGGCCCCGTAACATCAGGATGTGCTCTGACCAGCCAAATGCCGACCCGAAGCAAGCTATTATAGGTTGCCTGCCTAGAGGTATCTTGCAAGGTGGACGTCTCTAGCCAGCGGCGGCACCAGTTCATCCATTCCTGATGAATGTCACCCGTATCAGCGCCACGTCTGGACTGGTACATTCGGAAGTGGATTGGCTCGTGCACGAAGCCGAGCGCAGCCAAACCGTTCCGGAGCATGATGATCTTGCTGCCGATCCTTCCCGGGTAAAGGCTGCGCGTGCGTTCGAGCAGCGCTTTGTTAAAGCTCTCAAGCCGCGGATCTCCGCCCTCGAGCGCTACCGCTGCGATTACTGAGGGCATGAAGGCCCGCATGGTGGAGCACTTGAACCCGACCCGCTCAAGAGCCCCCATCAGGCGCTCGCACTCTGGGTTGAACACCTCAGGACTGAACACCAGCCTAGCGGTAGTTGATAGATGCAAGTTCCGCTGAACATCGTAAAAGCGCTTGAAATCGCAGAGCAGGTAGGCGGCCGCCAGCAGTTGGCCGGTCATCAAGTCTTGGCTGTTGACGAGGTCAAGCCAATGCTGCTCATTCCAACTCCAATGTGGCTGTCCCGACCTCCCCACTTCCATCAGCAAGAATTTAATCGTCCGCAAACGATTTGATCGCTCCCGGCCATCATACAGGAGGGCATCTGCAAGGGGCTCATATAGGCGCGGCGCCTGCCTGCTCGTGATGACCGGGTTGCCATGTTCAACCCAACGCTCGATAACTTGGCGTTCGGCGTCGGTCAGGGAAGGCGTTCGGTCGTAACGGGATCGGTCAAACCTGCTCGTGTAGGGTGCTAAATCGGTCCCGGCGACGATGTCCATTTCAGGGCTCCCCGAGGAAAGCGGCGCCGATCTTGGCGTTGAGGTAATCGACGGACTGCGCCATCTTGGTCAGCAGGTCGTTGCCCGAAAGGTGAATATACTGCGCTGAGGTCTGGACGTTACGGTGGCCGGCGTAGGTTGCGATGTCATGCAACCGCCAGCCGGACCGGGCGAGGTGCGTCAGCCGGAGGTGGCGCAAGGTGTGGGTGCTGAAACCCGTGACGGCCGCTTGCCGCGCCAAACGCTCAATAACCTTGCTCCAGCTCCACTTGGAAAGGGGCTGCCGGGGGTTGCGGTCCGACTCGGAAAGGAATATTGGGCCGGCTCGCATGTCCAAGGTTCGACGCCGGTTGAGGTAGAGGGCCAACGCAGGCGCGGTCGCAGCGGAGTAGCAGACCACTCGCGACCGGCTGCTCTTACTGGTCTCGGCTCGGATGGTGACAAGGCGATGAGCGACGTCAAGGTCGGACACGCACAGGCTAACCAGCTCCTCGCGGCGCAGAGCGCCGTAGTAGGCCAGCGCAAACATCAGACGGTTGCGTAGCCCCTCGCGGGCCACTTCGGCGAGGACCCGCGCCCAATCTGCTTCGGAAGGAATACAGGGTAACAGGGCCAGCTGGCGAACCAAGCCATATTGGAAACCAGTATGGTCGCGCTCAGCGCCCCCGGCGAAGAGCCGACGGCCGCGCGGCACGGGGTTCCGTTCCCGCAATCGTTGGTAGACCAAGTGGTCGTACCATAACCGAATGGCTGTGAGGCGCTGCTGCAAAGTCGCGTTACTGACGCGCTGGACGGGAGCGCCATCAATGTCGCCGCTAAGTTGGCGGACGAACAGGGAGACGTGCTCCAAGGTGGCGCTAGTGGCGTCTACTCCAAAATCTTGACAGAAGCGCAGATACTGGTTGAGACCGCGACCATAAGCATCGACTGTTGCAGGCGATCGCTGCAAATTGTTTAGCAAGGTAAGCCATGATCGCCCCTGCGTATCGGCAGAGACGAGCGGGTAGCGCGACCAAACTGGAGTAGACATAGCAAGCTCCGTGGACTCCGTTGGCAGCACCATGCTACCTGTTCCAGCATTCCACGTAACTTACTAGATCGCCTGGTCATCGTCGCCGACGACGAAGAGACGTTTATGGTCGGCGGCAAGCGCTTTGAGCCAGCTATATTGGGCGAAGTTGACGTCCTGATATTCGTCGGCCAGGAGGCAATCGAACCGCGAGGCCCAGAGATCCCGATAGTTTTCATCGCGCTGCAGAGCGAGGGTTGGCCAGAGCAACAGATCGCCAAAATCAGCCGCGTTTCCCTCACGCAGACGATATTGATAATCGGCATAGACCCGCGCGCTGGCGCGAAGACCATGAACGTCGAGCGGTTCGCCGGTGCGTTCGGCGGCGGCAATCTTGGATTCGATCCAAGCGGTAGCGCCTTGCGGAGTGACGAGATTATCTTTGAATTTTGAGATCCTGTTGGCCATGATCTTGAGCGGATCGCGGCCGGTCTCGGTTTCGTCCCCGCCGCCGGCGAGATTGAGGGCTTTCATGGTTCGCTTGAGAAGGCGGCGGCTGTCGTC
>JBKQLG010000006.1:0-3731 GCA_052147235.1 Occallatibacter sp.
CATCTTTCTCGACGAGCCGACCTCCGGTGTCGATCCAATCGCGCGGCGGCAATTCTGGGACCTGATTCATCAGATGGCCGAGGAGGGAGTTACAGTCTTTGTCACTACGCATTACATGGAGGAGGCCGAATACTGCAACCGCCTGGGGCTGATCTTTCGCGGCAGGATTGTGGCTCTGGGAACGCCATCTGAATTGAAGCGCGATTCGATGAGCGGTGAGCTGCTTCTCGTCGAGTGCGCTCCGCTGGGCGATGCGGTTGAAGCGCTGCAAACCGCGCCGGGCGTGATGGACGCGGCGGTCTTCGGCAACGCTTTGCATCTGGTTGTCGAAAATGCCGCGCTGGCCCTGCCGCGACTCAAGAGTTATCTGGCTGCACATCACATCGCCGTGAGCCGCATGGAGAAGATTCGGCCGAGCCTCGAAGATGTCTTCGTCTCGCTGACGACGGGGCGCGAGGCGGCGGAGGAGCGCAAGCCATGAGCCTGACTCGCCTGCTGGCCGTCGCAAGAAAGGAATTGGTGCAGATCCTGCGCGACACGCGCAGCCTGATCATTGTCGTCCTCATGCCTGTGATTCTTGTGCTTCTCTTCGGCTATGGCGTCAATCTCGATCTCAAAGGGCTGCCCGTCTATGTCTACGATCAGGACGGCAGCCAGCAGAGCCAGGACCTGCTCAAGCATTTTGAGGCCAGCAGATACTTTCATATTGCCCGCGCGGTCGAGAGTTATCCCGAGTTATCCCGCGCCCTGAACGACGGCCGCGCAAAGATGGGCCTGGTGATTCCATGGGACTTTTCGCAGCGGTTGAGCGACGGGCGGCCGGTCGTGATTCAAGCGCTCGTGGACGCATCGGACGATAACACCGCCAATGTGCTTATCGGTTACTCTCAAGCCGTGGTGCAGAGTTACTCGACTCAGATTCAAATCGACTGGCTCCGGCGGCGCGGTCTAGCAATGCAGCCGGCCGCGATGAATGTCGAGACCCGCACCTGGTACAACGAGAATCTTGAAAGCAGCGCCTTCATCATTCCGGGCGTGCTGGCGCTGGTGATGTCGGTGATTGGCGCGTTTCTTACGTCGCTCACCATTGCGCGCGAGTGGGAGCGCGGCACGATGGAGCAGTTGATCTCAACGCCGGTGAGCGCGATGGAGATCATGCTGGGCAAGCTGGCGCCCTACTTTGTGCTGGGAATGTTCGATACCATCATAACCGCGCTGATCGCGATCTACTGGTTTCAGGTGCCGTTTCGCGGCTCATGGATCACGCTGATGGCAGCATCGGCTTTGTTTATGGTGGTCGTTCTTTCGCTGGGATTCTTTATTTCAGTATTGGCGAAGAATCAGTTTGCGGCCAGCCAGATTGCACTGCTGATTACCTTTCTTCCGGCCTTCCTGCTCTCTGGATTCCTGTTTTCGATCGAACAGATGCCCATTGCGCTGCAATGGATCACGCGCATTTTGCCAGCGCGGTACTACGTTTCGGTGCTGAAGAAGATTTTTCTCAAGGGAACGCCGGCGTCGATGCTTTTGGCGGACCTTGTTCCATTGGCCGTCTTCGCGTTCGTGCTGGCGCTGCTGGCCACTCGCAGCTTTCACAAGAGGCTGGAATAAAGGAGAGAAGCGATGCTGGCGCGACTGAAGCAGATGTTGATCAAGGAGTTCATTCAGGTCTTCCGCGACAAGCGGACGCGCTTCATTCTCATTGGCCCGCCAATCATTCAAATGATGATCTTTGGCTACGCGGCGAACTACGAAATCCGCCACGTGCCGACGGTAGTCCTCGATCTGGATCACTCACAGGAGAGCCGCGAGCTGGTTTCGCGCTTCACTTCGAGCCCGTACTTCGACGTGCAGCGGCAGGTGAGCGACTCGCGCCAACTAGGCGATGCGATCGAACAGGGGAAGGCCACGGCGGGGATCGAGATCGACGCCGGATTTGCGCAAAAGCTGCGCGCGGGCCAGACCGCGCCGCTGCAAGTGATTGTGGACGCGACCAACTCGAACACCGCGCTGATCGCCTCGGGTTACATCTCGCAGATCGCGCTTGGCTTCGCGCAGGAGGTCCAGCGGGACCGCATCGAGCGGATCGCGCCACAGTTGATCGAGGCGATGCCGTCGGTTGAGCTTGCGCCGCGGCCGTGGTACAACCCCGACCTCAGCAGCCGCTGGTTCTTTGTGCCGGGAATCATCGGCAGCCTGACGCTGGTTCTGGTGATTACGCTGACCGCCTTTGCGGTGGTGCGCGAGCGCGAGATCGGAACGCTCGAACAGATCATGGTGACGCCGATTCGCCCGGCCGAGTTCATTCTTGGCAAGACGCTGCCGTTTTTCCTGATTGGCATCTTCGATGTGACGCTGATTGCCGTGGTGGGCTCGCTGTGGTTTCAGGTGCCGTTTCGCGGGCATGTCTGGGTGCTGGCGACGGGGGCGGTTCTCTTTATCCTGTGCATGCTGGGCGTGGGGCTGCTGATCTCGACCGTCTCCTCGACGCAGCAGCAGGCGATGGTGACGGCCTTCTTCTTCATCATGCCGGCGATCACGTTTTCGGGCTTCGGATTTCCCATCAGCACGATGCCGCGCTGGATGCAGCTTTTCAGCTACGCGATTCCGCTGCGCTACTTTCTAATCGTGATTCGGGGCGCCTATCTGAAGGGCGTGGGGATGGAGATACTGTGGCCGCAGATGGCGGCGATGGCCGGGCTGGGAGTTGCGTTGCTGACGGCGGCGATATTGCGCTTCCACAAGGCGCTGGACTGAGGATGGGGCGGAATCGCCGGGGCGCAGGATAGAATCAATCTACCAGTGCGGCTGTCCCCATTGATGTACTTTTAACTTTTGGCCTTGATTTCCACATTGAATCCCACCCTAGCCGCAAAGATGACGATTCGGTGAGGGTTGGGCACTCTGGCGAAAAGCAAAAGCAGGTCCTTCGACTTCGCTCCGTTTCGCTCAGGATGGCAATGTATGAATGAGCTTGGGAGTTCGATTTTCTCATGATGGAATTCCATATATCCCGGAATGCGCGTGAACGGTACCAGTTCACGGAGTCGCTGTTTTCCTATTCGGGGAACGTCGTGTTCGCCAATCTTCCGGCCTGCCGCGAGTTCGCGTACCGCATGAACACGGTTCGCGACGTGGAGAAGCATCCGGAGCGGGCGGTTCATGCCGGGCAGCTTTACGCGATGGGCCTGATCGACGAGGCCAGTCATGTGCTGATGGCGCGCTATCGCGAGCAGTTGGACCCGCAGGTGATGACCGGCGCGCTGGAGTGGTTCGCCGGCAAAGTCGGCGCCGACGCGGTGGGAAAGATGCTGCTGGCCTTTGTCGAGCTGTTTCCCGGCATTTCAGTGATGCGTGGCCAGCAGACGGCCATTGAATGGCTTTCGGGACAAACTGGGGGAACATCGCATTGGGCCGTCGCCTTTGAAGAACTGATGCTTCTGTGGACGGCCAACCGCAACGAAGCCTTTATGCCCTTCAAAGAGCTCTTCGAGGAGAAGAGCCTGGCCGAGAAGACCGTTTACCGCAAGGTGACGCGACAGTTCCCCGAGTACTTTGCCACACGCCCGCTGATACCTCTGCCGAATGCGAAGGCGATGAATCTGCTGGAGCTGCTGCGCGCGCCGGCGCTGGGGGCGCCTCGTTCGCTGGCCGATCAGCTCGCCCTGATCCGCAAGCTGTGGAGGCCTCTGATCGGGGATAGCCTGGAGCATCTGCTCGACATGGCCGCC
>JBKQLG010000007.1:0-6270 GCA_052147235.1 Occallatibacter sp.
TCCCGTCGATCAAGTTGAACGCGTTAGTCGCCGTGATCAGCCAGAAAATCGTGAGCGCGATGTTGAGCGGATGGTAGGGAAGGAGGTCGAGCTGGGGCCCCCACCCTCCAAGGATACAGATCGCGGCCAGTGTAGCCGGGCGGCCGTTTTGATCATTTTGGGCGGTCGAAGTGATCATTTTCCATAACACGATCGCGACAGGCAGGCGCAGCTGAGCGCGGGAGCCTATTAGCCGGGCTTACTTTGGTGCCATCAGGCATCCGGGCAACCGGCGGAGCGACAATGGGACGCGCGGGTCCACCTAGGCCCACTGGGAACCACACGGACCCGCGATGTCATCGGGCGCTCGGGCGCGTTATCGAGGGGCGTTTGCCCGGCGTTTACAGCCCTGTTCAAGGCCCTGTGAAGGCTCGACGCGCGGTTGATGGCACACGGGCCGCCTACGGCGCTCCGCAGAGTAATTGATTAGAGGAGTTGCAGACAGCCACAGAACCGGTGCCGGCGGCCACGCAGGCCGTGTTCATCGTGATTCCGTCAGCGACGCTCTTGCAGTTCGTGCAGTCGAAACGCTGCCGGTTGTAGCAGGTAGTCGGCAGGGTGGCGTAGGTAACTTGGTCCAAGATCAAACCGGCATTGACGTCCACCTGAGACGGATAACCACCTGGTGTAACTCCGCACCAGTCCATCAGGTCGGTGGTGGAATTATAAACGTGACCGCCCGCTGCAGTACTGGCGAATATGTCCGCACAATTCGGAAGGGTCTTTTGTGAGGCCAGCAGGTAGTTAAGATAGTTTTGTACGGCATTGGTCGGGGTTGCCAGAAGCTCCACGGTCGGTGAGTTGGCACCACTTGCCGGAGCTACCACTATCCCCGACGATTTGAGCGATGATGTTGTACTGCCATAGTCATTTATATAGCCGCCAAAGTATCCACCCAATCCACCAAGCTTCCAGTTGACGTTGCAACCATTCGTACGGCAATCCGGCCCACCATTAAGGTGCGGCTGGGCAGAAGCGATGATATTCCCATCAAGGAGCCACGATTGCGACGTGGTATGCTTGGCGTTGTTGTTGGCCAGCGAGAGCACCGGCGAGGCATCCTGAAACCAGACGTACCCGCCGAAGGTGTTGTTCTCAAGCAGGGTGGTGCCACCACTGTTAAGCGACCACAGTGGCGTCCATACCGACCAGTAGGAATGGCTGGTGCCGCCCGGTTCATCCTCGATGCTACGGAGGATCGCGCCGGAGCCGCTGTCGTTGTAGTAGGTCGCGCTTCCCCAGGTGCCACTGCCTTGGAGACCGTCGATCACCATGTCGGCGCTGACGTTAGCGAAGTCGATGCACCGATCGGGGCCTATACAACTGGGCTGATCCTTAACCTGAGTTAAGAAAGCATTGCCAGTATTATAGAAGAATCCTTCACTGGTAAAATCTGATGGAATCGGGGCGGTCGAAGTTTCGCGCAAGAAATGAACCCCGGACAAGGTATCCATGCTGACGTCGCCGTTTGCCCCTCCGTTGGCCGAAGCCGCGGAGTGAGAACCGCCGCCCCACACCCCAACATGAAGGTTGACGAAGGTATCATCCTTGATGAGCGCCCGGTTGACGCCCGAGTACAGGGGCGAATCGGAATCCAAATGAATTCCCGTCAGGCCGTGTGAGGCCGGAGACGAGGGGGAATTGCTGCCGCCGTTAACGTTGGTCCCGTCCAGCACGATCCCGACGAACCCCATCCGTTCCCCGTTCCGCATGCTAATCAGGGTCATATTATCCGGCCCGCCCCAGACAAGACTTGTCCCGGCATCAACGGTGGGCGAGGTGCTGCCGGTACCGTATAGGGTGCCTTGGCCCGAGCCGACAAATTGCATTTCGTCGGGGATAGAAACAGGAGCATCAATCATGTAGATGGCCGTGTTCGCCGTAAGTCTTCCGCCAGCGGACCCGAAAGCATTGAGCTGAGTCTGGAGCGCCGGGGCGTTATCAGGTTCAAGATTAACAGAGCCACTTACCTGCGGCGCGGCTGCCACCACCGGGCCGGCCGTGCCGCCGCCCGACGCAATCGTAGTGTAGAGCAAACCGCGCACGGGGCTGGATGGTGCGGCCGTCGCGCTGATGCTAGGCGTCCAGTAGGCCCACAGTTCCATCCCACCCATCAGCACCAACTGGAAGGTCGCGCCGCGGAACGAACAGGTGCCCCCAGAGGTGCCATTCGCATAAGTGATGGTGCTGCCCACCACAGAACCGATCTCAAAGCCGGTCTGATTATAGCCCGAGCAGCCAGCGCCGGAGATGCCGCTCACCGTCGCATACATTCCGGCCTGAAGATTCGCCACGCTCGGCAAAGTCAGGGACACTACGCTGCCCGTTCCCGACACGGCTGTCGGAATTTGAGAGCCAAGGTTGATCGAGAACGCGCCCGTAATCGTATTGACGGTGCTGGCGCCAAGCAGGTTGGTCACCGGCGTAATCGAACCGCTGCCGTTATCAGTTCCGAGCAGGATCTCGCCAGCAATGTCGTGGTACATTCCGAACACTTCAATCGAACCCGGCGTCATCGGGATATGGATGGCGGTGTAGGTGATCGGCTGCGACACGGGGGTGGCCGCCGCTGAAGGCATAGCTAACGGCTCGGCTCGATTTGCCCGTCCCACATCGTCGAAGGCGCAGATGGCCGGCGAAGCGAGCGCGCTCGGCTGCTGGACGAACGCCAGGAAGGTGTTGGTGCATCCGCTGCCGGTGCCGCACTGCGAGCCATAGACGCGATAGCCATAGGCATTGGGATCGCAGGTCCAGGTCGTCAATTCTTCTTGCAGTGCAGAGTTGACGGTAGGGCCGGTTGAAATACATGAAGCGGTGTTTGCCGCCGTTTCAGCCAAACCGTTGGCTATCGTGTCAACCTTCGAGACCTGGTAACAGCGCGTAATGCTTCCGGCGCTGCCGCCACCACCGCTGCTGATGACATTTTGGACTGGCGTAGCCGCCCACGATGGAGCAGTCAGTGCCGTGGTCGGACCCGCACCGGGAACGGCTACGGTCTGTCCGTTGGGCGGCGTCGTGCCAGTACAGCTTCCAAGAGCGGTGTTGCCGCTGGTCGCGGTGCAGGGATTGATCGTAGTGCTCGCGTAACCGATAAACGGCACGGGGATCGGAACGCAGGACGGTGCGGTGTACGCGTTGCCGGCGCTCCAGGCGTAGCCGGTTCCACAAACGCCGGGACCGGCATAGGCGGGTGCAGCCGCGGCGCCGGCGGGCATCCAGCTCGAACCGTTCCAGGTGACCTGGCATTTGGTCGAGTACCCGCCGCTGACCGCGGTTCCGACCGTGCACGATGCCGCGTCGGTAATCGTGCAGGTAGTTCCGATCGCAGGCGATCCCGGCAACGCCGAATAGATATTCGCCGCGCCGCATCCGGTGCCGCCGCGCGACGTCGCGAGATTCCCGCTCCATCCGAGCGAAAGCACAGTGCCGCCGCCGCCCAGTGCGCCAGTGACGTTTGTACTTAGATATTCAATCTCGAACGGTTCGTTCTTGTCGCTCAAAATTGCGTCGACCCTGCCCTGCGAAATGGCCCGCATTTTACCACCCTCATCGAGGTACAAGGCAAGGTTCACTCGCGGAAAATAATAGTGCAACACACTGACATCGTCCTGAGGAGCTAACAGAGTTTTGCCATCCAGGGGCCGGGATCTCAACGTAAAAAGGATTTGATCCACCCGTGAACTTGAAGGAGGTAAATGGGTATCTATAAAACGCCATGTCCCGGCGGCTACGACCAGGATCATCGTTCCGGCCATGGCGCGTTGCACTCGCTGCGGCAAACTTTGCAGGGCTGTTCCCAACGTAATGCCTGCGAACACCATTAAAGAAGGCAGAAATGTGAGCAGGTAATGGGGGTAATGCGGGTAGGTCGCGTTGACCTTGAGCATTACGGCAAACATCAGGCCGCCATAGCATAAAAAAGGAACCGCGGCGTATTTTTCTGTCCTTCGAGGCAGGAACCACCAGATGATCATAGCGACCGCAACCAATAACCATTCGGCGGGCTCGGAGTGGAACCTGAGCTGCCAGGTTTGCAGCAGCGTTGTATTTCCCCAAGTTCCCTTCCGGAACAGCGCCATATATGCCATGAAAATGTACGACCGCAGAAAGTCCAGCTTAAGGATACCTGCGGGCCACAGCATAACGCCGACGGCCAGAAACAAGCCCAAGGAGCGCAGCCAAAACTGCTTACAGGGAAATAGAATGGAGCGGCAACGCCAGGCGAAAACAAGCAGAATGGCTATGTTCACGAAGGCGACTTCGAGCGTTGCGAAGCTGACGGCCGCCCAGACACAGGACCACCACCACCAAGTTCTTTCGCGACTCGCTTCCAGTTTTGCCAAGCAAAACAGATTGGCCAGGGAGACTACTGCAAAAAGCTGGTGAGGAGCGAGTTCCGGCGAACCAACCACAGAATATCCGGTTGCATAGAGAGAGGCCCCGAGTATGGCGATGAGGTGCGACGAGGGCATGACCCACAAGCAACCCAAATACACCAGTACTGCGCCAACCGCGGGAATGAGCAGCGAGAAAAGGCGCAGCTGGTGTTCGTCAAGGGTCCAATTACCAATGAGACCAAGCCAATAGTAAAACAGAGGTCCATGCCAATGACGGTAGAAATGAACATCGCCGGACTTTCGGATGATCTCAGAGAGTTCGGTGCGATGGTGGTTATCGTTGCCCAGCCCCAACCCAAAGCGGACAAACTCCACGAGGTTCAAGGCGGGACGATCTATCCAATTGGCGAACCACCCCTGAGTAGCAACGTAAACGTAATCCGCCTCATCATATTCAAAAGGACCGCTTGGGATTCCGGGCACGGCAAGAACAAAAAGACCTGACACCAATGCTATGACTACTCCCGCACGCCAAGCCGTCGTAGATATCTTCATAAACCGGAATTTCCTTTTTGACTTTGCAAACACCCGATTCGTAGTCCCTTACCCAACTCAGCGTCAAGTCGCGATCCGACTGGCGATCACGACCGGCTCCGGCCTCCGCAGGTGAGCCGGGTTCGAGCCCCTGGACAGCCTCGCTGGCCCACATCGGTTCTCTTGGAAACGGATTTTTCACGCACTGGTCTCTCGCTTGGTGCTTCCTCAGGCAATTGTCTCGGCAACCCAACAATCCGCTATCCCGCCGGCACCGGCAAGGCCGTGATCTTCCGCAGTAGGCCGGCGAACAGCCGCCGTGCCGTCTTCCAGCTGGCCGCCTGGTAGAGAAAGCTTTTGAACCAGATCACTGGTTTGTAGCTCGGCCTTCCTACTGGCCGGGCCAACAACTCCGCTATGTTCCGCTACAGATTATCGTTAGCAGGAAGGCGAATCGCGCGTTGATCGCGTTGCGCTGACTTAAGCCCGCGCCGATACTCGTGAAATTGGGAATCAGCTGATAGGGCTGCACGGGAGGCGGCGCAGATGTTCGGCAACGCCGGACGCGAGCACATGGAGCGCTACGGCACGACCGCGATGCAGTTCGCAAAGATCGGATGGAAGAACCATAAGCATTCGGTGAACAACCCTTACTCGCAGTTCCAGGACGAGTATTCACTGGAAAAAATCCTCAGCGCGCCGATGGTGTATGAGCCGCTCACCACGACTGCTTCTCGTGCAATGAACTGATCACTTATGAGGCGCTAGGGCTATGCCCCGAGGGCAAGGGCGGTGCGTTCGTCGACGCGGGCGCCAACACCTACGGTGGCAAAGTGGTCGTGAATCCATCGGGCGGGCTGATTTCGAAGGGCCATCCGCTGGGCGCAACCGGCTTGGCGCAGTGCGCCGAACTCAACTGGCAATTGCGCGGCGAAGCGGACAAGCGGCAGGTATCGGGCGCCAAGGTCGCCCTCCAGCACAATCTCGGGCTTGGAGGAGCCGCGGTCGTCACGATGTATCGCCGCGCAGACCTGACTTAAGTTTCGCGGCGACGAAGTTAAGGTCGCCAAACAACGAAGCAAGCCCAAACTCCCGGCTTCGCCGGGTTCAGGCAGTCGTGAGCTGCTGATCCGAAATCGTTGGCGCGCTCATCTCGGTGACGGCGAGCCAGAAGCGGCGAAGCGTTACCCGATGACTCACCGTGAACGATTCGAGCGCCGCCAGTTGCGTGGCAGACAGCGTCTCCTGCGCGATAACGATTTCGTCGAACGGCGTTCGCGCCATGATCGCGCCAAGATTATCGAGCGACCCCAGCACCGGATAGCCGTGGAATAGCTTGCCGTGCTTGAAACTGTCTTCA
>JBKQLG010000008.1:0-4529 GCA_052147235.1 Occallatibacter sp.
ATTGCCATTGGCGAAGAGATCAACCGCATCGAAGAGGCGCTGGCCACGATGATCAAGCAGCGCCGCGACTCCATCGACCAGTTCACCAGGGGCAATCGCCCGGAACTGGCCGCTGCCGAAGCCGCCGAGATCGTCGTGATCGAGGAGTTCCTGCCCAAGGCTCTCGACGAAACCGCCCTCCAGGCTCTGGTCACCGACGCCGTCGCCGAAGTCGCCGCCGCCGCAGGCCAGAAACCCACTCCCAGGGAGATGGGCGCCGTGATGAAGGCTGTCCAGGCAAAACTCCAGGCCGCCAGCCTCCGCGCAGAAGGCCGCACGGTCAGCGAAATCGTGAAGAAGGCGCTGGCCGGATAGGAGAACTTCTCAGGTTGATTTGTCGCGGATGCCAGGGCCTGTTCACACTACCCCGGTGGGTGCCGCTGCCAGCGAAAATCCGGCCAGACCGGGGTTCCCACGGACAGGTCTTCGTTCGTGGGGTGGAGATGAAGCCGAGCCCGAAGGCTGTGGCGGGTCCACCGTCGAGGGCAAGAATGAAGTATGGCCGGATTTTCGCCGCAGCCCGCAGGGACGGGGCCAATTTCCCCCACCTCTTCGTCCATCGTCGCTCGGATACACCCGGTATCCGTCACTCCTCATTCCTCGATCTGAGAAATATTGGCTCCCGTCGCCGCCCACCTGGGTAGTGGGAACAGGCCCTAGTCTTTGCCGTGCCCAATTCGCGCCAGGAATTGATCCAGCACCTCACGCTCGATGGCTTCGGACGGGGTAGCTTCTCCGGTGCGCGAAGCGCGGGGATCTCGCACCACAAACTCCAGGCCGACACCGTCGTTGCCCCAGCGCTTGACACGGGTCAGCAAGGAGATCGTAGCCTCCGGACCCGCTCCTTCGCGCTCTGCCTTCCGCAGCGTCATCTGTACCTGCGTGCCCGGGTACCAGCGTTCATCGGTCACCACAAACATTCCCGTCGGACTGATATTCCGAATGTCGTGCGGCTGCGGTGTGCCGCCGGTCCAGAAGTAAGCAGCTAGATCGGGCAACGCTGCCCGCAGAGTCTTTCTCGGCTCTGTAGGTTCTGGAGCCAAAAGCCGCTGCAGCCAGCTCTTCGGCTTGCTTTGGTCCTTCTTCCACGGTACAGCCTGACTTGCATCCTGAACTGGCTGAGGTGCGGCAGGCGCCGCGATGGGGCGATCCAGGACGGGCAGTGGAGCGGGAGCGCTTTTTACGGCCGGCTTCTCCTGCACCTGCGTGACAAGCGCTTCTTGCACCACGCTGGCAGAGGCGTTTGGACCGAAGAGCTGAGCCAGTTCATGCTCGATTTGCTCCACTTGGCCAAAGGCCACCTGATCGCCCGGCTGGGTATGCGATGCATAAATCGAGTGGACGGGCAGCGCCAGCACGCTGGACGCCGGCGCACTCGAAGAGGAAACTTGAAAGGTAGGGAAGAACTCGACAGCTTCAATGACCCGGCATTCCGCGTCCAGATAAATCAGATCGAGCGGGACCGGCACTTGCGTGGCAGGAATTCCTCTGAACGGGGCCATCCACACCCCCGCGCCGGATTTGGGTGTGAGCATCGGTAGCCGATCGGCGAGGCTCGCATAGGAAAAATCGCCGCAATCTACCTCCACGCCGAGGATGTATCCCCTCGTTCGATTGTAGGCACAACGATTTCCCGGCTCCGCACTATCCTCCGCCTTTGACGAATGATCATCAGACGGATATGGGATTCCGGTTTCGCGCGATTTGTCCACTGCGGCTCTCCTGTCTAGAAACACCGCTGTCGTGGCGTCCACTTCTATTCCCCTCTATCGACAATACTGACATATTTCTTGATTTTTTTATAAGCAAAATCTGAGGATTGGCGAGCAAATTGCTACATTCTGGTAATAGGTAACCAAACTCTTAGGTACCTAGTGAGCTGAGCATTAGTTTCAGCACCAGCGCCGTCCTGACCCACCCCGCCGGAAGAGAAGGGATCGAAGCCCTGCATGGCGATCTGCGCTACTGCGGAAAATAATATTCTTAAGCAACTGGCAGGCTTGGGAACTCTTTTTCAATGGACTCGACTGCCGGACTGCTATCGGTAACCTATCCTTTCTCGCGGCGACCATGGCTCGCCGGCAACTGTTTTCTGTTCCTCTTCCAATTCCCTGCCTTAAAACACCTCTGGGGGGCCATCCGGCGGCGGCAAATGCTTGAGCAGCCCGAGTTCTCCGGCCAGCCGTTCCAGCCGGATGCGCGTGGCGGCCGGGGGAGGCACCAGCGGCAGGCGGACATGGTCGGTGGTGCGGCCCATCAGCGCCAGCACCGTCTTCACCGGGCAGGGATTCGAGTCCCAGAAGTTAGCATCGATCAGCCGCGAGTAACGGCGTTCGAGCTCGCGGGCCTCGGCCCATTCGCCGCGCAGCGCGGCCCGGATCATGCGCCCCATCTCGGCGGGTATCTCGTTGGCGGCCACGCTGACCAGCCCCTGCGCGCCCACGCCAATCGAGGCCAGCGCAAGATTGTCATCGCC
The DNA here is from genome assembly GCA_052147235.1 of Occallatibacter sp. Lineage (GTDB taxonomy): Bacteria > Acidobacteriota > Terriglobia > Terriglobales > Acidobacteriaceae > Telmatobacter. The sequence goes on from JBKQLG010000008.1 coordinate 2,516, forward strand.
GCAGAAGACCTTGAAGTTGCGGGGCAGCGAGCGAACCAGATCGGCGATCTGCGGCAGCCTGCCGCTGGACTCCTTGACGGCCTGGATGTTGGGCGCGGCCTCGGCCAGCCGCACCACCGTCTCCGGCTCCAGGTTCACCCCGGTGCGTCCGGGAATGTTGTAGAGCGCCACCGGCAGCGGGGCAACGGTCCTGGCCAGCGCCAGGAAGTGCTGAAACTGTCCCTCCTGCGAGGGCTTGTTGTAGTAGGGATTGGCGGAAAGCACCGCCTCCACGCCGCGGATCTGCTTCAGGCGGCTGGCGTAGCGCAGCAGCGTGCGCGTCGAGTTGTGGGTGCACCCGGCCCACACCGGCACCCGCCCGGCCGCCGCCTCGGCCACCATGCAGATCGCCATCAGCCACTCGTCCTCGTCCAGCGTGGCCGCCTCGCCGGTTGACCCGCAGGCCACCAGAAAGTCGATCCCCGACTCGATCTGCCAGTTCACCAGCGCCTGCAACGCCGTCTCATCGATCGATCCATCCGCACGGAAGGGCGTAACAATCGCAGTACCGCAACCTGTAATGTCCATAATAAGAAAAGTGTATAACGAAAGCGCGGAGGAGGGCTCTGCCGAAAGCTAACGCTCGCCCTGGTGGCCGCCGGTGAGCGTGAGATTGGAACCCGTGACCCCGAAATCGCTGGCCCCGGAGACTGCGATAGGCGGGTGGCGCACTCCTTTTTCAAGGTCTTGACCACCCCATAACTGAGGGTGCCCCCGGCCCCTCGCTTTTGGGGACCGGGGAGGAGCTGAACTACCGGTAGCAAATCCACTCGAGCAGTTGCCAACCTCTCTCGCCTTTCACCCACCACAAGGATACTCCAATTGTGAATCCGACGGCAGTGAAATGGCTGCCTTCAATCCCCGGTCCCCAAAAGCGAGGGGCTGGGGGCACCCTCAGCGTGGTTTGGAAATCTCACCGGGTCCGGGGCCACCCGCCACAAGCCGCCCCAGAGGACGGCTCGCGGCTACTGGAAACAAATTGTTGAGGTTCATCGTTTCCCCGATCTCAAAAAACGAGATCTAGGCCACTCGTCCGCCCGCCTGCCTTTCGGCAAGCTTGGTTAGCGCGCTTTCCCAGATGGACCCGCCTTTATACGGACCATCTCCATCTGCATCGAATTGAGGCTCATCAAACCAAACCCAATAAACCTTATTTGTTCCTAACGTGCTCTTTTCCTGCCTACTAAGTCCTCCGTCCCAGGGGCCGGAAATCGCAGTCACCTCAGCTGGCGGGGAAGAGACCATTCCAGTCGCTCCCTTGGCCCAAAAGAAAACATCTGAAATCCGGACCCGATCCCCTTCACTAAAACAATTATCCATATCCACACATCCATCTTTGTGAGTGTATTCGGCGGGTGGCGCACTCCTTTTTCAAGGTCTTGACCACCCCATAACTGAGGGTGCCCCATCCTTCGCGCTTTTCGCGAAGGGTGGGATGCCACGAACCTCAACTATCCTTTTCAGTGTATCGGAGATATTCGGGCAGTTGACCTCCTCGCCGAAACGCTGTCCAGTGCGATTCAATCTCGACCACGCCACATTGGCCCGTTGCGTAATGCCGAAAGCTCGACCACGGCCAGTCTTCAGGTTTTTCAACCAGACCCCGCGCCACTGGGTTCCGATGCATATAGCGCAGCTTCTCGACGCGCTTCTCTTCGTTATGCACATTGAAATCGTAATAGCGACGCTGCCAGAACTGGACCTCGCCGCGTTCTTTCAGCTTGCGCGATGTCTGCTGCTTCAACACCTGAATCGCAACCGACAGCGACGAACGGCGCGGCTCCCCAACCAGCAGATGAACGTGCTCCGGCATCAGAACATATCCGGCAACCGCAAAACCGTACCGCACACGCACCGCTTCAAGCTCCCGCTCCAAGACGCCATAAGCTCCCTCCCGCGTCAACAGAGCCTGTCTGCGATAACAACTGAAAGTCAGAAAATGAAAACAGCCGCACTGCTGATAACGGACAAGTTT
>JBKQLG010000009.1:0-6444 GCA_052147235.1 Occallatibacter sp.
CGCAGGAGTATCACTTCGGCGGGCACGCCTTTGTAGTCTGCGGCTATGACGGCGGGCGCACCGTTCTGGCCTCCGATATGGACCCGCAAATGGCCGGAGTGAAAAAGGGATTCTATGCACCGGTCACTTTGGAGCAGCTCGCCAAGGCCCGAAGCTCGCCCTACAAGCCGTTTCCGCCCAAAAACCTGCGCCTGGAGTTCGACTTTGCCGGGTTTCGCACTCCGGGGAGCGAGGAGATTACCGCCTCGATTGCGCAGACGGTCGATGCTCTGCTCCATCCGCCGATCAAGAACTTTGGAGTCATGGGTTTGCGCCATACCGCCAGCCAGTTGTTGCAATGGCCGGCGCTCTACAAGGACAAAGAACTGCGCATGAACCTCTTCAACCTCTATGTCTTCATCGAGATCGGCGGCACCGGTGGCGGCTGCTTCCGGCCCATGTACGCGCGCTTTCTGGAAGAAGGCGCCAAGATCGCCCGCAAGCCGGCGCTCGAGAGCGCCGCGGAGATCTTCCATCAATCCGGCGCCAGGTTCACGGAGATCGCCATGCTCTTCAGGGAGGTTGAAACGATGAAGGGCGTGGAGGAGAAGGTGCGTTCCGCCTCGCGTCTCTTCGGCGAGATCGCCGATCTGGAAGAAAAGGCCTGCCTGCTTCTGGAAAAAGGCCTTTGAGCAGGGCGAAAGCCGTGCCCTTTCAAAACCTGCTTTTCCGCATAGTCCATTCAAGAGTGACGCCGATAGCACGTTGAAAGCGAAACGCTATAAGATCAGGAGCTAGAGAAGGTACGATGCTCGAAACGCAGACGAGAACAACTCAATTGGCATTGCACGTTTGGAATGAAAGGAAGGTCGTCTTGATTAGAGGAATCTTGATCATTGGATTACTCTGCGTAGTCGGGGTAGGTGCGGGATGCCGCAGTCAAACTACTCAACCGCCCAATCCCGAGGAGAAACCCATCGCGAATCATACTAGTTCTATCCAGCTTTACACGGCGAACAACGATGGGGAATCAAGAATCTATGTTCAATCTCCGGGAGCAGGATCGGCGCATCGACTGACTAATCGCACGAATGGATGGGAAACATTCCCTGCACTCTCACGAAGTGGAAATGTCGTTGCGTATGCCCTGTCTGATGGAGCGGCGGCTAAATCTGAGGTTTGGGTTTCTCGAATCGACGGTAGCCATGCGCATCGAGTTTCAGCGCCTGAAGAAGATGCGTTTATGCCTGCATTTGGTATCGACGAGCGTACCTTGTTTTATGTAATATCGCGTTTTACCGGTCACTATTCCCCGATAGCGAGGCCCCGGCGTCATGACTTCGATATAGTGAAAGTCATCATCGATCCCGACGGTCCCGTTGCAGGTGCAGTTTCAACCGAATTGACCCAGCAGCATTTCTTTGATCTTCGCTCTCTTTCTGTTTCCCCAGATGGAGAGCGATTTCTACTTAGCACCTCTGGATATCCTATCGGATCCCTGATTGAGGAATTCGATATTGCGAAGCCTCTCCAGATCAAAAGAATCTTCCAGCCTCATGTGCCTAATGAGCCTTCTCTTGGAGCTTCGTTCGGAGAAGCGTCCTATGTCGGCGATGGGATGCAAATTATCTTTACTGCGGCGTCGGAAGGGAAAGACGGAACATACAACTATTGTGTTTACCAGATGAGCGATGTAACAGGAGGGGATCTCGTTATGTTGGCTCAACATTCCGGGATGATTGATGACCTGGTGGTAGGGAATGACGGTACAATCTTCATTTCGGCTGGTAGAAAAAGATACTCGCTAGATCCTCAGTCGCACGTACTCCGGTAGGACTGATTGTTGTTTGCCGAAGCATGTTGATTTGGTTGAACTAACTCTCGTCCGTTTTCTCCGCCTCGCCCAGCGGATCATTATCCCGATCCGTCACCTCGACCAGCGCGGCCAGCTTTACGGCCAGCTCCGGGGTCCAGCAGGCCTCCGGGGCGCGCCAGTGCCAGTTGCCGGCGGCGACGGCCGGGGTATTCATGCGGGCTTCGGAACCCAGTTCCAGCAAGTCCTGCGCCGGAATCACCGCCATTTGCGCCACGCTGGCCTCGACGGCGCGGATCAGCGGCCAGACCGGCTGCTTGCCCACCGGCCCCACATAGCTCTCGACGGCGGCGCGCTCGGCTTTGGGGGCCGTCTTCCACCAGCCCAGCGTGGTGTTGTTGTCGTGCGTGCCGGTGTAGGCCACGGTGGCTGGGGTGTATCGGTGGGGCAGGTGGATGTGCGCGCCCCGGTTGCTGAAGCCGAATTGCAGCACCTTCATATCCGGCAGGCCCAGTTCCATTCTGAGCGCGTCCACTTCGGGGGTGATCACGCCCAGGTCCTCGGCCACCAGCGGCAGCGGACCCAGCGCCGCCTCCAGCGCGCAGAAGAGCGCGAGGCCCGGCGCCTTGACCCACTCGCCCTTGACCGCAGTCTCCTCTTTGGCGGGAATCGCCCAGTAGGACTCGAAGCCGCGGAAGTGGTCCAGGCGCACGATGTCATAGAGCTCGCAGGTGCGGCGGATGCGCTCAATCCACCAGTCGAAGCACCGCTCGGCCAGCACATCCCAGCGATAGAGCGGATTGCCCCAGCGCTGGCCGGTCGAGGAAAAGTAGTCGGGCGGCACGCCGGCGATGCGAATCGGCCGGAGCTGTTCATCCAGCTCAAAGAGCTCGGGGTGGACCCAGACATCGGACGAATCCATGTTGACGAAGATGGCCACATCGCCCAGAATGCGAATCCCCTTTTCCGCCGCCAACACGCGCAGGTCGTTCCATTGCGTGGCGAAGGCAAACTGCAGGACCTGCTCCTCGGCCACCCGCCGCGCATGGGTGGCGGCGGCATCGGCCAGGGCCTTCGGTTCGCGACGGCGCAGCGGCTCCGGCCAGACCGTCCACGCGCCGGTGGAAAATTGGCGGCGCAGTTCGGCGTAAAGCGCGTAGTCGGGAAGCCAGGCTGCCTCAGCCCGGCAGAACTTCTCATAGTGCGCCCACTGCCAAGCCAGCTTTGGATCGTGCGGCCCGTGGTCGAGAAAGTTGCCCGCCGCTTCGTCCAGCAGTCTCACCTTCCGCAACTCGATCTCTTCAAAGTTCACCGTACCGCTGCTACCGCCCTGGCTGGCGATACGCTCTGGGGCGATCCAGCCCCAGTCGGAGAGAAACTCAAGGCTGATGAGGAAGGGATTGCCGGCAAAGGCCGATGTGCCCGCATAGGGCGAGTTGCCGTAGCCGGTGGGGCAGAGCGGCAACACCTGCCAAACGTGCTGGTGGGCCGCGGCGAGAAAGGCTACAAACTCATGGGCGGCAGGCCCAAGGTCGCCGATGCCGCCCAGGGAGGGCAGGGAAGTGACGTGCAGCAGAACTCCGGAGGAACGCTGGAAATCCATGATGATATTATCGGCGCAACCGGCGGGCTGCGAACCAGTGTTTTGAATGGCACGCTGGCAGAGGAATTCCACTCAACGCAAGAGAGGGGCGGCATTTGCCGTCCCTCTCTGTTTAAATCCGAACCGTTTGAAGGGGGTAGCCCTTAGACGACCTGGACGTTCTCAGCCTGCCAGCCCTTGGGGCCCTTGGTTACGTTGAACTGGACGCGCTGGCCCTCTTGCAGCGAACGGAAGCCGTTCGACTGGATGGCGGTGTGATGGACGAATACATCCTCGCCGTTTTCGCGGCTCAAAAATCCAAATCCCTTGGCGTCGTTAAACCACTTGACTGTGCCTGTTTCCATTTCTGTGTTGCTCCTCTGTACTGATTTACCGCGAACGCAATGTGGAAGTTTGCGAGTAGGCGGTAACCGGAACAGGCAAGAACTTCAGATCGAATTCTACGATTGAGAAGAGTATAGCACGGATTCGACCCCGAAACAGGATATTTGTGGCAGGATCGGCGAGTGTTGGCCGGGATGGTACGTTTTGCCGCGAGGCTGTCAGCAGCTCTTCCGGAAGGGTGTTAGAGGCGCGGGATACAAGGTAAACTCATTCTGGCCCTGGAGGAACGACTTTTGACCAACGAGAAGAGCCGGGTGCTGGTTCTGAACCCCGGAGCGACGTCCACGAAGTTTGGGGTTTATACCGAGGACGGCGCCGAATGGGAGCACACCATCCGGCATGGGGATGATGAGATCGAGCGCTTTCGCGGCAAGCCGATGCTGGCGCGGCTGGACTATCGCGCGGGATTGATTGAGCAGGCGCTGGCGGAGGCCGGGTACGCGGCAGAGGCGTTTGCCGCCGCAGTGGGGCGGGGCGGGATGCTGCCGCCGCTGCCCTGCGGCACGTATCAGGTGGATGAGGCGATGGTGGAGGAGTTGCGGCTGGCGCGCCGCGGTCAGCACGCCTCAAATCTGGGCGCGCTGCTGGCGCTGCGCTTCGCCCAGGCCGCCGGCGTAAACGCCTATATTGTGGACCCGGTGACGGTGGACGAGTGGCAGGCGTGCGCGCGGCTGACCGGCTCGCCGCTGGTCGAGCGCACCTCCATCGGCCATGCGCTGAACACCAAGGCAGTAGCCCGGCGATTTGCGCGCGAGCAGGGAAGCACTTACCCGGCGCTGCGGCTGATTGTAGCGCACCTGGGCAGCGGAATCACCGTCTCGGCCCACCAGGACGGCCGCATGATCGACAGCAATTCCATCGAGGAAGGCCCCTTCGGAGTGGACCGCTCGGGCGGGCTGCCGGTGCGGGCGCTGGCCCGGCTCTGCTTCAGCGGCCAGTACACCGAGGCTCAGATCGACCGCCAGCTCTTCGGAGACGGCGGGCTCTTCGCCTATCTGGGCACGCGCGACCTGATCGAGGTGGAGCGGCGGATCGACGAGGGAGACGGTGAAGCCGCCCTGGTCTTCGATGCGATGGTCTATCAGGTCGGCAAGGAGGCCGGGGCGATGGCGGCTGTGCTCAAGGGCAAGGCGGACGCCGTTCTGCTGACCGGCGGAATGGCGCACTCGGAGAGGTTAGTGAGGCAGTTGCGCAGTTACCTGGAATGGATTGCTCCGGTCCAGGTCTATCCCGGCGAGAATGAGCTGCAAGTCCTCGCCGAGGGCGTATTCCGCGTACTAAGTGGAGAGGAGCGGGTTATGCGGATGGGGGCGTAAGCGGCGGAGGATTATCTCGCTAACTATAAAGAGTTCCCTTCTATCGAACCTATTAACTTGTCCAGATACCACCGAGAGACCTGAGCCATTCAACTGTCTCGTTGACTCCGTCTTCAAGGGAGTATTTGGGGCTGCCAAGAACTGCAAAGGTTGGGGCCATATCGACAAGATAGCTTTGCGTCATGCTCCTGTAACGGCTGGTGAACAATGGAAACGGCCGCCCAGTGGATCTGATGATGTCTCCTATCAACGCAATCCCGCGCAAGACAGGCCTTGGGACAACGCGCGGCTGATGGTCCGTGAGAGCCTTTGAGAACGCGGAAACCCATAAAAGGATATCCGCTGGCGGATCCCCCACATAAAATGTCCTGCTAGCGACCGCGTCCGCTGGCGCTGCAAGAATCTTAAGAGTGTATTCCGCGATGTTCCCGACATATCCGTAGGCACGGACTACCGCGGCCCCCCCTGGATGTACATACATCCCTTTCTTTACAACAAGCCAAAACTCTTGCGCATAGCGAGGATGCCATGGACCCCAAATGTTAGTTGGGCGCACAATAGTCCAAATGCCTGGAAGGCTTGCATCTTGCCGGATCATCTCCTCCATTTCTTTCTTGCTTTCGCCATATACATTCACCGGGCGGTATTCCCGGTCGCTCTGCGACAATGGGCCGGCCCTCACTACATATTGTGTGGAGTAATAAACTGTGCGCTCTACGCTTCCCGTAGCTTTAATTGCCTTTATAAAATTGGCGCTGCCCTCAATGTTTACTCGGTAATCGTCCAAAGTAAGCCCGCTATCATCTGTTCTTGCTGCCATGTGGATCGCATATGTAGGTTGAAACTCCTTCACGGCCTCCATAAAGGTTGCCGGTTCCAGAAGGTCGCTCATATACCAATAGGGAAGATGCCTGGATAGCTTCGGCCTCTCGCGGTCGATGTTAAGCACTTCGGCATCTGGGTATAGGCTTAGCAACCTATCAATCACACGCGTCCCGATGAATCCGCTTCCCCCGGTAATAAATACTCGCATTCTCCACTCGCCTATCCTTTCAATAGTGATAAGGCACGCTCCATCGCGTTGCGATGCGTTTCAATTGTGAAATAACGTAGAAATCTCTCCCTCGCGCTCTTGCCCATCCGACCTCTCAGAGCGGAATCGTTGATAAGTTGAGCCAAAGCGTCTCGGCAGCCAGCAACATCCCGGGGTTCACATAGAATCGCGCAGCTTCCCTCCTCGACAACTTCGGGTATCCCGCGCCACCTTGTCGCAACAATTGGAAGACTGAAACACATAGCTTCAAGAAGGACAATGCCGAAGGTTTCTGAATGGAAATAACTTGGAAAAA
>JBKQLG010000010.1:0-4777 GCA_052147235.1 Occallatibacter sp.
AGGTCTTCGAGCGAGCCTCCGCCGCGCGCAAGAACAATCAGGTCGACGAGATTTGTTGCGTTCAACTCGGCCAGCGCGGCTTCGATCTCAGCGGGCGCGGATTCACCCTGCACGGAGACCGGAGAAAGCAGAACATTCAAGCCGGAGTGGCGGCGGCCGACGATGTTCAGAAAGTCGCGGATGACAGCGCCGGTGGGGGACGTGACAATGCCCACCGTGCGCGGAAACATGGGCAGGGGTTTCTTGCGGTCAGCGTCGAAGAGGCCTTCGAGCCTGAGCCGCTCCTTTAATTGTTCGAAGGCAAGTTGCAGAGAGCCTGCGCCCACCGGCTCCATCGTCTCCGCGACAAGCTGCATCTGCCCGCGCTGTTCGTAGACGCTCACGCGGCCGCGAACCAGCACGTGCAGGCCGTCTTCAGGCCGGAAGCGGAGAAGAACAGCCTGACGCCGGAAGAGAACGATGGGCAACTGCGCATCGGCGTCCTTCAGCGTGAAATAAACGTGGCCCGATGGAGCAGGGCGGTAATTTGAAATCTCGCCCTCCACCCAGATGTCGCCGTATTCCTGCTCCACGAGTTCGCGCACCTGCGCCACCAGTTCGCGCACGGGCCAGATGCGGCGCGACGGGCGCGGCTCATCGAAACGGAGGCCCAGTTGCGGCGTCTCGTCGTTTTCTGACGCGAATGGATCGTGCGGAATCACTGTTGAAGAGTGTAACGGTTCCGGGTCAACTGCTCGATTGGCGATTTTCGATCCCGGAATGGCGGCTTTCAATCCCCGGCTGGCGGCTTTCAATCATCGCCCGCAGTTCGGCGGCGAGAGAAGCGAGGCGGGCGGCCTCGTCGGGATCGGGTGGGGATTCAGGCGCGTACGCGGCCTCCACCTCGCGCGCCAGATTGGTGCCGCGCTCCAGGTTGAACATTCCCAGGGTGCCGGCCAGCTTGTGCGCGGCAGAGTGGGCGGCCTCGCACTCGGATGCAGTGAGATTGTTCGCGGTGAGGGCCGAGGCCGCGGCTTCAAGGACGGCCACGCGCTCGAGAATCTGAGGCCGGTAGCGGACCCACATTTTGTCCAGGGCTTCGGAAATTTTCGCGTCGTGCAGAACCGGAGATTGGTCGGAATCCATCATCGGGAATCGGGTTCAATTCCAGCCCAGCGCGCGCGAAATCTGCGCCGCGAGCGTGAGCGGATCGAAGGGTTTGAAGAGCACGGCCTCGACGCCGAGGTCGGCAAATCGCCGCTGGTCCGTGCCCCGCACCTTAGCGGTTAGCAGCAGTACCGGAATGCCAGCTGTGGCCGGATTCTTGCGCAGCTCTCGAAACGTGGCAGGACCATCCATCCCCGGCATCATCACGTCCAGCAGAATCGCATCGGGGTGTAGCTCGGCGGCGCGAGCCACTCCCTGCGCACCTGAGCTGGCTTTGATCACTTCCCACCCGGCTACTGTTTCCAGGCTCAGCGAAGCTACTTCGCGAATGTCTTCTTCATCGTCGATAATCAGAATCTTGCGGCCCACGGCGGAACTTCCTCACGTTTTATTCTCAAGCGCCGCCGCGGAGTTGTCGATGGCGCCCGTCGGTGTTATTGGTTTATGGATTGGGTACCGCCGATTCGGGCAGCGCGGCGTCTTCAGTCGTACGCGAAGAACGCAGCATGGTCAGCACCAGAGCTTCCAGTTGCTGCGGCTGCACGCGCGTCTTGGCGAGGAAATAGGTGGGGCCGAGGGTGAGCTGGCTTCGCTGCTCCGCCGAGAGCTCGCGGCCGGAGTAAACCACCAACGGCAGTTGGGCCAGGTTTTCCTGCTGGCGCAGCCAATCCGCGACATTAAAGCCGTCTCCGTCGGGAAGCCCGATATCGAGCAACATCAAATGCGGCTGAAAAGTCGAGCAAGCCTTGATCGTTTCCTCGAGCGAATGCGCGGTTTGCACCTGGATGCTGTCGCGGGCGAAGACTTCGCTGATGACATTCGCCAAATCGTGGTCGTCCTCCACGATGAGGATGCGCGCCTTTTCTCCGGTGCCGCAAAGCACGCGCGCCAGCTCGGTGAGCAGAGCCTCTTCGCTGAGCGGCTTGTGGACCCATCCATCGGCGCCCGCGGGCAGCTCGCGTGGATTCTCCGGATCATCCACGCTCAACAAAACCACAGGCGTATGCGAAGTTGCATCCATCCGGCGCAGGAGCGGCAGAATCTCCCAGCCGTTCATGCCGTCCAACGCCGTATCGAGAAGGATGGCTTGCGGGTCATTGCGCGCCGCGGACAAGGTCTGCTGCACCGTGGCTGCCTGCACCACAGAATAGCCATGCCGCGCCAGTTGCGCCGCGATCCGCGGGCGCGAATCGGCATTGGCGTCGGCCAGAACAACGGTGCCGTGGCCGGGTTCGATCTCCGTCCCGCCCGCAACGGCCGCGGGAGCGGGATGATAGGGCAGAAAGATGCGGAAGGTGGAACCGCGCACTGGATTGCGCTCGGCCCAGATGCGGCCCGAGTGCTGCAACACGATGGTTCGACAGATCGCCAGGCCGAGGCCGGTGCCGCCCTTTTGCCGCGAGTCGGATGCGTCCACCTGCTGGAAGCGGCCGAAGATCGCCTCCAGCTTGTCGGCGGGAATTCCGCGTCCATGATCGATGACCGAAAGAATCACGCCAGTCACGCCGGGGCGCAGCATCACGCTCACCGGTGAGTTCGGCGGCGAGAACTTGACGGCATTGGAAAGCAAATTGGTGACAACTTGCAGCAGGCGGTCGGAATCGGCGGCAATCTCCACCTTGGTGGAGTCGTGAATCAACTGCACGCCGGCAGCATCGGCCATGGGCTGCATATCTTCGATGGCCTGCGTGACAACGTCGGCCAGTTGCACGCTGCTGAAGGCAAGCGGCTCGCGCCCGCTCTGGATCCGCTCCAAATCAAGGATGTCGTTGATCAGCCTGACCAGCCGGTCGGAATTGGTGAGGGCGATGCGCAGCAGATTCGTGGCCTTTTCGTTGGCTTCGCCAAGAATGCCCGAGCTGAGCAAGCCCAGCGCTCCGCGGATGGAAGTGAGCGGCGTGCGCAGCTCGTGGCTCACCGTGGAGATGAACTCATCCTTCATCCGGTCGAGGGCAAAACGTTGGCTGATATCGCGAAAGCTCAGCACTGAGCCTGAAACGCGGCCGTGCGCGCGGATGGGAGTAAGAGCATATTCAGAAGGGAAGTAGCTGCCGTCGGCGCGAAAGATGTTTTCTTCGCCGCTGGCTGCGGCAGATTTTGTTGCCACGCTGCGCAGAGGGCATTCTTCACTGCATGCGCGATCTGTGCCCGCGGCGCCGTGCAGCAGATCATGCACCGGCTTGCCGATCAGCGCATCCACAGGCGCACCCAGCAGCCGCGCGGCAGCGGGATTGGCAAAAGTCACCTTTCCCTGGCGGTCGAGCCCGCAGATCCCCTCAGCCACCGCATCCAGCAAAACTTCCTGTTGGCGGCTCAATTCCTCGGCGCGTCCCCGCTCCTGCGTTCGCGCCAGCAATTGCCCCAGTGAAGCCGCCGCCGTTTCGATCGCCGCCATGGCCTCGCGATCCTCGCGCAGCCTGAAGGAACAGTAGAATTCCAGCACCGCCAGCACCTTGCTGCCGGCACGAACCGGCACTGCCCAGCCTGACACCATCTCCTGTTTGAGCGCCGCGATCATGCGCCCGGATGCGGGCGCATCTTCCAGGTCTGCCGCCCACACCGTCCGTCCCTCGTGCCAGGCACGCTCCAGCAGCTCGCTTGTCCCCGTCAGCGTCAACCCCATGCTGCCCTGGATGAGCGCCTCCGCGTTGCGGCCGGGTACTCCCCACGCCGTTCCAAATTCGAGATGCTTCTGCTCGGCGCCAACCACCCACTCGATGGCCACATCCCATCCCTGCGGGATGCACAGCGCTTCAAGGATGCGCATGCCCGCCGACTCGCCCGGTGCGTTTTCTCCCACGATCTGGCTCACTGCCAGTTGCAATGCCAGCCGGTTCTCGCGCTGCTTCTGCTGCGTCACATCGCGCATCAGGCAGCGCACGGCAAGAGGAACGCCGGTCTTCTGACGCCGGCTCAGGCTCAATTCCAGTTCCAGCACGCGCCCGTCCAGCGTATGGTGGCGCAGGGGAATACGGTCCACCATCTCGCCATCGAGGGCGCGGCGGAAAAGCGCCGCCACCTCGTCCCTGACGCTTTCTGAGAAAAGCTCCTCGAAGGATCGCAAATCGAGCAGCGCCGCCTGGTCCACTCCAAAGCACCGCTTCCACGCCGGATTGGCGTAGAGAAACTGACCTGCGGGGCTCAGCGTGGCGATCATCTCGGTGGAGTGCTCAAACAGGTCGCGGTACCGCTCCTGCGACTCGCGCTGCGCCAACTCGCGGTGCTGGCTGTCGGTTTGATCCACGGCCACGACGACCAACCCCGTGAGCTCGCCCAGCGCGTCGCGCAAAGCCGAGATGTGCAGCATCACCGGAATCTGCACGCCGTCTTTGCGGCGCACTTTGGCGTCAAAATTCGGAACGGTGCTCGGAGGCAGCATACGAACGCATTGCATGTACGCCGCCATCAGCCCCGCCCGGTTGGCCTCCGCCGGCCGCTCCACGCGGCACAGCTTTTGCATCTCCATTACCAGCCGCTCCGGTTCGCCGGGCGCAAGCAGCTCCAAGGTGCCCCACCGTTCCAGCAACTCAGGGGCACGGTAGCCCAGCACGCGCTCGGTCGCGGGATTGCAGTAGATCAGCCTGCCGCCAAGGTCGACCGCGACCACAGCCGGACCGGCCGAATCCAAAAG
>JBKQLG010000011.1:0-11806 GCA_052147235.1 Occallatibacter sp.
AACGGCCTCCAGAGTTCAAAAAGACGAGAAGAGTCCCGCGGTTTTCCTTTGTAAAACGCACCGAAACGAGAAAAATGATCGCAGATCACTTCCTCACTACAAAATCACGCACCTGCGCAGAGGCTCCCTAACGGTGATCTGAGCTTTTTCATGCGGCCCACCGACGACCTGCCGAACAACGGCGGCGGCGCACCCCCGTTTCCGTACGTGTTGGCCGGAAAGCCAGGCAGCGTAATCAAGCCCGGCGCTGTGGAGTTTGCCGGGATCTTCCGCAATCCTGAGGTAAATCAGGCCGTTGCCGCCGTGGAAGAGACGCTGCCCGGCCATGTGGAGTTGACCGCCAGCTCGATGGTGAGCCTCGGCCGCCGTCTGCCTGTCTTCGTCGAAACCAATCTCGGTCCCAGGGTGAAGGGAACCATCACCTATGCCGTGGTGGACCCATCCGGTCTCGGTCCCATCAAGGCCTCTCAGATCACAGCTCCCTTCTACGCTTCCTGGCCCTCGGCCGGATACGTGGGTTGGCTCAACCCAGACTATCAACAGATCGACCAGATCACGAGCATGGCCAATTCGACCTACGAGGCGGCAATGCTCAAGGTCGAACGCTATGGCCGTCGAGGGCTGAGCCTACACGCACATTACACCTATTCACACACTGCGGACTGGAACCCTAACGAAAGTCAGATGGACCCGGCTGCTGACTTCAGACAGGAATACGGAGCCAGCGACCTGGACATACGCCACTCCTTGGGCGTCATGGTTATCTATGAATCGCTCTGGAAGTTGCGTGGCCGGACAGGTAAGTTAGCTAACGGCTGGATGCTCTCCGGCATCTTGCAGGCGCGTAGCGGATTACCTTATACCATGCGCGTATCGGGATCGTTGCCTGAGTGCTTTGTAAGTGCGGGTGTAACTTTCTGTAATACGCCGGATACGCAGCAGGCAACCCCCGGCGACCTCTTCGTGGGGCTGAGACCGGGCATGAACGGCTCGGGCGGCGACAACCGGATCTACGGCGTGGGCAACGACAACATTGTCTATAACATCGGCCGCAACACCTACCGCTATCCGGGAACCTGGAAGGCCGATCTGCGGCTGGGCAAGCGCTTCGACCTGGGAAAAATGCGGCAGTTGGAGCTGCTGGCCGAGAGCTTCAACCTTCTCAATCACCAGAACGTGACCGAGCTGGAAACGACCGGATACTACCTCGAACCCGGCGATTCCAGCGGCGGCCCGCCTACGCTCAACTTCATGACCGGTCCCTTCACGAAGACCAACGGGACCATCCTACACCCCACTTCCACGGCCTTCGGGCAGCCGCTGAACATCAACGCGACCAACTTCTACCGCGAGCGGCAGTTCCAGTTTGGATTGAGAATGCGGTTCTAGCAGCCTGCTCCACAGCCCGGATTCTTGATGATCATTTGTAGGCCGATGAACGGAGAGAGAAATCTCGCGCAGAACTCATCGAAGAACTCCGTGAACCGGAACAACCTACATCGGTAGCTACCGGCAATCCAGACCACCCGCGATAGAGTCTAGTTGTTCGTGGTGGGCACTGCGGGTGCAACGGGTGCGATGGGCGCAGCGGGCGTTTCAGGCGCGGCGGCCGGTTGCGACTTGGCGAGGCCGCGAATGTAGAGGATAAGGTTCCGCACTTCGTCGTCCTTGGCACGGCCCACGGCCTCTGGAGGCATCTTGCCTTTGCCGTTACGGATGGCGTCGAACAGCTCCTGTTCCTGCTTGCCGGCCAGCGTCTTGGGATCGGTCCAATCGCCAAGCGTCAATCCCATGTCCTTGGCCAGATCGGTTTTCCCATCCCCGGTCTCCCCATGGCAGACCGAGCACTCCTGCCCATAAAGCTCCTTCGCGCGCGCCTGTGATTTTTCGCTAGACTTGGCCTGATTCTTTTGGTCGGATGCGGAAGCGGGGGCAGCTTTCTGCGGCTCGGGGCCGGGGGCGGACGCGGCGGTAATGCCAAATAACACAACGGCAGAGACGAACAACAACGGCTTCAACATGGCAACCTCCGCGGTGACTGACGCCGATATATGGCATCTGACAGCCGAATGATTATCTCGGATGGATTATATGCCAACTAGGCGGCAAAAGGCTGTATGGAATTGACAGACTCAGGGAAACGTAAGTGATCCTTCGGGCTTTGGGCAATTCTCATGCGGACAATTCGGCACTGGCTATTATGGCTCAACCCGCCAGCCGCAACCATAATCCGCCGTGGTGGTTTTGCCGTCGAGGCGAAAGCAGACCGCGCCGTTGATGTCGGTGCTGAAGGTACGGACCTTGGCCGCTTGCAGTGCTTGCAGAACTTCCGTGCGAGGATGGCCGTAGCGGTTATGCAAACCGCACGAGATGACGGCCCACTCAGGGTGCACGCGGGCCAGAAACTCAGGACGTGTCGAGGTGTTGCTGCCGTGATGGCCTACCTTGAGCAGCGTGCTGGCCAGTCCGGGTTCTGCCAGCATTGCCTGCTCGATGGGCGCCTCCGCGTCGCCTTCCAACAGAACGGAAGTCGCGCCGTAGGAAACGTGCAGCACCAGCGAGTCGTTGTTGGTGGGCTCCGGGCCGGGCTGATAGTCGCGGAAGGGCGCCAGAACGCTGACCTGGGTTGGGCCGAAGGAGAAGGCGTCGCCGGCGCGCAACGACCGGACGCGGACGTGAAGGGCAGCGGCCTCGTCGAGCAGTGCGTTGTAGGCCGCGAAGCGGGGATTGTTGCCCACCCAAAGTTCGGCAGGATGGAAGTTGCGCAGCACGGCGGGCAAGCCACCCAGGTGGTCGGAGTGACCATGCGTGAGGGCGACCACATCGAGGCGGCGAAGACCGCGCGACCACAGAACCTCAGAGACGACCTCCTCACCGATGTCATAGTCCTGAGGCGCCTGATGCGGGCCGCCGCCGAAGCCGCCGCCATCGATGAGCAGGGTTTTGCCGTCGGGCGTAATCAAAAGCAGGGAATCGCCCTGGCCTACGTCGATGGCCTCCATCAGCAATGCGTCGCGCGGGTGATCGACCGGACGGGGCGCAACGGCAACCAACGCAGCGCAGACCAGCGCTGCCCATGCGGCTCGGCGGGGCCAGCGAAGAGCAAGCGGGTGCCCCATCTTCGCCACGTTCTTGTTGTTGTGGCTAAGGTGGGATAGCACGATAGCCGCCGCAAGCAGCACGCAGAAGGCGAGTGATTGCCAAAGCAGCGGCGCGGGAATGCGGAAGTCGCCCCACGCCATTGAACCAAAGAGGTGCACCAGACCGATACCAATGTGAAGAAAGACAGCCACGATCATTGCCGGAAAAACAGCGATGGGCGGCCAGACCGCCAACGCCAGCAAGGTGACCAGCGCGGCCGGCATCAGGATGAGCAGCAGCGGCAGAATGAAGACATTAACCGGCAGAGCGAAGACGGTGATGCGATGGAAGTAGAGAGCCATGGGCAGGGCCATGGCCAGCTCGACTACGCAGGAGACGACCAGCAACTCGACGCAGCGAAGAAACAAGCGCACGGTCCAGGGGAAGAGCCGCCAGGCAATGAGACCGGCGAATCGACCGCCCGCCGCCTTCTTCAGCCCCGCGGCAATCATGCGCAGAATCACGCGAAATTGCGCCAGAGATGGGGCCAGCTTGGCGTCCAGGGCGTGCAAACGCAGGTCGCGCGTAGCCGTCAGGTAAGGGTGAATCGTGCTCTGCAGCAGTGGAGCTGCGACTCCGCCGATGGCGACAACCGCCAGCAGCGTCATTTGGAAGCTGGCGTCGAATAGGCTGCGCGGACTGTAAGCCAGCAAACACAACGCGGCAAAGCCGATAGTGTTCAGAGCGTTGCGCTCGCGGTAAAGGAGACGGCCAAGCAGATAAAGGGTGACCATCCAGAGCGAGCGCTCGACCGGCGTAGCGAAGCCGGTGAAGAGCGCATAGGCGAAAGAAGCCAGAATCGTGAGAAGCGTGGCCGGTACGCGCGGCAGCCGAAGGCGCTTTGCGACCCAGAAGATGCAGCCGGCCACGATGGCCAGGTGAAAGCCCGAAACCACCAGCATATGAAATGAGCCGGTGCGCTCAAAGCCTACGCGCAACGGGTGGGTGAGGACGGTGCGGTCGCCGGTGACCATGGCGGCCAGCATGATGGCGTCGTCCTGGGAGAGGCGCAACAGAGCGGGCAGGCGGCGCATGGCAGCGGGAAGAGCCAGCAGGCGGGCGCTCGTGGCGCGCTGCAAGCCGCTCAGGCGGCAGCCGAGAAAGAGGCCCTGAGACTTGCCTAGGCGGTCAACCCGGTCGATGTTCACCGTGGCCGTCGAGGTGATGCCCTGATCGACAAGAAAATCCTCGCGGCTCCAGACGCCGGGATCGTGATAGACCTCGGGCGGCAGCAGCCGAACAACGGCGCGGATGCGCTCACCGCACTGGAAGAGCTGCTGGCCTGACGGACCGGATGGGTTTTGCGGCCAGTGAACGATCAGCCGCACGCCGCCTTCGACCGGAGTCTGCGTGTCCTCGGTGTCGGTGACCACTTCCAGGCTGGAGACGCGCAGGTCGATGCGCTGGGCGGGGCGTTGGGCCGCGGTAGGCTCGTCGAGGTTCTGTTCGATCTCGCCGCGCACCGGCCCCGCATCGACAACCGTGCCTTCCACGGTGCGTAGCAGACCGTCGGAGAGCGCCGCCAGCGCGGGCGCGGGCGCCGGGTGCGGCTCCATCTCCGCGCACCACGCACCCAGCAGAAGCCACAGCACGGCCAGCGGCAGCCAGGCAATACGCTGCGCGCGGAAGGCCGCCACGCCGCACAACACAGCCACAAGCGCCAGCGCAACCAGCACCAGGCTGGGTCGCAGATAATGTACCTGCGCGACAGCAATTCCGGCGGCAAAGAGCCACGCCGCATGAAAGAGCGGGAATGCGCCCAGCGCGGCAGGAGCGCCGATGGCTTGCTCGGAGTTGGGTGAGTCGGACTGCATTGCTCTTCAAAGCACAAAAAGCTGTTCTGGCCCTCAAGCCTATCAGGCGCGCCGCAACTGGACCACTGTTTCCAGGTGAAAAGTCTGGGGAAAGAGATCGGCGAGGGTGATGGATTGGATTTGGTAGCCGGAGGCGATCAATACGCGCAGGTCGCGAGCCAGCGTGGCGGGATCGCAGGAAACGTAGGCCATGGCGGGGGCGGCGATCTCGGCGAGCAGCGCGCAGGTTTCCGCGCCCAAGCCGGTACGCGGCGGGTCAACAACTATCAAGTCAGGGACGATCAGCTCGGGGCGTTTGCCCATGCGGCTGCGGCGAAGGAAGGCCAGGGTTTCCGCCTTGACGGCCACGCCAGCCGTGCCGCGAAGATTTTCCTCCAATGCCGCCGTGGCCGAAGGAGCAGATTCTACGGCTACCACGCGGTCGAACCGGGCCGTGAGTTGCCGCGCGAACAAGCCTACGCCGGCAAAGAGGTCCCAGGCTAGCTTGCCTTGATGGCTGGCGATGACGCGATTGACCAGCGCGTCCACAAGCCAGCGGTCGACTTGAAAGAAAGCCCCATGGTCCACGCGATAATCGAAGCCGGCCGCAGGGTACTCGAGCGATGCCACGCCCCACTGCGCGATGGTGTGCGGCTGAAGGCCTGAACCTCCCTCGATGACCAACTCCGCGCCGGTGAGCGCCGGAATACGCTCGTGAAGCGCCAGCGCCACTTCGTTTAAGCGCAGCTTGGGCAAGCTTGCGGTGAAGACAGTAACCAGCAGCGCAGTTTCGGCCGGGTTGCAAAAGAGAGCAATCTCCGTGGGGCGCAGCAGTGGAGCAAAGCCACGCGCAATCTGAGCAAATGCCTGCGCGGCCTCGACCAGCAACGGCGCGGCTATGGGGCACTCGCGCATGGGAACCACAACATTGGAGCGACGGCCTCGATAGCCCAGGTCCCCGTCCGCATCGAAGGCCAGACGGATGCGGTTGCGATAGCGCCACGGCTCGCCGGAGAGTACGGCAATCTCTTCCGGCGCTCGGACGCCGCCACGCTCCAGCGTCTCGCGCAGAATTGCCTGTTTGAAGGCCAGTTGGCTCTTATAGTCCGTGTGCTGGTAATGGCAGCCGCCGCAAGCGCCGAAGTGCGGGCAGGCGGGCGCAACGCGCTCCGGCGCGGCGCGAACAATTTCCTCGGCCTCGGCAGTCGCATAGCCGGACTTGCTCTGCGTAATGCGCACCCGCGCCTGCTCGCCGGGCAAGGTAAGCGGCACGTAAATGGCCTTGCCCTCCAGCCGAGCCAGAAAAGCGCCGCCGTAGATCGCCTTCTCGATTTCGACAAGCTGCTGCTCGGCGAGTCTGGTCTCACGGGTTGCAAAAAGACTTGATACGGAGGGAGGCGGGGGTTTCAACCCCCGCACAACGCCAGCAGAATCAACAGAGGCTTTAGCCCCGGAGGTGCGCTTCCCGGTTTTGTTCTCCCCGGCAGAAAGTGTCTTCGCGGCCTGTTTGGCTCGGCGCTGCATGGTGATTTGTCTTCTGGGCGTCATTGCTGGCTCATATAAAAGAGGCTGAGGCGTGGAAGGTTATAGTGCACAAGCAACTGCTTCTGCACAAACTGGCGTTCCACCTGGCGCAGTTGCACGGCGCCCATGCGGCTGCGATAAGGCGCCAGTTCACGCGCCGCGTGCTCTTTGAGCCCAACCAGCAACTCTTCCGGAGCCGCCGCCGTCAACGCAGCAAAGAGCTTCTCTTCGAGCACGGTGAGGGTGCGTTCGAGCGCCTCCAAATCATGTGCCGCGGCGCTATCGTGAGCCGCGGCGCTTTCATCCGTCACGGCAGCGCGCGCCTCGGCCGCCAGTTGGCGCAATCGGACGGCGGTTGCGGCGCAGGCTTCAGGGGCCACCGTAGCGGCATCCAGAGCGGCGGCTGCGGTTTCCAGGTGCGCGGCCACACGTTCTTCTTCAAAGCCCGATTCGCGGACGACAGTAGTTGCACCGGGAGCCGTGCCGGCAGCGGCCTCGCGCAGCTCCTCGGCTGCTACCATCACCGCCTGCGCGCACCACGCCAGGCCGTTAATGCGCCGCATTCGGCCGCGCTTCTGCCGCGCTTCATACTTGTCGAAGGCCGCATCGATGCCGCGCAGCACCGCGTCCAGCGGAATCCCGGCCTCTCGCCAGGTCTCAATCAGCGCCCAGTCCAGCGTCGAGAGCAATAAAAGCGTCCCACGCCGCTGCTGGAAGCGCTCTTCGATTTCGGTAAAGTAGTTGAAATAATTCAGCACAACGCCTCATCGTCTCAGTGCGTCCGTCCGCGCGGTTTAACGGTGCGGTTGCGCTCGAAGAGGATCAGCAGCCCATCGAGGGTGAGCATATCGTCGATCTCGGAGATGTAGCGTGAGTCCTCCGCGATCTGCCGCGCCAGACCGCCTGTGGCGATGACTCGTGCCGGCGCGCCAGAGTCGGGCCCTAGCTCAGCAATGATGCGCTCCAGGACACCGTCCACCAAGCCGATGTAGCCGTAATACAGCCCGCTCTGCAAATGGGTGACGGTGTTGGTGCCAATGACTTTGACCGGGCGCTTGATGTCCACGCGCGTAAGCCGCGCGGCGCGGGAGAAGAGCGCCTCGGCGCTGAGGCCCAGCCCGGGCGCGATCGCTCCGCCCAGATACTCGCCCTTGGCCGAGATCACGTCGAAGGTCGTCGCCGTGCCAAAGTCCACCACGATACACGGCCCGCCGTAGCGCTCGAAGGCGGCGACGGCGTTCACCAGACGGTCCGCGCCCAAATCCGCCGGAGTCTCCTGCAGGATCGGCATTCCTGTCTTGATTCCCGGCTCGACAAAGAGCGGCTCCGTGTGGAAGTAAGTCTGGCAGACCTCGCGCAGCGTCCCCTCGACCGGCGGGACAACCGATGAAATGATAATATAGTGCGCCTGGCTGGTGGAAAAGCCATTCATTTCAAAGAGATTAACGAACAGTACGCCATACTCGTCGGCGGTCTGCGCGCGGTGCGTGGTGACGCGCCAGTGCGCGGCCAGCTCAGGCTTCTCGTCTTCGAGCCTATACAGCCCCAGTACCGTATTCGTATTGCCTACATCGATTGCAAGCAGCATCGTCTTCTCAGCTTATCTCTATGGCGCGAATCCCGCCGGTCTGCACGGTAATCAATCCATCCTCGGTCTGCACCCGCAGAAATCCACGTTCGTCCAGTCCGGCCGTCACACCTGTGCAAGCCTGCGGGCCATGCACTTCAACGTTACGCCCGCGAATCCATGTCGAGGCCAGCTCGACGCGCGCTGGAATCGTTGATCCCGCCGTCGGATCAGCCAGCCCAATTGCTTCACGCTCCAGCGATTTTAGCAGGAAGATGAGTAAATCCTGGCGCGAAACTCTCCTGCAAGCCTCCAATTCCAGCGAGGTGGCGGGTGTGGCCAACTCAGGATCAAAGGCCAGCTGGTGGACATTGATGCCAACTCCGACTACGGCAAAATCAACCGCCCCGCCTGAACTCTTAGATTCGGCTAGAATGCCGCCGACCTTCTTGGGACCGATAAGCAAGTCGTTGGGCCAGCGCAAATCGACCGCAAGGCATGCCGCGGCGCGAATCGCACCGGCAGCTGCCAGTCCCGCAGCCAGCGGAAGCAGCGGCAGACGGACGGCGCGAAGTTGTGGACGCAGCAGTACGCTCAGATAGAGCCCATCGCCGGCAACCGAATCCCACGTGTGATCGCCACGCCCGCGACCGGCTAATTGCTCATCAGCCAGGTAGACCGAGCCGTGCGGCGCCCCGCTGCGCGCGGCATCTATCGCATCGGAGTTGGTGGAATCCGTAACCGGAGAAAAATGCAGCTTGCCCGCAAAAACAGTTTCGGCCAGCGCGGCCTCCAATGCGGCCAGGTCGTACACGGCTACGCCGTTTCCGCGGCAATGCGCATCGAGATGTTCGCTGCCTTGGCCGAGTGCGTCAGCGCGCCCACGCTGATGAAGTCTACTCCGGTCTCGGCGTAGGCGCGGATGTTTTCCAGAACAATACCGCCCGAGGCCTCGATCGGAATGCCGTTCCCGGCCACTCCTCTTGTTGCCTTTCTGATCCGTTCTACCGACTTCTTCACTTCCTTGGGCGTCATGTTGTCCAGCAGAATCGCCTCGGCGCCGAATTGAAGCGCTTCTTCCAGCTCCTGCTCGCTGCGCGCCTCCACCTGCACGCGCTGGCCCTTCTCGCGCCGTTCGAGCGCCTGCTTGAGCACCACGGGCAGCCCCCCGCCCAGCGAGATGTGGTTGTTCTTGATAAGAATGCTGCTGGCCAGATCGAGGCGGTGATTGGTTCCCCCACCGCAGAGGACGGCGTATTTTTCAAGAGTTCGCAAACCCGGAACCGTCTTACGCGTATCGAGCACGCGAACGCCGGTACCGTCGATGGCGTCCACAAACTGCCGCGTCAGTGTGGCAATGCCGCTCAGGTGCTGCAATAGATTCAGAATCACCCGCTCGCAACTCAGCAGCGCGCGCGCGTTGTGGCGGATGACCGCCAATACCTGGCCATCATGAACGCGCACGCCGTCGAAGATCTCTGGATGACTGATCACTTCGTAGCGGGTTTGCGCGGGGGCGCGCTTGTCGAGACGGGCGAAGATCTCCAGAAAGCGAGGAACCGATCCCAGCCCGCAAACCACCATCTCCTGCCGCGCAACGATGGAGGCGGAGGCGCGCAGGCCGGGGTCGATGGTGAGATTGGTGGTGGTGTCGCCGGCTGCTTGATCTTCAATCAGCGCCCGCTCCAGCAATGCGTCAATGCTGCTGCTCTTCCAATCCATGGTTCCCTTGCGCGCTTCAGGGTTGCGCTTGATCCTTCTTGCTCAAGAGAAAGTTATAAATGATCCGCTTGGCGCGTTCATCAACTTGAGGGCCGATGGAAATAAACAGCGTTCCGTTGCTTCGATAGATTTGCAGGGAACTCTCCGGCTTGTCGCCGGAACTTCCTTCTACGAGTTTTTGCCACAAGCCCGGTTTGCCCTGCTTGCGCTTGTCAATCAGGGTGATCTCTCCGAGGTCTTTATACCAGAGCACGGAGACAATGTTACGGCCATCCCGCGCCATGATTCCACTGGCCGCCAGGAGAAAGAATTGAGAGTAGCCGGCAGCATACAATCGTGCACCGGCTAGGTCAACAATCGCAAGGGCCGAGCCAAGCCTTCCCAGATGGTCGGCGATCATCTGCTTGATCTGCTCGGTGAATTGCGACTCGACTAGGCAGCCTGGCACGCCGTCAAACGAGAGGGCCGGCGCCTCCTGGACGCTCCGGGGCGGGGTATAAACGCTGTCCACAGGACTTCTGTCCACTGGAGTTCTTGCCGCAGGGGTGCTCTCTGCCGGCGTTTCCACAGAAGCTCCAGTGTGCGCCTTGAGCTCCCGCCAGGCGACTTGGATTTGCTTGAAACGTTCTTCCGCATCCGCGCGCAGGCTGGCATAGCTCTCATAAAGATCGGGATGCCACTGCTTTACCGCTTCGTGGTAGGCTTCTTCAACCTCTGATTCCGAGGGTATTCCGTACGCGATTCCCAGCGTCCGATAATGTTGCCGGCATTGAGCACAGTCACAAGACATACCTTATCTTCCTTTGTTCAGATTATCTAACGCCGCGCGCGCTTTTTCCAGCAGCAACCGCGTTTCGGCCTCTTGTTTTTTCAATCCCCCCACCACCTGCGCCGGAGCCTTGGCCAAAAAGCTCTCGTTTCCCAACTGCCGCTCGGCGGAGATTAGACCTTTCTCGTACTTGGCAATCTCTTTCGCAAGACGCTCTCGCTCTGCTGCCACATCGATTGGCGCCTCGTAGCTCACCACTGCGCTGAATCCGATCTCAGATCTAACCTTCTTACCCGCTGGTGGCCTTCCCAATTCGACAGTCAAATCAACGCGGGCAAGAGAGTTACAGAGTCTTCTATTCGAGTCTTTCGAAAGATACCCAAGTGTCAAAGAACCATCTTCTTGTGCGCAATATATCGTTGCGGGGATTATCTCTTTCTCTGGTACTCCGCACTCTTTGCGTTGAGAACGAAGGGCGGTCACGACTGATTGGATAACACGCATCTCAAGGGCATCCGATTCGTAAGCGTGTGCAAACGAAATCTTCGCGATGTCTCCCGAGTAGCGACCCTGCGGGTAGTCCGTAAGGGCGATGGATTTTGCCGGTGGATTGCCGTCGTAAACCGCGTGCCAAAGCTCCTCTGTCAGGAACGACATGAACGGCGACAACAACCGCAACGAGGCCTCGAAGACACTTACCAGAGTGGTGAGCGCGGCCCTTGTTTGTGCTTTATCAGTGTTTTCAGAAAAGTCGAGCCGCAGTTTGACGATTTCCAAGTACCAATCGCAGAAGCTACCCCAGAAGAACTGATAAATCGAATTGGCCGCGTCGTCAAAACGATAGTTTTCAAGGGATTGGTTGACCTTGGCTGCCGTCGCATTCAGTTCAGCCACAATCCAGCGAGCTTCGAGCGGCGCATCGTCAGCCACTGTGGGCATTCCGCCTAGCGCTTCTCGATCAACAACAATGCCTACTTCTCTCGCACGTTCCATATTCATAAAAATGAAGCGCGCGGCGTTCCATATCTTGTTTGCGAAGGCGCGGTAGCCCTCGGTGCGGGCCACATTGAAGGCAATGTCTGTGCCGGGCGAGGCCATCGAGGCTAGTGTGAAGCGCACCGCATCAGTCCCATAAGTTTTGACGATCTCGATGGGATCAACGACGTTGCCCTTGGTCTTGGACATCTTTTCGCGATTCGCGTCGCGAATGAGGCCGTGAATATAGACCTCGCGATTCGGAACTGATTCTGCAAGCGGGCGGGGGCTGCCGTCGGGCATGGGCACGTCGCG
>JBKQLG010000012.1:0-7246 GCA_052147235.1 Occallatibacter sp.
GATCATGCCTAACGAGAAGCGCGCGATTCGCAGCCGGCTCGATTTTTCAAAGATTCCCACCGCAACGCAGATTCCCAACCTCATTGAAGTGCAGCGCCGCTCCTACGAGCGTTTTCTGCAGATGGACAAGCTGCCCAATGAGCGCGACGACGCCGGTTTGCAGTCGGTGTTTGTGTCGGTATTTCCCATCACCGATTTTCGCGGCATCTCGCCGTTGGACTTTGTGGATTTTTCCATCGGCAACTGGGAGTGCAAGTGCGGCCACCTGAAAGGGCTGCATCACCTGCGCACGGCCTGCGTGCATTGCGGGTCGATGGTGATTACCGATCCATTCCATCCCGGCGATGTGCTTTGCCAGAAATGCGGCACCTATAACAAGAACACGCCCGACTTCTGCAACAAGTGCGGCGACCCGGTGAGCTTGCAGTTGAAGTACGACCAGCAGGAGTGCGAGGAGCGGGGCATGACCTTCTCGGCGCCCCTCAAGGTCACCGTCCGCCTGACGATTTACGACAAGGACCCGGAGACGGGCAACAAGACGATCCGCGACATTAAAGAGCAGGAGGTCTTCTTCGGCGACATCCCGCTGATGACGCCGAATGGCACCTTCATCGTCAATGGCACCGAGCGCGTGATTGTCTCGCAGTTGCATCGCTCGCCCGGCGTGTTCTTTGAGACGGCCAGCAATCGCACTTACTTCCTGGGCAAGATCATTCCCTATCGTGGCTCGTGGGTGGAATTCGAGTACGACCAGAAGAACACGCTCTATGTGCGCATCGATCGCAAGCGCAAGTTTTTGGGGACGATCTTCCTGCGGGCGCTGGGGCTGCGTTCGGACGAAGAGATTCTGAAGACGTTTTATACCGTGGACCGGCTGCACGTGGCCGACGGCAAGCTGCACTGGGCGGTTACGGAGGAAGGCCATGGCGCAACGCATCTGGTGGGCGCCAAGCCGGCGCACGCGGTGCTGCATAACGGCGTCGAGATCGCCTTCTCGGGGCGCAAGATCACGCCGCACTCGCTGAAGGCGTTGCGGGCTGCTGCTATCGACCGGATCGAGGTTGAGCCGGCTGAGCTGGATGGCGCGCTGACCGCGGCCGACGTGGTGGACCTGAATACCGGCGAAGTGGTGGTGGAGGCCAACGTCGAGCTGACGGCCGACCGGCTGCACAAGATTCTCTCCAGCGGCGCGGCCAGCTTCGAGGTCTTCTTCCCGGAGCGCGACGACGTGGGCAATATCATCACCAACACGCTGAAGCGCGATTCGATCCGCAAGCCCGAAGAGGCGCTGATCGAGATCTACCGCAAGCTGCGGCCGGGCGATCCACCGACGCTGGACACGGCCACGGCGCTCTTCGAGGGCATGTTCTTCGACGCGCGCAAGTACGATTTTTCGCGCGTGGGAAGACTGAAGTTCAACATCAAATTGTATGAAAACCAGGACGCCACGCACCTGAACAATCGCACGCTGACGCCTGAGGACTTCTACGCGACGATCCGCTACCTGCTCAAGCTGCGCAGGAACATCGGCATGGTGGACGACATCGATCATCTGGGCAACAGGCGCGTGAGAGCCGTCGGCGAGCTGATGGAGAACCAATTCAGAATTGGATTGGTGCGCATGGAGCGGGCGATCAAGGAAAAGATGAGCGTCTATCAGGAGCTTTCGACGGCGATGCCGCACGACCTGATCAACGCCAAGCCGGTGATGGCGGCGATTCGCGAGTTCTTTGGTTCATCGCAGCTTTCGCAATTCATGGATCAGACCAATCCGCTCTCCGAGATCACGCACAAGCGCCGTCTTTCTGCGCTTGGACCGGGCGGTTTGAGCCGCGAGCGCGCGGGCTTTGAGGTGCGCGACGTGCATCCGACGCACTACGGGCGCATCTGTCCGATTGAAACGCCGGAAGGTCCGAATATCGGTCTCATCAGCTCGCTGAGTTGCTTTGCGCGCATCAACGAGTACGGCTTCATCGAGTCGCCATACCGCAAGGTGAAAGACTCGCGGATTCTGGACTTCGTGGAGATTGCCAACGCAGGCGAGAGCGGCTTGCGCGTGGGCGATCACATTGAGAAGGAAGAGGCGGCGCGGTTGAACGCGGGGCTGAAGAAGGCCGGCAAGCATCTCATCGAACCCATCCCGTTCAGCTTCTACCTTTCGGCGTGGGAAGAGGACAAGCACACCATCGCGCAGGCCAACATCGAGTTCGATGATAATGGCCTGATCACCGAGGATCTGGTGAATGCGCGGCGGCAAGGCAACTTTGTACTGGTGAACCGGACCGAAGTGGATTACATCGACGTCTCGCCGAAGCAGTTGGTGTCGGTGGCCGCGAGCCTTGTCCCATTTTTAGAGCATGACGACGCCAACCGGGCGCTGATGGGCGCGAATATGCAACGGCAGAGCGTGCCGCTGCTGGTGGCCGAGGCGCCGCTGGTGGGCACCGGCATGGAAGGCGTGACGGCGCGCGACTCCGGCGCCGTGATTCTGGCGCGCCGCAACGGCGTGATCGATTCGGTCGATTCGCAGCGCATCATCGTGCGCGTGGAGGGCGAGCATCATCCCACGCAGCTTTCGCGCGAGGTGGGTTCGGACATCTACACGCTGATCAAGTTCAAGCGCTCGAATCAGAACACCTGCATCAACCAGAAGCCGGTCGTCCGCGAGGGCGAGCGGGTGGTCAAGGGCCAAGTGATCGCCGACGGGCCATGCACCGAACAGGGCGAACTGGCGCTGGGGCGCAACGTGCTGGTGGCCTTCATGCCATGGCGCGGATACAACTTCGAAGACGCCATCCTCATCAGCGAGAGGCTGGTGCGCGAGGACTATTACACCTCGGTGCACATTGAAGAATTTGAAATCGAGGCGCGCGACACCAAGCTCGGTCCCGAGGAGATTACGCGCGACATTCCCAACGTAAGCGAACACGCGCTGCGCGACCTGGACGAGAGCGGCGTGATCCGCATCGGCGCCCAGATCAAGCATGGCGACATTCTGGTCGGCAAAGTCACGCCCAAGGGCGAGACGCAGTTGACGCCGGAAGAGAAGCTGCTGCGCGCCATCTTCGGGGAGAAGGCCGGCGATGTGCGCGACGCCTCTCTGACCTGCCCTCCGGGAATCGAGGGCACCATCGTCGATGTGCGCATCTTCAGCCGCAAGGGCCAGGAGAAGGACGAGCGCGCCAAGCAGATTGAAGGCGAGTATGTTGCCAAGCTGGAAAAGAATCTGGGCGACGAGATTCGCATTCTGACCGATGAGCGCCTGAAGCGCCTTGACGGAATCCTGGGCGGCAAGGAAGTGCTGGCCGATCTGCACGACGAACGGACCAACAAGCGGCTGCTGACCAAGGCGGCGATTCTGGATCGCGAAACGATCGAGCGCATCTCGACGAAGAATCTGAAGCGCATCCGTTACGCCGACAAGGACCCGCGCGTCAACGAGCAGATCGATGAGATCGAAGAGATGACCTCGCGGCAGATTGAAGTGCTGCGCAAGATTACCAACGAGAAGGTCGCCAAGCTGCAGAAGGGCGATGAGCTGCCTCCGGGCGTGATCAAGCTGGTGAAGGTTTACGTGGCCATGAAGCGCAAGCTGAGCGTGGGCGACAAGATGGCCGGCCGTCACGGCAACAAGGGCGTGATTGCGCGCATTCTTCCCGAGGAAGATATGCCTTACCTGCCCGATGGAACGCCGGTGGAGATCGTTTTGAATCCGCTGGGCGTGCCTTCCCGTATGAACGTGGGTCAGATTCTGGAGACGCATCTGGGCTGGGCCGCGCATGCCTTGGGCGAGAAGATTGCCGATCTCATTCGCGCCAACACCGATGCCGCGTACACGCGCGAGCTGATGAAAAAGGAGTTCGCCGGAACCGCGGCACTGCGCCAGTTGCTGGAACTCGACGACGAGATGCTGTTGCGCGTGGGCGCAGGCATGGAGCGCGGCATCTGGTTTGGGACAGCGGTCTTCGACGGCGCGCGCGAGGGAGAGATCAAGGCCCTGCTGGCTTCGGCCGGTCTGCCTTCCTCGGGCAAGACGGCGTTGTTTGACGGCATGACCGGTGAGCAGTTCGAGCAGCCGGTGACGGTGGGCTACATCTACATGCTGAAGCTCTCGCACCTGGTGGACGACAAGATTCATGCGCGTTCGATTGGGCCGTACTCGCTGATTACGCAGCAGCCGCTGGGCGGCAAGGCGCAGTTTGGCGGGCAGCGCTTCGGCGAGATGGAAGTGTGGGCGCTGGAGGCTTACGGCGCAGCTTACATCTTGCAGGAGTTGCTGACTGCGAAGTCGGACGACGTGTATGGCCGGACAAAGATCTATGAAGCAATCGTCAAGGGCGAGGCGGCCATCGAGCCGGGCGTGCCGGAGTCGTTCAACGTGTTGATCCGCGAGCTGCAGTCGCTGTGCCTGGATGTGGAGTTGATTAAGCGCGCGGACCTGGTTAAGAAGCTGCCCGCGCCGGAAATCGCCGCGGTCGCCGACTAGAAGCAGCCTTCAGCTGTCAGCTTTCAGCCTTCAGATTGATTAAGGCTGAACTGGCAGCCGAGGCATTGTTGAGTTTTATCTTGGCTGGAATGCATGGAAGCAGCTCAGGCATGAAAGAAGCTGAGAGCTGACGGCTGAAAGCTGATAGCTGATTTTCGGATTCTTCTTGAAAGCGGTCAACGCCGCTTCCCGGGAAGGAAGAACCCATAAAGAATCCCGGGAAAAGCCGTGGCAGGCGTCGATGAGGCCCGCCAAGGAGGGTCACCTTGTTCCGTTCGAACCCATTTGAGCTTTCTGGTCCCATCACCGATTTTGACGCTATCCGCATCATGCTTGCCTCGCCGGAGAAGATCCGCAGCTGGTCGCATGGCGAGGTCACCAAGCCGGAGACGATCAACTACCGCACCTTCAAGCCGGAGCGCGACGGGCTTTTCTGCGCACGCATCTTTGGGCCTGTGACTGACTGGGAGTGCCTGTGCGGCAAATACAAGCGCATGAAGCACCGCGGCGTGATCTGCGACAAGTGCGGCGTGGAAGTGACGGTGAGCAAGGTGCGCCGCGAGCGGATGGGCCACATCGAGCTGGCGTCGCCGTGCTCGCACGTGTGGTTCTTCAAGGGGCTGCCTTCGAGGATCGGCCACCTGCTGGACATCTCCCTGCGCGATCTGGAAGCCATTCTTTACTTCGAGTCCTATGTGGTAGTCGATCCGGGCGACTCGCCGGCGAAGGAACGCGAGATCATCAAGGACGAGACCAAGTACCGCGAGCTGGATGGGCAGTTCCGTCCCTCGGGTTTCAAGGCGATGATGGGCGCGGAGGCCATCAAGGAGCTGCTCAAGCGCGTCAACGTCGATGAGCTGGGCATCGAGCTGCGCGAAAGAATGAAGACGGAGACGTCGGCGCAGAAGAAGCTGAAGTACGCCAAGCGGCTGAAGGTCGTCGAGGCCTTCCGCAAGAGCGACAACAAGCCGCATTGGATGATTCTGGACGTGCTGCCTGTGATTCCTCCCGAGCTGCGCCCGCTGGTGCCGCTGGATGGCGGACGCTTCGCCACTTCGGATTTGAATGACCTTTACCGCCGCGTGATCAATCGCAATAACCGCTTGAAGAGGCTGATGGACCTGCACGCGCCCGAAGTGATTGTGCGCAACGAGAAGCGCATGTTGCAGGAGGCGGTGGATGCGCTCTTCGACAACGGCCGCCGCGGCCGCGTGCTGCGCGGCGCCAACAACCGCCCGCTGAAGTCGTTGAGCGACACATTGAAGGGCAAGCAGGGCCGCTTCCGGCAGAATTTGCTGGGCAAGCGCGTGGATTATTCGGGCCGCTCGGTGATCGTGGTAGGGCCGGAGTTGTAATTGCACCAGTGCGGATTGCCCAAGAAGAAGGCGCTCGAACTCTTCAAGCCGTTCATCTATCATCGCCTGGAACAGACGGGACACTGCACCACCATCAAGCAGGCAAAAGAAATGGTGGAGATGCAGGAGCCGGTGGTGTGGGACATTCTTGAAGAGGTCATCAAGGACCATCCGGTGCTGCTGAACCGCGCGCCCACACTGCATCGCCTGGGCATTCAGGCCTTTGAGCCGGTGCTAGTGGAAGGCAAGGCGATCAAGATTCACCCGCTGGTCTGCACGGCCTTCAACGCCGACTTCGACGGCGACCAGATGGCAGTTCACATTCCGCTCTCGCCGGAGGCGCAGATTGAGGCCAGTGTGCTGATGCTGGCGTCTCACAATATTTTGTCGCCGGCCTCGGGCCAACCGATCACCGTGCCCTCGCAGGACATGGTGCTAGGCCTCTACTACCTGACCAAGGCCAAGAAGAACTCCAAGGGCGAGGGGCGCGTCTTCGCCAACACAGAAGAGATTCTGATGGCTTTGGAAGCCAAGGAAGTGGAGACGCTGTCGCCGATCCGGCTGCGCTACACGGGCCCGGTGCTGGACCTGACCACGGCTTACGATGACCAGGACCTGACGCACATTGAGCCGGTGGACTTCAACAAACAGTACATCTCGACGACGGTGGGCCGCGTGATTCTGAACGACGCGCTGCCGGAGGGGATGCCGTTCATCAACGGCCTGCTGAAGAAGAAGGGCATCGGGCAACTGGTGAACTATTGCAACCAGAACCTGGGCCTGGAAGTGACGGTGGGGATGCTGGACCGCATCAAGGAACTTGGCTTCCAGTTTGCCACACGCTCGGGTCTTTCCGTGGGCCTGGACGACATGGTGATTCCGGAGAGCAAGTACACCGTTGTGGAAGAAGCCGACAAGAAGGTGGTCGAGGTCCAGAAGCAGTACATGGACGGCGCCATCACCAACGGCGAGCGCTCCAACAAGGTGATCCAGATGTGGTCGGCGGTGACCGAGAAGGTTGCCGATGAGATGTTCGACAACATGAAGCGCGCGGACGACGAAGGCGCCTTCAATCCGATTTACATCATGGCCGACTCCGGCGCGCGCGGATCGAAGCAGCAGATTCGCCAGCTTTCCGGTATGCGCGGACTGATGGCCAAGCCTTCAGGCGAAGTGATTGAAACGCCCATCACGGCGAACTTCCGCGAGGGCCTTACCGTGCTCGAGTACTTCATTTCGACACACGGCGCGCGCAAGGGCCTGGCCGATACGGCGCTCAAGACGGCCGATTCCGGCTATCTGACCCGCCGCCTGGTCGACGTTGCCCAGGACGTGATCGTGACTGAATACGATTGCGGCACCATGGAGGGCATCTACGTTGGCTCGATCGTCGAGTCCGGTGAGA
>JBKQLG010000013.1:0-13021 GCA_052147235.1 Occallatibacter sp.
CCTTTCGGGAATCGCGGAAGAGCAATGCCTTAGGGCGCGGCCATCCAGCAGAACTCGGAAAAGCCGAGCCGCTGGGGACAGTTGGCGAGGCAAGGGCATCCGGTGGTGCAATTCAAGGACGTGGCCACGAATCGATTTGTTGCCGTTGCGGTGGATGGGAAGGTGGGGGTTTACGGGGGCGGGGCACGACACTCCGAAATAGGGCATTGTAGGCGAGCGTCTGATCACTCCGAGTAGCTGGGAGTCATCTTCGTCCCTGACGATTCCAAACGTCGGGTCAGACCGAGATAACTGGTATGCGAAAGATTGTCCCTTAATCCTCTTGAGAATTTGGTTGCAACTTGGTAGCAACCGCGCCTAAAACTGCCTCAAACTGCCTACATGAACTGCCCGGAAGTCGCTGAAACCGTTGATTTCAGGTTATAAGCAGTTCAACAGTAGGTTGAAGGTTCGATTCCTTCCGCGCTCACCATTGTTTCCTCCGAGATCGAATCGCGCATTGGTCGTACCTCAAGCTGCAATCTTCACTACCGTGCGTCCCCTGGCGCGGCCGGCGATGAAGTCGGCGAAGCAGGTTGGCAGGGCGTCGAAGTCGATGACGCGCGTCATTTCGGCAAGGTGCAGCGGCTTTAGATCGGAGGCCAGGCGTTGCCATGCGCGTTCGCGGATGGACCGCGGGGCGAAGCCGGAATCGATGCCCAGTAGGCTTACGCCACGCAGGATGAAGGGGAATACGGTGGTTTCCAGGTTGAAGTCGGCGGCATTGCCGATGCTGGCGACGGGGCCGGCCTGCTTCATGGTGGCGAGGAGCCAGTGCAGGATTTTGCCGCCGACGTTGTCGACGGCAGCTGAGCGGAAGAAGCCCTCCCTGATCCCCACCAGAACAGCCAGTACAATAACCAACACGATAACCCAGTCCACCCAAATCATGCCGTACTCCGTCTACTTACTGTGAGCCCCGTCCATGCCGTGCAATTTCAACTCCCGCCCGGTCAAGCGGCGGAAGGCCTCAAGGTACTTGGCCTGCGTCCGCTCCACGACCTCGTCCGGCAGTCCCGGCGCGGGCGCTTGCTTATTCCAGTGGATTGTTTCAAGATAATCGCGTACGAACTGTTTGTCGAATGAGGGTTGCGCGCCGCCCGGCTTCCACGCAGCCGCTTCCCAAAAACGCGAAGAGTCCGGCGTCAGCACCTCATCGGCCAGGATGATTCCATCCGTGGTTCTGCCAAACTCGAATTTTGTGTCGGCCAGGATCAGTCCGCGCGATTCGGCGTGCTCGGCGGCTTTTTGATAGATCGCCAGCGTCAGCCGCTTCAGTTCCGCCGCATCCGCCGCGCCTACTGCCGCCTCGGTTGCCGCATAGGAGATATTCTCATCGTGCGTGCCCGCCTCGCCTTTGGTCGAGGGTGTGTATAGAGGCTCCGGCAGCCGTGAGCCGTCCAGGAGGCCCATGGGAAGCGGAATCCCACAGACCGTCCCGCTCGCCCGGTATTCCTTCCAGCCCGAACCCGTCAGATAGCCCCGCGCCACGCACTCCACCGGCAGCATCCTGGCACGCTTCACCAGCATCGAGCGGCCTTCCAGTTGATCCGCATAAGGATGCAATGAGGCGGGAAATTCGCCCACCTCGGCCGTAATAAGATGGTTGGGAACCAACTCTGACAACAGATCGAACCAGAAGAGCGATATCTGCGTCAGGATCATTCCTTTGCCCGGAATCCCGGTCGCCAGCACATGGTCAAAGGCGGAGATGCGATCCGTGGCCACCAGCAACAGCGCGTCGCCTATCGCGTACAGGTCACGCACCTTGCCCCGGCCCAGCAGCGGCGTGTCACCCAGATTCGTTTTCAGGAGTGCGGTCACGTGGAGAAGTACCTCGGAGGGAACTGACTACCGATTTTCAAAGCCGCGGCGCGCTTTGTCAACCTTCCTTTTTCAGCCTCGAAAAGAAAGCGTCTTGCAGCCTGGAACCGGTACTCCGCCGGCGCAACTTCTTCAGGATTTCTTGGCGAATCCGGATCGTCAGGTGGTCATTTTAGCTGACATCCCAAATTGGAAGCTTCACATAGCTCTGTGACGACCGTCACGGAACGGCTGTATCCGTATAAGAGACACTCCAAGAGTCAACATGGCTTGGAGCGCTCGTAAGAATGCCTCTTTGAGCCTGGCGACACGAAGTAGCCGTGGAAAGGGGAAGCCGCAGCTAGCTTCGTTTGTGCAGGGATCACCAGTAGCCGTGTGCTACCGACCTCCAGTGCCGGCTACTGGTCCCCGTTTATTTTGTGTCACGCAAGCGCCTCCGAAGAGACGTGATCCTTCGGGGGTGTTTTTTTGCCCGCTATTAGCACCAACCTTAACCCAGCCCCAGAAAGACAGCTAGCGCCCGGTTGACTGCGGCCAGCGTTCGCGCGTCCAGCTCGCCAAAGGCTTTGCCGGCCTTCTCGCGCGGGATGGTGTGCGCCTTGTCCACCATGATCTGCGAGCGGGCGGGCAAGCCGTTTCCTTCGCTCGGCTCCACGGCGACGCGAAAGGTTTCGATAGGGCGCAACTCAGTAGTAACGGGCAGAATCGTAACGGAAGGATGCTTGGCGAAGAGGTCTGACTGAATCACCAGCGCGGGCCGCGGTTTGCCATACGCGCCGGCCAGGACGACCGGGACCAGATCGCCGCGCTTCATACCCAGCCGTCCGTATCCGCAACCTCATCGATCCAGGCGAGCGTCTCCGCCTCATGCGGGTCGTTGGCCAGCGAGAGGCACTCCCGCTGGCATCGCTTACGAAAGCTCTCCAGCCGCGTATCGGGTATCCAAATCTGCACCGGCTTGAAGCCGGCCGTCCGCAGCGCCTCGCGATGCTTGCGTACCCGTTCTGTAACCCCAGCACTCATGTTGGACCTCTGTTTCATGAAACACCATATCGCGATTCAATGTTACATGCAACAGGATGTATAGGTTTATCTTGGTCATTACGATTGGATCGTAATTATCTTATTTATGTGTATATAGGACTACTTTTCCACAGATGTGCACTAATTATGCAGCAATTTCTCAGCCAAATTAAAGCATCTGTGTAAAAAGGGTACATAATCTTGTGATTATATATTGACATACACCACAGGTAGCGGTACTTTTACATCTGCCGGATGCCTAGAATTGAGGCACGGAAAACGCCGCCCGAAGGCGGCGTTGAGTTCAGATAGTATCGGTAGCCTAGAGAACTTCTCGATACCACCTGCCCCGGCACCCGTAGTACGGGCGCAAACTAATTTGGACACAGTCTGATCGGTTTGCCTTCGTGCTGTCAAGAAAAATATGCTGGCTAAGTTTTGCCAGGCAAAAAACAAGCCACGGAGGAAACAACATGGCTGATCAAGTACCACAGTGGGCACGCGATGAAATTTATCAGCGTGCAGGTGGTCGTTGTGAATGCACAATGACCGTTTGCGACCATAACGGACGCCGTTGTCCGAGAGGGTTGTACTCGCCTGGTTGGGATGCCCATCATCGCAACTCAAACATGTCAGCAACACCAAGCAATCTGATCGCAATGTGCGCGACTTGCCACAAGAACACGCGCAATTACGGCCGCTCCTAATCGAACAACCTAATACCGGCTCTGGTAAAACAGAGCCGGTATTAGCATCAGGACTTACCGCGCCTTGGATATCTCTTCCACCGTCACCGGATCAAGGAACGGCATGGCGGCGCGCAGCTCCTTGCCGATGATCTCGACCGGGTGTTTGGCTTCTGCTGCCCGGAAGGCATTGAACTCCTTTTTGCCGGAGTTCAGGTCGGTGAGGAAGCGCTTGGCGAAGCTGCCGTTCTGGATCTCCTTGAGGATGGCGCGCATTGCCTTGCGGCTCTCTTCGTTGATGACGCGCGGCCCCGAAACGTAGTCGCCGAATTCGGCGGTGTCGGAGATCGAGTAGCGCATATAGGCCAGGCCGCCGCGATAGATCAGATCGACAATCAGCTTGAGCTCGTGCATGCACTCGAAGTAGGCGCTCTCGGGCTGATAGCCGGCTTCGACCAGCGTCTCAAAGCCCGCCTTGATGAGGGCGCTGATGCCGCCGCAAAGCACCGCCTGCTCGCCGAAGAGGTCGGTCTCGGTCTCCTCTTTGAAGGTCGTCTCAAGCACTCCGGCGCGGGTGCAGCCGATGCCCTTGAGGTAGCTGAGGATAAGGTCGTGGGCCTTGCCTGTTGCATCCTGCTGGACGGCGATGAGGCCCGGCACGCCGCCGCCTTCGATGAAGACCTCGCGGACGCGATGTCCGGGCGCTTTGGGCGCGGCCATGCCCACATCGATGTTTGCCGCCGGAACGATGGTCTTGAAGTGGATGTTGAAGCCGTGCGCAAACATCAGCAGCTTGCCCGCCGTGAGGTTCGGCTCAATATCCGCGGCATAAATCCTGGCTTGAATCTGGTCGGGCGCGAGGATCATGATCACATCGGCCCACTTCGTCGCTTCCGCCGCCGGAACCACTTCAAAGCCGGCCTTCTTCGCCTTGGCAACAGACTCGGCTTCCGAGGCGGGCAGACCGATTTTGACTTGCACGCCGGAGTCCTTGAGATTGAGGGCATGAGCGTGCCCTTGCGAGCCGTAGCCGATAATGGCGACCTTCTTGGCCTGAATCAGGGATAGGTCGGCATCGTGATCGTAGTAAGTTTTCGCCATGGTTTTTCTCTCTTTTCCTTTGTTTGTGAATGAAATGTTGATCTGAAATCCGAATTTCGTTGGAGAAAAGCAGCCGCGGATCCTTCGACTCCCCACCCCAGCGACGAAGACCAGTCGCTGGTGACCCAGGTTCCGCTGCGCTCAGGATGACAGCATAAAAGATTATTCCGTCTCGGCCACGCCATCTTCTACAAGCTCTTCCGACGGCCCGTCCGCCCCGACATTCATCGCCTTCAGCACGCCGCTGGTGTGATGACCGCGGCGCATCGTCAGTTTGCCGCTGCGGCAGATCTCCAGAATGCGTCCCTCGCCCTCGTTGAGCACCTGGATCAGCCCCTCGATCTTGCTCTCAACGCCGGTCATCTCGATAGTAAGCGACTCCGTCGCCAGGTCCACGATGCGCGCGCGAAAGACCTCGACCAGCTCGAAGACCTGCGAACGCGTGCGCGGCGTGGCGGCCACCTTGATCAGCGCCAGCTCGCGCGTCACCGAAGGCGCCTGGGCGATGTCATCGACCTCCACGACATTTTCCAGTTTATAGAGGCTGGCCTGGATGCGATGGCCGGCCTCGGCCGAGGCTTCGCAGACCACGGTCATGCGCGAGAGCCCGGCCTGCTCGCTGCGCCCCACGGTGAGCGAGTGGATGTTGATGTTCAGGCGGCGGAAGAGCGAAGCCACGCGCGTCAGCACGCCCGGCAGGTCTTCCACGTAAGCGACAAATGTGTGCATCATAGTGAGCCTCTAACTTCTAGCTTCTAGATACTAGCTTTACTCCTGACTTGTACGAACTGCTCTCGCAACGAAAGCAACAACGAACAAGTTGGAAGCTAACAGCTAAAAGCTGCTTCTTACGATTCTTCCAGCGGGTCTTTGCCGCCCGGCCGGCGAATCATCTCGTGCAATGCGGAGCCGGAGGAAACCATCGGGTAAACCGAGTCTTCCTTCTCGACCTTGAAGTTGAGCAGAAACGCGCCTGGTGCGGAGCGGGCAGTGTTGACGGCCTCAGCCACCTCGCCGCGAGTGCGGACGGTGAGACCGGCGATGCCGTGCGCGTCGGCCAGCTTGACAAAGTCGGGACTGACCATCGGCGTCGCTTCGTAGTTGCGTTCGTAGAAGAACTCCTGCCACTGGCGCACCATGCCCAGGTAGCCGTTATTGATGACGGCAATGTTGATCTTGATCTTTTCCTGCGCAATCGTCGCCAGCTCGCCGGCGGTCATCTGGAAGCCGCCGTCGCCGACGATTACCCAGACCTCTTTCTCCGGGCAGGCGAATTTTGCCCCAATCGCCGCCGGCAGCGAGAAGCCCATCGTCCCCAGGCCGCCGGAGGTGATCAGCGTGCGCGGCTGCTCATGGTGATAGTACTGCGCTTCCCACATCTGGTGCTGGCCCACATCGGTCACCACAATGGCGTTGCCGCCGGTAATGCGCCAGATGTCGTGGATGACATGGGCCGCATAGAGGTGGCCGGAGTCGGGCAGGTTCTTGATGTCGCGCACCGCCGAGTCGCCCTTAAGGCCGTCGATTGTCTTGAGCCACGCGGCGCCGTCGCGGCTGCTGATCTTAGGCAGCAGCGCTTCCAGCACCTCGCGCAGATCGCCGATCAGCGGCACATCCACCTTGATGATCTTGTTGACCTCGGCCGGGTCCACTTCGATGTGAATCTTTTTGGCCTTGGTGGCATACGTGGCAACCGTTCCGGTGACGCGATCATCGAAGCGCATCCCGCAGGCGATCAGCAGGTCGGCGTCCTGAATGGCGTGGTTCACCCAGCTCTCGCCATGCATACCCATCATGCCCAGATTGAGCGGGTGCGAGGCGGGGAATGCTCCCAGCCCGAGCAGCGTAAGAGCTACCGGAATCTGCGCGCGCTCGGCCAGTGTGCGCACCTGCTCCATGGCGCCGGATTCGATGATGCCGTGGCCGGCCAGGATCACTGGGCGCTTGGCGTTGCGAATCAACTCCGCCGCCTGCGCCAGGCCGGACTCCTCCACCTTGCGCATCGGATGCAAGCGCACCGGGCGCGGCTTGGCAGCTTCAAAGTCGAAGATCGCCGTGCCCTGCTGAGCGTCTTTGGTTATGTCAACGAGCACCGGGCCGGGCCGCGCGGACTTCGCAATCTGAAAGGCGTAGCGAATCGCCGGCGCAATATCCTCGGCGCGGCTGATGAGGAAGTTATGCTTGGTCACCGGCAGTGTGATGCCGGTAATATCCACTTCCTGAAAGGCGTCGGTGCCCAGCACCTTGCTGGAGACGTTGCCGGTAATGCAGACGATAGGTATCGAATCCAGCATTGCCGTGGCAATGCCGGTGACCAGGTTCGTAGCGCCGGGACCGCTGGTGGCAAGCGCCACGCCGACCTTGCCCGAAGCGCGCGAGTAGCCGTCGGCCATGTGCGCCGCGCCCTGCTCGTGCCGCACCAGCGTGTGGTGAATGGGAAACTTGCGCAGCGCGTCGTAGACGGGCAGGATGGCGCCGCCGGGGTAGCCGAAGACGTCGGTGACACCCTCGCCCACCAGCGTGGCCCACACAATCTCGGCGCCGGTCAGGCGCGCGGGCGGGTGATTCAGTGCTTGCGTGTTGGCGTCGTTTCCCATCATTGACTCCTTTGTTAGCTTTCACTAATTGTTGAGTGCAGTGTTCGCGCTGTTAATGGAGATTGCCGAAGAACGATTGGCTCCGCTATCCTTGAACTCCGCTGTCACTTCGCCTTCAGCCAGCCTCATCGTGCTTTGCTTCAAATGCCGGGTGCCCCATCCATTCGACGCTTTTTGTCGAATGGGTGGGAAACCAATAACTCAATGCTCATTTCGCTTTCAACCATCCCGCTTGCTCGTGCTTCGTTTCAAATGCATCCAGCGCAGCGGCATGGCGCAGCGTCAGGCCGATGTCGTCCAGCCCTTCTATCAAACAGAACTTACGGAACGGATCGATCTCAAAGCTCGCCTTGAATCCATTGCTGTCGGTAACCGTTTGCTCCTCCAGCGAGACGGTGAGTTGATAATGCTGAATGGTCTTCGCGTTGTTCATCAACTCTCCCACTTGCTCTTCATTCAGGCGAACCAGCACGATGCCGTTCTTGCCCGCGTTGGAAAAGAAGATGTCGGCGAAGGAGGGCGCGATCACCACGCGGAAGCCGAAGTTCTCCAGCGCCCACGCTGCGTGTTCGCGGCTCGATCCGCAGGCGAAGTTCTTGCCTGCAATCAATATCCGCGCTCCTTTGTAGCGCGGATCGTTAAGGACGAAAGCGGGATCGGGCTGGCCGGCCGCGTTGTTGCGCCAATCGAAGAACAAAAAGTCGCCGTAGCCGGTGCGCTCGATGCGCTTCAAAAACTGCTTGGGAATAATCTGGTCCGTGTCCACATTCGCGCGATCCAGCGGCGCGGCCAGTGAGGTCAGTGTGCGAAAGGGTTCCATCAGCCTTTTACCTCCCAATTGCGAATGTCCACGAAGTGCCCGGCAATGGCTGCTGCCGCGGCCATCTCCGGCGAGACCAGGTGCGTGCGTCCGCCGCGTCCCTGGCGGCCTTCAAAGTTACGATTGCTGGTTGAGGCGCAGCGCTCGCCCGGCAAAAGAATGTCAGGATTCATCGCCAGGCACATCGAGCAGCCCGGCTCACGCCATTCGAAGCCCGCTGCGCGGAAGATGCGGTCCAACCCCTCTGCTTCGGCCTGCGCCTTCACCGCCTGCGAGCCGGGAACAACCATCGCGCTCACGTGTGTCGAGACCTTGTAGCCAGCGGCGATGCGTGCCGCCGCGCGCATATCCTCAATGCGTCCATTGGTACAGGAGCCGATGAAGACGCGGTCGATCTCAACCTCTTGCAACGGCGTTCCCGCCTTCAGATTCATGTATTCAAGCGCGCGCTCCAACCCCTTGCGCCCCTGCTCGGTCGGCGCGGAAGCCGGATCGGGTACCGCGGCCGTAATCGGCGCAACCATGCCGGGACTGGTTCCCCAACTCACATACGGAACCAGCGTCGCGGCGTCAATCACCAACTCACGATCAAATTTCGCGCCCTCGTCGCTCGCCATTTTGCTCCACTCAGCGACGGCCTCCTCCCATGCTGCGCCTTGCGGCGAGAAGCGGCGGCCCTTGAGGTATGCAAAAGTTACTTCATCGGGAGCGATCATACCCGCGCGCGCGCCGGCTTCGATGCTCATATTGCAGACCGTCATGCGGCCTTCCATCGAGAGCGCGCGAATCGCCGAACCCGCGTACTCGATTACATAGCCCGTCGCGCCATCCGTGCCGATCTGCCCGATGATCGCAAGGATCATGTCCTTCGCTGTGACGCCCTTCGGCAGCGCGCCTTCGACCGCGATGCGAAAGGTCTTCGGCTTGGATTGCGGCAGCGTCTGCGTGGCCAGCACATGCTCCACTTCGCTGGTGCCCATGCCGAAGGCGAGCGCGCCAAAGGCTCCGTGAGTCGCCGTGTGCGAGTCGCCGCAGACAATCGTCATGCCCGGCTTGGTGATGCCCAGCTCCGGTCCGATCACATGCACGATGCCCTGTTCGCGCGAGTCCACGTCATAGAGTTCAATGCCGAACTCCGCGCAGTTTTTGCGCAGTGTGGCAATCTGCGTGGCTGCAATCTGATCGACGATGTTCAATCGACCTGCGATGGTCGTGGGAACATTATGATCGACCGTCGCGATACATCGGTCGGGACGCCGCACCTTGCGGCCAGCCAGGCGCAGCCCTTCAAAGGCCTGCGGCGAGGTGACCTCGTGCAGTAATTGCAGGTCGATGTACAGTACGGTCGGTTCGCCCTCAGGCTCGACGACGACGTGCTGCTCCCAGACCTTTTCAAATAATGTTTTTGGTGCTGAACTCATCGGTTTCCCCATCTTCAAAGTGAGCGGTAATCCCACCCTAGCTGCAAAAACAAGTGAGCGGCGAGGGTGGGGCACCCATATTCTTGATCTGTTGTAAAAACCAACTGATCACTGTTCACTGACCACTACTTCAACAGCGTCTTCACCATCTCGCGCACCTTCGCGCCCATCTCCCGCGTTCCCAGCACGGTCAATCCCTCGGGGTTAGTGCGCGCCAGGTCCTGCGTGCGGAAGCCGGCCTCGAGCACCTTGCGTACTGCCTTCACAATCGCGTCGGCCTCGGCATCCAGTGCGAAGGAGTGGCGCAGAAGCATGGCGCCGGTCAGGATGGTGGCCAGCGGATTGGCGATGTTCTTGTTGGCGTGCTTGGGCGCGGAGCCGTGCGCCGGTTCATACAAATTGATCTTGCCGCCAACGGTCCCGGAGGGCAGCATGCCCAGTGAGCCGGTAATCACGGAAGCCTCGTCGGTGAGGATGTCGCCGAAGGTATTCTCCACCACCACCACATCGAAATCGCGCGGACGCTTCATCAGGTGCATCGACATGGCGTCGACGAACTGGTGTTCCAGCGTCACATCGGGAAACTCCTTGGCCACTTCGGTCACCGTGTCGCGCCAAAGCTGCGAGACCTCGAGCACATTGGCCTTGTCCACGCTGGTCAGATGCTTGCGCCGCTTCTGCGCCAGCTGGAAGGATGTGCGGGCCACGCGTTCCACTTCGGCGCGAGTGTAGATCATGGTGTTGAAGGCTACGCCCTTTTCCTTGTTCCACTCGCGCGGCTTGCCGTAATAAAGGCCGCCCAGCAGCTCGCGAACAAACATGATATCGGTGCCGTCGATGATCTCCGGCCTGAGCGGGCTGTTGACGGTCAACTCCTTAAAGGCGAAGACGGGGCGCAGATTGGCGAAGCCGCCCAGATGGGCGCGCAATCCAAGCAGGCCGGCCTCGGGCCGTGTGCTTGCGGGAAGAGAATTGAATTTATCGTCACCCACCGCGCCTAGAAACACCGCTTCGGAATCCAGCGCCGCGGCCAGCGTATCCGCCGGAAGGGGTGTGCCATCCTGTTCAATCGCTACGCCGCCGATGCGCTTATATTCGAGCTGCAACGTATGGCCGCCGGCCTGCGTTGCCTCTTGCAATACCGCGATGCCCTGCTCGGTGATTTCCGGACCAATGCCGTCTCCGGGGGTTACGAGAACTTTCAGCTTCATTCTTACACTCCTTGTTCTTCGATTGTAGAGGGTTCTCCTGCTAGTCTGCCACTGCTTCTGGCTGGAACTAACTCAATCCAATTCGGAGACCGGCTCGCGGCGTTTTTCGCGAATCTGATCGGGTAAAATGCTGACCAGATCGTAGTCGTAGATGTTCTTCTTGCGGTCGGCCAGCGCCACAAAGCGGTAGTAGGTGTGCTGCAACTCATCGCGGGTGAGTGTGTAGCCCAACTGCTCGAAGCGATTGCGCAGCGCCGCGCGCCCAGAGTGCTTGCCCAGCACCAGGTGGTTATGCGCCACGCCCACCAGCGTGGGGGTCATGATCTCGTAGCAGAGCGGGTTGGCCAGCATTCCGTGCTGATGAATGCCGGACTCGTGCGCGAAGGCGTTGTCGCCCACAATCGCCTTGTTCGGCGAGGGCCGGAATGTGATGAGCTGGCCCAGCACCTGGCTGGTGGGGTAAAGCTGATTCAGATTGAGGCCGTTGGTGACGCCGAAGCGGTCGCCGCGCACGTAGAGCGTCGCGGCAATCTCCTCCAGAGCCGCATTGCCGGCCCGCTCGCCGATGCCGTTGATGGTGCACTCAACCTGCCGCGCGCCGTTCTGGATGGCAGCCAGCGAATTGGCGACAGCCAGCCCCAGGTCGTCATGGCAGTGCGAGGAGAGAATAATTCCCTGGGCGTCGATGGCCGGCACGCGCTCGCGCACCTCGCGGAACATCTGCCCGTACTCTTCAGGCGTCGTGTAGCCAACCGTGTCGGGCATATTGATCGTTGTCGCGCCGGCCTCGACGGCGATGCGTACCATCTCCACCAGGAAGCTGCGCTCCGAGCGCGTGGCGTCCTCGGGCGAAAATTCCACGT
Organism: Occallatibacter sp.; assembly: GCA_052147235.1. Lineage (GTDB taxonomy): Bacteria > Acidobacteriota > Terriglobia > Terriglobales > Acidobacteriaceae > Telmatobacter. Next base: position 11,586 of record JBKQLG010000013.1, read on the forward strand.
CGTCGCACAGCGAACACGCCAGGCGCACCGATTCGCCGGTAAGGTTAAGCGCCTCGGCGCGACTGATCTTCAACTTGTGCTCCAGATGCAGGTCGCTTGACGCCAGAAAGACGTGGATGCGAGCGCGGTCGGCGAATTGCAGCGCCCGCGCGGCCATCTCGATGTCTTCTTTTTTGGCTCGCGCCAGCGATGCGATGCGCGGCTTGTGAATCGCCTGCGTGATGGTGGCGATGGCCGCGAAGTCTCCCTCCGAAGCCATCGCGAAGCCGGCCTCGACGATGTCTACGCCCAGATCCTCGAGCGCGTGCGCCATGGTCAGCTTTTCCTGCGTCGTCATGCTGCAGCCGGGCGATTGCTCTCCATCGCGCAGCGTGGTGTCGAAAAAGTATACGTGATTTGCGGGCTTTGCCGGTTCTGCCAAGGGAGTGCCTCTTGTGATTGTTCCCAGTCTCTCGTATCCTGTCACATAACGCAAATTTATTATTCTTGGAGATACGATTAGAATTGGTTATACTTCACTGTTATGGAACTGCATCAGCTCGAAACCTTTCTGGCCGTCGCCGAGGAGCGCAGCTTCTCCCGCGCGGCCGTGCGCCTGCATCGCACTCAGCCGGCGGTCAGCCAGGTGATTCGCAAGCTGGAGGCGGCGGTGGGCGAGACGCTCTTTGACCGCGCCGCCCGCGACGGCTCGCTGACCGCGGCCGGAGTGCTGTTGCGCGACTATGCGCTGCGCCTGCTGGCGCTGCGCCGCGAAGCGGCCAGTGCTTTGAGTGAGTTGAAGAGCCTGGAGAGCGGACGCCTGCAACTGGCGGCCAACGAGTACACCTGCATGTATCTGCTGCCCGCCATCGACCGCTATCGGCGAGAGTTCCCCCACATCACCGTAGCCGTGCACCGCATGCTGGCCTCGCGCATTCCCGATGAGCTCAACCTGCGCACTTTTGAGATGGGCATGCTTTCCTTCCGTCCCGATCCGGCGCACTACCGCAGCATCGCGGTCTATGCCGACACTCTGGCCTGCATCGTCGGTCCCATGCATCCGCTGGCTGGGGCGAAGCGCGTCACCATCAGCCAGTTGGGCGAAGAGACCTTCATCGCTCACAACGTCGCCTCGCCTTTGCGGCGCAAAGTGATCGAGGCCTTTCAACGCCATCGCACGCCGCTGAATATGGGCATCGAGCTGCCCACCATCGAAGCCATCAAGCGCTTTGTGGCCATGGGCAACGGCGTGGCGCTCATTCCCCATCTGACCGTGGCGCAAGAGCTGGAGTCGGGCGATCTGGTGCGCATTCCGGTGGAGGATCTGGAGGCCCGGCGCATTTTGCGGCTGGTTCATCGCCGGCAGACGACGCTCTCCTATGCCGCGCGCGCTTTTTTGCGCACCATCAAAACGCTGGCGCAGGAGCAGGGTCCGCCCTTCTACTACCAGGTGGAAC
>JBKQLG010000014.1:0-4006 GCA_052147235.1 Occallatibacter sp.
GATGGCATTTCCCGCCTGGTGTTCTTCCCAGAAGCCCACCACCGCATTGGAAAAGAGGAGGAAAAGGATGATGCCGAGATCCATCCAGTGCCGGACAACCCCCGACAATATTGCTGCCCCTTCGATCATCCACGGGATGGGACCCCAGAAATAAGAGAGGAACTTCAGGATGATGTTGGTCTTCTTCTCCTCTATCGCGTTTGGCCCGTATTGCGCCAACCGCTTTTGGGCCTCGCCCTGAGTGAGGCCGTCTGCCGATGACCCTAGCTTTTTCATCAGCTCAGGCATTGCGAGCGTCTTCAGGGAATCCTTGTCATCCTTCGGAGCCGGCTTGGACTCCAGCTTCGGCTCGGGCTTTTCTGCATTCGCTTTCACGATGGATGTTCTCCTGTTCTTGCTCCATTTACTGCGGGCTTTGCAGTAATGCAGGCAACACGCACCCTAAACCGGCCATTCGGCCGGGTTTCGGGTGCCCGTCAGCACAAATCCGGACGCCAGATCATTGCTTCTCTTGGAGGGCCATCCGGTTGCGCTCAAGTGCCCAGCAATGAGCGACGGCCAGAAATGGCGGGGCCGCGGAGTGCTGTCACATGTGATGTCGCCGGATATTGAAGATCGCCCGCCATTCTATTTTGAAAAGATCTCGTGATCCTGGTCATAATTCTGTTCCGCGTGCGAAGCCTTCTCCGCTGCCTTTTCAGCAACGCGCTCGATCCGCTTCTGTGAGCATGCGTCCGAGACCGTTTCATCATCGATCCTGGTCACTTCTGGATTCTCAAATTGTTCCGCCATTGCTGATCCCTCCTCTCATCACGATGAACCTTTTCTCAATCAGGTTCTGGTCTGTTTTGCTCCCCCAAGCGCTAAGGACTTTGCTCGATTGAGCAGCTGATGCTCGGTTTGCGCGCGGCATTTGCGCCACGTGTCGCCCTCCGCTTCGTGTATCCAATTGCTCAGCACCCCGCAACGCAAGAGTGAAAGGCTGATTCTGCAAGCGATTCGAATTTATGAAGCGGGGAACTAACATCCCGCCTCGGATCTCGACTGTCTGTAGGCAAGCGGCATTTGTTGCTGCAACCGTGTCCGTCGTGCAGCATCTTGAACGAACCCAAGTCAACGCAAGAACATGGAGAACACAATGATCGCGACAAATTCTGTAGTAGCAATCTATGACACCCACGAGCAGGCCGAACACGCAATCAAAGAATTGCAAGAGGCCGGCGTCGATATGAAGAGCCTTTCGATTGCGGCGAGAGACACGCACACGGATGAACATGTCGTCGGCTACTACAATGCCGGCGACCGAATGAAGTACTGGGGCAAGGTGGGAGCATTTTGGGGTGGATTCTGGGGACTTCTGTTTGGATCCGCTGCATTCGCCATACCAGGGCTGGGCCCAATTCTGGTGGCAGGGCCGCTCGTTGCGTGGATCGTTGCGGGTCTTGAAGGCGCCGCTGTAGTTGGAGGGGTGAGTGCTGTCGGAGCGGGCCTCGTAAGTATCGGTATTCCGAAAGACAGCGTTCTCAAGTACGAAGTTGCTTTGAAGACCGACAAGTTCATGCTGGTTGTCCACGGCACACCAGACGCTGTATCTAAGGCGAAGGACATCATTGAGGGAACCGAACACAGTTACTACACCGTTCATGGCGAGACTGTCTTCGCCTAATAACCCCAACATTCGGTTGCAAGCGGATGATCCGGAGCACGGCTTTGGGTTGCTCCGCTCGGATCGTTAAGCAATAGTCCTTACCTGTTGAACAGAGCAGCTCGTTTCAAGCATTGGTGTTCACCGCTCACGCCGGATTCCAGTGTGAATCAAGAACATTGACTAGCGGCCAGGGAGTACCCGCTAGATCATAGTGAAACTCTCCCTGTCATCGATCACGAGCTTGCTTGCCGGATAAAGGAACCGTGTACTCTTGGCTGGATCAGTATCATTCAGGTCGAATTGGCCAACGGCCAGGTCAAAGGACCCCGAGATCGCAGGCGGGTCTGCTTCCTCGGGAGAATGCGGGCGGCTGGCGATGAAGGTGATCTTCCTTCCGGTTGGCGTGGGAACCATCTGGATGAAGGCTACCTCATAGCTAAAACCGCCTGCAATCGAGCAATGTCCCACCGCTTTTGTTTTGGAGAGCACAGAGGCCAAACCTCGATCTTGGCCGTTCTGGAAGGCCAGCGAGAGAATCTGAAGGTCCGATGGGGTGGAGTAGTTGTAAACGATCAGGGTCAGGTTAGCCGTTTTGCCGGCTTGAGTGGAAGTTGCCTGAATCGTCTCCGGGGTTGATTCGGTGGCGAACCCCAGGATAGTTCCCAGCGTGAATGTGCCCGCGAGCAGGAGGGCGAATCCTGACCTACGGGCACATCGAATGACATTTGTCAGTGGTCTCATTTTGCGATCCTCCAGGCGTCTGGATAGAGTCAGACCCCTTCGTGCCGCAAGCTTCGAGTTATGCGGCTACTCTTGTTTCGCGAGGTTTCTGCGGCTGGACGAGCTCATCGAAGATGGCGCGATATTGAATCATTGCGGTGCGGAGTTCTTCGGTGGTGGCTTCGACCCGGTCTAGGCGGACGGCAATCCCATGCGCAAGGCGGTAGTTTTCCATGACGCGTGGATAGGTGACGGAGACATCGGCGGCACGCTGCTCAAAGCTGGCCGGCGGATAGCCGCAGGCTTCAAGGAGCGCGTTGACCAGATCGTCAGCTTCAGTGACGGCGGGTTTGGGATGATCGACGAAGCGGGATTGAACGGTATGCCATTCGGCAATGAAGCGCTCCCGCTCGGTGGCGCCGAGATCGCGAATTTGGAAGGCTTCAACGCGGCTCTCGCGGTCAGATAGTTTAGCTTCTGCTTTCTTGGCAGAACCGTGCTTGAGAACGGCGCGGTCGTACTCCGATCCGAAGCGATTGCGGAGGGCCAGGGTTTTGGCTTTGCGGTGTTGAAGGTAGACGCCAACTGCGATGAGGACCACGACGATGAGTACAACCGCGGCCACGACGAGCTGAGTGTTGGTGAAGTAATAGTACACTCCGTTGAAATGAAACTGCATTGCATTCTCCTCTGCGGGGTTTCCGCGACGGCGTGGGGTGGATGGGGAAAAGAACTTGTACGCAATCAGCCTGTGCGCGCTGGATCTGGAATACTGGCCAGAGTTGCTCGCTCCCGCGATACGAAAGAGCCGTGCTGGAGAAACCTCAATAGGGCGGAATCAGCCAGGACTCAGACCAAGTACAAAGCGGCGAAGCCGTTTAGCTTCGCCGCCTTGTGGTCGAACAGTTGCCGGCTTCAGTCAAGACCTACCGGTGTTCGCCGCCGCCTTGATGTCCGCCGCCGCCACCGCTGCTGTGCGCCGCGCCGCCGCCGCTATGCTGAGCCGCAGCATGAGATGCGCTGGGCCGAGCCGCTCCAGCATGAGATGCTGCCGGCCTCGCTGCCGCGGTGTGGGTTGTGCCGCCGCGTGCCGCTGCCGGATGGGCTCCGGCTGCGCTGCTGTGGTATCCAGCACCGCCTCCGCGAGAGGCACCCGCGTTACTGTGATAGGCCACGCGGCCCGGTCCGCCGTGATAACTTCCACCACCTTCACCGGCGAAGCGGTGCCCGCCCCAGCCGTGGCTATAGCCCCAGCCGCCCCAGGGTCCCATGCCCAGGAAGATGCCGTTATAGAAGTAGCCGGGGCCGTAATAACCCATCGGCGCACAGGCGTATGGTGCATATCCGTAGTAGCCATAGGAGCAAACTGGTTGAACGCCGATATCGACCACGATTTGTGCATTGGCCGTAGGTACCATGGCCAAGCCGGCCAGCAAAGCTGTCGTACCGAAGAACGCTCTGAATCCGCGCATAAATAACCTCCTTAAAGGTATCTGCGATGGCTGAAATTGCGTTGGATGCTGTGTGCAGCCGTAAAGAACAGTCCAGCAACAGCAGCTACCATAAGGGTCTGCAAAACCCAGCTTCAGTTCTACGCAACAGTACTGCGAAGGATCTCGATCAACACTTACTCTCTCA
>JBKQLG010000015.1:0-5514 GCA_052147235.1 Occallatibacter sp.
CGGCAAGGCGATTTTCCCAATAGACGCAAATGGTCTGGCTGTCGCTCGCCAGCACTGGGATTTCACCGCGGAATGAGACGCGTTACATCTCCCGCGCGCGCTCTATGGCGCGAATGACGGCCTGGGCCTTGTTGATGGACTCCTGATGCTCCAGCTCGGGGACGGAGTCTGCGACAATGCCCGCGCCGGCCTGCACGTAGCCTTTGCCGCCGATGGCCAGCATGGAGCGAATCGCGATGCAGGAGTCGAGATTGCCGCTGAAATCCGCGTAGAGCACCGCGCCGCCGTAGGTTCCACGCCGCGCCGGCTCCAGCTCTTCGATGATCTCCATCGCCCGCACCTTGGGCGCGCCGCTGAGAGTGCCGGCGGGGAAACAGGCGCGCAGCGCGTCAACGGCGGTGAGTTCCGGCTTGAGGCGGCCTTCGATGGTGCTGACGATGTGCATCACGTGCGAGTAGCGCTCGACGAACATCAGCTTGTCGACCCTCACGCTGCCGAACTCGCTCACCCGGCCCACGTCGTTGCGGCCCAGGTCCACCAGCATCACGTGCTCGGCGCGTTCCTTCTCGTCGGCCATCATCTCGTCGGCCAGCGCCTGATCCTCGGCCTCGGTTGCGCCGCGCGGACGGGTTCCGGCGATGGGCCGGTACTCGACCTTGCCCTGATGCACGCGCACCAGCAGCTCCGGTGACGAGCCCGCGAGCTCAAGTGTTTCCAACCCCTTTTTCTTCTTAAAGGAGTGCTTTGGAAACTCCGGCACGCCGCCCAGCGGACCCTCCGGCGCAAAGCGCAGGAAGAACATATAAGGGCTGGGGTTCACCGTGCGCAGCGCGCGATAAACCTGGAAGCTGTCGGCCTCCGGCTCCACATCGAAGCGCTGCGAAGGCACAACCTGGAAGATGTCGCCCGCCCTGATGTACTCCTTGGCGCGCTCAACGGCGGCCAGGTAATCCTTCTTTGCCGTGCGGTGCTTCACCTTGAGATTGCCCTTACTCTTGCTCACGGCCAGCTTGGGCAGCGGCTGGGCCAAGCGCTTTTCGAAGCGGTCGAGACGCGCGACAGCTTTGTCGTATGCGACGGCCGCCTTGCCGCGGGTCACGTCGGCAGTGACCACCAGCCTGATCTCCTTGCGCACATGGTCGAAGGCCAGCACCTCGTCGAAGAAGAGCAGGCAGGCGTCGGGTACGCCCAGCTCGTCGGCGGCCAGCTCGGGCAGGCGCTCGATCTGGCGGACGGCGTCGTACGAGAAGAAGCCCACCGCGCCGGCGGTAAAGGGCGGCAGTCCCTCAATGGGCGCGGGCTTGTGGCCGCTGAGCGCGCGGCGCAGCACCGCGAAGATGTCGCCGTCGATCTGGACGACTTTTTTGCCTTCGGTGATGGTGATCTCGCGCCCCCGCGCCACGATGCGCTTGAAGGGCTGGAGGCCGATGAAGGTGTAGCGGCCCACCCGCTCGCCGTTCTCGACGGATTCGAGCAGGAAGCACTCGCGCTCCGGCCAGGCGGCGCGCAGAAAGGCCGAGACCGGCGTCTCCAGGTCGGCGGCCAGGGTGCGGCAGACGGGAACAAGCGTGTGCTCTTTGGCGAGCACGAGGAAGTCTTTGCGGCTGGGCTGAACGGAATGGGCAGAGGTTTTCACAGGGACAGTGTAACTGTTCAGGTGCATTCTCCGCTCGGCGGCATTGGAACCCTCACGCAACCGCATCCGTTATCAACGTCAGTAAACCTCTACGAAGGGAGTAAATTCTGCCGGATTTCAGGTTGACTTGCGGCGCTCGCCAGGCCTTGCCACGCGAACTGTCATCCAGCCGATGAAGGCGCCCAGAAACGTACCGGCGACAACATCCCCAACCCAGTGGTAGTTGGTGAGTACGACCGCAACGCAGAGCAGAGCGGCGACCAGTGCGCCAGGCGCCCGCCAGCGCGGCTGAAGAATCCAAAGCACCGAAACGATGGCAACGGAGATCATCGCCGTACCCGAGGGGAAGGAATGCCAGTGCGGAGCGCCATGCAGAAGGCGGAATCCGTAATGGTGGTTCTGAACAAATTCCGGATCGGGCGAGGCGCGGCCAAAGATGCGTTTGAAGAGTAGGGTGGCCACAGTTGCCCAGATCGCGGCCCAACTGCAGAGCAGCGGCGTTCGCGTCCACAAAGGAAGCAAGCGGCCGGAGCTGGTCCAGATCACGCATCCCAGGACGAAGAGCAAGGCCATCGCGACCGTAAGATCAAGGGGAGCCAGCGTGCGTGTGATCCAGACCCATGCCGCCGTATGGCGCAGATGCGTGTCGAAGAACTCAGCCGCCGGGCGATCTACGTAGACGATGCACACCACTACGATGATCGCCGTAACCGCGAATGCAATGATCCAGTTTCCTATGTAGGTTCTCTTTCGCATGATACTTCCGTAATTTGACAACCTGGAAGCGCGCCGGCTCACGCAATCCATTTTACGTTGCACGTCCTGGCAAGTTCTCCCCAACCGATGCCGATAGTGAAAGAAAGAGGCCCGTCTCGTCTATTATGAGTGTGCGGGTGCCCTCCTCAAGTTCATCGCCGAGGATGGCAGGCCACCGGAATTGGAGAGGATTATGACAACGATATCGCTGGAGCAGGAGATCAATCCCTGGGAGGCGCAGGAAGCACGATTTGACTTTGCGGCACGCAAACTGAACCTGGAAGAGGGTTTGTGGAAGCTGCTGCGCATGCCGGCGCGCGAGATCATCGTGCATTTCCCGGTGGCCCTGGACGACGGGCACATCGAGATATTCACCGGCTTCCGGGTGCAGCACTCGATTGCCCGCGGACCCGGCAAAGGCGGCCTTCGCTACGCGCCCGACGTGACGCTGGACGAGGTGCGCGCGCTGGCCAGCTGGATGACCTGGAAGTGCGCGGTGGTCAATATTCCCTTCGGCGGCGCCAAAGGCGGGGTGATCTGCGACCCCAAGAAGCTGAGCCAGAGCGAGCTGGAGCGCATTACCCGCCGCTACACCGCGGAACTGATCGACTCCATCGGGCCGGAGAAGGACATTCTGGCGCCGGACATGAACACCAACGACCAGACCATGGCCTGGATCATGGACACCTACTCGATGCACATGGGGCACACGGTCACCAGCGTGGTGACCGGCAAGCCGTTGAACGTGGGCGGTTCGCGCGGCCGCATTGAAGCCACCGGGCGCGGCGTGCAGGTGATCTGCGACGAAAGCATGCGCTACCTGCAATTGCCCATCGACGGCTGCCGGGTGATCATCCAGGGCTTCGGCAACGTGGGCTCGAATGCCGCCCTCCTGTTGTTGGAGCGCGGCTACAAGATTATTGGCATTGCCGAAAAGGATGGCGGCCTGCTGAACCCCAACGGCATCGAGATTCATCAGTTGCTGGAGTACAAGCGGCGCAACAACACCATCCTGGGCTTTCGCAACGCCGAGGCCGTGCCCAGCGACGAGCTGCTGGTCTCTGAATGTGAGATTCTCATCCCCGCGGCCACCGAGAATGTGATCACCAGCCGCAACGCCGATCAGATCAAGGCGCGCATCATTGTGGAGGGCGCCAACGGACCGACGACCGCTGTAGCCGACGATATTCTGGCCGAGAAGCGCATCTTCATCATGCCCGACATATTGGCCAACGCCGGCGGCGTGACCGCGAGTTATTTTGAGTGGGTGCAGGACCGGCAGGGCTACTTCTGGAAGGAAGCGGTCGTCAACGAGCAGATGGAAACCATCCTGCGCGACAGCTTCGACGATGTGGTCCGCTATGCCGAGGCGCACAACGTGAACAACCGCATCGCCGCGTATATGCTGGCCATCGACCGCGTGGCCATCACCATCCGGCAACGGGGCATCTACGCATAAGTGCCGGCGCGGAATCGGCATGTTCAGATATTCCTAGCCGACATGCGCCTTTTGCCGGGCAAGGCGGCTGATGCTGTCGCTCTGCTTGACCATCTCCATTACCGAGAAGCCCTTTTCCGCGATGGCTCCGGTGGGACAGGCCTGCACGCACTTGCCGCAACTTGTGCAGCTCGACGCCTTGCCCCAGTCGTCCTTAAGGTCGCTGACGATGCGCGAGTAAATGCCGCGCGATGCCACCTCCCAGACATGCGCGCCCTCGACCTCGGCGCAGACGCGCACGCAGCGAGTGCAGAGGATGCAGCGGTTCTGATCGAGAACGTAGCGTGGATGGGTCATGTCCACCGGCAGGCGCGGATTGTTGTAGGAGTAGCGTACGTGGGTGATGCCCAGCTCGCGTGCCATGGCCTGCAGTTCGCAGTGGCCGTTGGAGACGCATGCCGCGCAGATGTGATTGCGCTCGACCAGCAGCAGCTCGACGGCCATTTTGCGGTACTGCGTCAGCTTGGCCGAGGCGGTCTTGATGGACATGCCCTCCTGCATGGGCGTGGTGCAGGCGGGCAGCAGGCGGTCGGTTCCGGCCAGCTCGACCATGCAAACGCGGCATGCGCCCACCGCGCTCAAGCCTTTCAAGTAGCAGAGCGTGGGAATCTTCTTTCCGTTGGCGTTGGCCGCCTCCAGAATGGTCTGGCCCTCGCGGGCGGTTACCAGTTCGCCATCAATTCGGACGGAAATCGTTTTAGCCGGCATAGCGGCGCTCCTTTTTCAGGAAATCTTTAAGCGAGTTCATCTTGCGATTCGACATTTTCTCAGGGGCTAAAGCCCGTCATCTCTTGTTGCGTTTGCGGCGTCGGGGTTAAAACCCCGACCTACCAGTCGTTCCCTGACACTTCTTGCAACCCAAAATGCGATATTCCGCAACCTGTCAGGCCGTACCCTTTCAATACATCGAGTTCATCCGTAATTCCTCAATCCACCCCCACGGCGGCGCGCAGATCGCAGCGCAAGCAGCGGCGGCACTCTTCCAGCGCCTCCCTGGCGGTGAGGCCGTCCACCACTTCCTGCTGCGAGCGCACCCTGAGCACGGCCGGCACATCGTGACCAACGTGGCGGCGGCTGAGGCTGGGCTCTCCGGGCGCGGTGCGGCTGTATTCGAACTCCGGGAAGAGACGATCCCAGCGTGCCTCTCCCATGAGCCGCTCGTCCATCTTCTGCGCTGCCTGCTTGCCGCAGCTCATCGCATTCGAGACGTTGGATGCGCCGGTAATCACGTCGCCGCCGGCATAAAAATTCGCCCGGCTGGTCTCGAAGGTGAAGCGATCCACAATGATCGTTCCCTCCTCCGTGAGGGCCAGCCCAGAGGCCTTGCAGAAGTCCTGATCGAAGGTCTCGCCCACGGCCAGGATCACGCTGTCGCACTCGAAGCGCTGCACCTCGTTGGTGGGGATCGGCCTTCTGCGCCCGGATTTGTCGTACTCGCCGAGGCGCGTCTTGACGATCTCGATGGCCTTCACTTGGCCCGCAGCGTCGCCCAGGATACGATGCGGCGCGGCCAGAAAGACGAAGCGCACGCCCTCCTCTTCGGCCGCCTGAATCTCCTCATCGATGGCGGGCATGTCTTTGCGCTCGCGTCGATAAAGAATGGTGGCGCTTGAGCCCATGCGCA
>JBKQLG010000016.1:0-2779 GCA_052147235.1 Occallatibacter sp.
CCGCGATCCACCAGTTCCTTGACGATCCAGGCGCCAATGAATCCTTTGGCGCCCGTGATGAGAAATCGGCGGGCGGATTGAGGGACAGGACGGTTTTGGTCAATTTGCGTCATGGCTTGGCATTATATGCGTTAGCGAAGGTGAGTCAACCATGAGGTGAAGAAGGCTTTCTGCCTACTGCCTACTCTCTACCCGTGGGGTATGGATCAGCAAAAGGACGCTGAGCGTGGCCAGTAGTGGGACCGTTGCCGCCAGAAAGAACGCGGGATAATATGAAAACTTATCCACCAGCCATCCCACCAACAGTGTGAAAAGAGCTCCGGCCAAGCCGGCGCCGAGTCCGCTGACGCCGGTTACGGAAGCGACGACGTCCTGCGGGAATAAATCGGAGGGAAAGGTAAGGCCCATGGTTGACCAGCTCGCGTAGCCCCACACCGCAAAACTGATCAAACATATCGCCCCGTAAGCGTTGTGGATCGTGGCGGCGGGGATTCCGGCGAGAATCGGCAAGGAGCTGATAACGCAGACCCATTTCCGCGCCCGTACCACGGGCATGCCGCGCTTGATCAGGAAGCCGGAGGCGAAGCCCCCCGTGAAGTTCCCGATATCCGCGGCAACGAAGGGAAGCCATGCGAAGGCCGCAATCTGTTTGAGGCTGAACCCCCGCGCGTCACTGAGATACTGGGGCAGCCAGAAAACGTAGAACCACCAGATGGGGTCGGTCAGGGAGCGGCCGAGGACAATTCCCCAAACGTTGGGCTGCTTGAGCAAGCTCAGCCAGCGGCCCACGCCTTTTTGTGGCGAAACCATCGCGGTGTCGCGCCCCGCCGCGATGAGCGCGCGTTCCTCGGCCGTCACCCGCGGATGGCGGTCCAAGGGGTGATAAACAGCGAGCCAGACAATGAGCCAGATAAAACCCAGGAGCCCAGACAGCACGAAGGCGTACCGCCACCCGAGGAGAATGGCAACCCAGGGAACGGTCAGAGCTGCAATCGCGCCGCCGACACTCGAGCCGCTATCGAAAATCGCGACGGCTACGCCGCGCTCTTTGGCGGGAAACCACTCGGCCACGGTCTTACTGGCCCCAGGCCAATTGCAGCCCTCACCGATGCCCAAGAGAAAACGGAATACCCCGAAGGAAAATATGGAGTTCGCGAAGCCGGTCAGCATGCTGATGGCGGACCACCAGATGACCGCCAGGGCCAGCCCCAGACGCGTGCCAATAATGTCGAGCAGGACGCCACCGATCAGCCACATACCGGCGTAGGAGAACTGAAATGCCGAGAAAACTCGGGAAAGGTCGGTGTGGCTGAGGTGCAGTTCCTGCGTAATCACCGGCGCCAGGACGGAGAAGGTTTGGCGGCTGATATAGTTGATGACGGTGGAACCGAAAAGGGTCCATACAATCCACCAGCGAATTCGCTTGGAAGCCATAGGTTAGAAACCGCCTCATTGGTTCCGAATGGTCCCGCGCTTACTTGAAATTCGCGGCACAATACCACACTCGGCGGACCTTTGTCAGCGCTTTTTGGCGGGTGACGGCAAGGCTTCCGGTAGTGGTGCCGTTTGACGTCGTAGCGGCGAGTTTACCTCGCCATTTGGCGGCGTAAAGCCGCCTCTACGTCAAACTGCACCACTACCAGGCTTCTGATTGCTTTGCAAAGCCCGCTTCAGATAGAGTAGGCAGCGATGTCGCGCTCCGGCCACGATTCACGCCGATACCCGTTCTTTCTGGAGTCATTGCATGCGACCTGTAAAAGTGACCTTAATTACTCTCTTCAGCTTGCTTGCCAGTTGCCTGCCGGCGTTTGCCGAAAACGTCCGAGTTTGGCAGGCTCCCCTGGAGATCCCCACTTACCTGCTGGGGGCGGAAGATCCGAACCCGCCGTTTCCTCTGGCGGACGCGCGACGCATCTACCCGTACACCTTACTTGATGATCTAACCGACCGGCGTGAGGCGAAGAGTTACCAGGCTGTGTATCTGGAGAACGAGTTCCTCAAGGCCATTGTTCTCCCCGAATTGGGCGGGCACCTTTATTCGCTGTATGACAAAGTCAATAAACGTGAGGTGTTTTACCGTAACCATGTTGTGAAATACGGCCTGGTCTCGCTGCGGGGGGCGTGGGTGTCCGGCGGTGAGGAATTCAATTTTCCCAACGGGCACACGGTGGTGACGGTTTCGCCCGTTGCCTTTACGACGATGGAGAATGCCGATGGCAGCGCCACCGTGGTCGTGGGCGACGTCGATCTGGTTACGGAGATGCATTGGGAAGTTGCGTTGACGCTCCACCCCGGCCAAGCGCGCCTGGAGCAGCACGTGACGCTCTTCAACGACACGGGTCTCGCGAATCCTTACTGGTATTGGGCAAACACCGCGGTGCCCGCTACCGACGACATGCGCTTCATCTACCCCATGCGGGAAGCCAACCCGCATTCGCACGAAGAAATTTGGTCGTTCCCGCTCCACGACGGGGTGGATTATAGCTGGTACAAAAATATTCGCCAGCCCACCTCGCTCTTCGCGCGCCAGGTCCATCGCAATTTCTTCGGGGCCTATTACGAGAAGTCTGATTATGGAGTTGTGCACGTGGCCGACTTCCGGGAAGTCTTGGGGAAGAAGACTTGGACCTGGGGGGTGGGTGACGACGGATTGATTTGGACCGACCTCCTTACCGATCACGATGGGGCTTACAATGAAATTCAGGCGGGCCGCTTCGAAACACACCTGGACTCTGAATTCATGCCGCCGCGCCATGTTGATTCCTTCACCGAGTTTTGG
>JBKQLG010000017.1:0-5479 GCA_052147235.1 Occallatibacter sp.
TCCAAAAGGGAATGAAGCTCTGCCACCAGAATCGTCGCATCCTCCTCATGGCTATCGGGGAGATTGTCTACTTCGATGCTGTCCTCATGCCTGTCTTCCCAAAGGTGCTTTCGTCGTAGAAACGCGAACGATGCGCGAGTCGAAATGCGGTAGGCCCAGGCGCGAAAGAATCTGGGTTCGTCCAGCGATCTCAAATTCCGGCAAATCTGCAAGAATACATTTTGCAATACGTCTTCTGTCCCTTGCGCTCCCACCATGCGGCGGATGTAGGGCAGCAAGATCGTCTGCGTTCCCCGCAGCAATTCTTCAAGCGCACCCCTGTCGCCACTCTGGGAGCGGAGAACCAAAAGCATCTCGTGCGTACGGTTCTCCAAAATTACCCTCCACTAGTTAAGAGGCTGCCAAGGGGCTGAGTGTTCGATTGCCAGTGCAATTTATTCGACATATTTTTGAAATGCCGGCTACTGATCACTGAATGGTCGCCATGATGCCCTGTAAATCGTAGAGGTATAGTCGTCACAAGGTTTTTCGCATCAACTACCGATTGCGATCCTCACAGCTTCATGCGCATTCGCGGCAACGCGCAGCAGTTCGCGGTTCTTCTGCTTGATGAAACCTGCAGAGACAGCCGAGTCAAGGAAGCTGAGCAGCCCGTCCCAGTAACCGGCGGTGTTGATTACGATGCAGGGTTTGGCGTGCAAGCCAAGTTGCGCCCAGGTGACCACCTCCAGAAGCTCTTCCAGCGTGCCGAAGCCTCCGGGCAGCACCAGAAAGGCATCGGCCAGCTCGATCATGCGCGCCTTGCGCTCGTGCATGGTGGGAACCAGCTCGAACTGGGTCAGCCCGTCGTGGGCGATCTCGCGGCCTGCCAGCAGCTCGGGGAGAACGCCAATGGCATGAGCGCCGCCGATCAGAGCTGCATCGGCCACCGCGCCCATTAATCCTATATTGGTTCCGCCATAGACCAGCCCCAGCCCAGCGGCGGCAATGGCCGCGCCCAGCGCGCGAGCCTCGGCGAGGAAGGAGGGGTTGCTTCCGACGGCCGATCCACAGTAGACGGCCACGCGGCGAAGAGGTTGTTGAGATGGTGTCATGATGTCTACAGAATAGCGCGCTGCCAAAGAGAATCGCGCCCCAAACGGTACACTAGACGCAGGACTCTTCCCGCCTGGACTTGCCTCTTGCCGCCGCAGATTTCCAACCTGAATCCCGAACAGCGCGCCGCCGTCGAGGCCACCGAAGGCCATCTGCTGATCCTCGCCGGTGCGGGCTCGGGCATGACCCGCGTGATCACCAGCCGCATCGACTGGCTCATCCGCGAGAAGGGCGTCGCGCCGGATTCGATTCTGGCCGTCACCTTCACCAATAAGGGCGCTAAAGTTCTTTTGACCTTGCAATCTTCCTTGCGAGCGGTATAATTGCTACCATTCTTCATCGAAGAAGGGGATTTAGCTTTTATGGATCGCAATGAGAGCGGACGATATCGGCGCGCAGTTGGTGCGATGGCCGGCAAGCAGGCTGTAATGTTGGTGGTTCTGACACTTGTATCACTGGCACAGGATATCCCTCAGAAGGACAAAGTCCCTGTCACCGTGAAGTATGACATCATCGTATACAAAACGCTTCCCCCGCGCGAGGTGTCCGCCACGATAACCCGCGAGGACATAAAGACCCTCGAAAGCAAGGGTTATGTCAAAGTGGGCAGCGTAACCGCCTCCTACTCCACCACAAGTATGTCCGACAAGGAGAAAGTGCCTGCCTCAGTCGAGGAGATGCTGCTCAAGGAGGCCACAGTGCGAGGTTACGATGTGGTCCGCATCGAGACCATGAACGCCCCAGTGATGATACCATCCGGATCTTTTAGCAATGGAAGCTGCATCCGACAGAAAGTCGTGCACAACACGGATTGCTACAGTACAGTTAATTCTGCTTTTGGTTATAACAAGACCTGCAAATCTGCCGGTGATAGCGTAGGCCCTTGCACTGCATGGGAACAGGTGCCCATTCTTGTCTCGGGCCTGGCGACTACTGGGTCCGTGTGGCTGCTCGATCCCAAGTTGGCCGTCGACGTCGCAGTCGAGGGCGCAGCAAGAAAATCTTATAAGTCGCTGGCAGAGCCCATATCTCACTGGCAAGATGCCGAGGTGGAGCGGCTTGTGGCCCACGGCGCCGACGTCAATGTTCGGGATTTCGACGACGAAACGCCTTTGCACTGTGCGGTGCTTTATCGAAGGACGAGACTGATCGCACTGTTTCTGGACCACGGCGCCAACATCAATGCTCGGAATGACAGAGGTGAAACGCCTTTGCAAGTGGCGGCAAGTTATGGGGCCGCGAAGGACGCCGAGCTGCTTCTGGCCCATGGCGCTGATATCAACTCCAAAGATAACAAGGGGATGACGCCGTTGGACGGCGCAGTGTTTCATCAACAAAAGGAACTGGTCGAAGTGCTTCTGTCCCACGGCGCCGACGTCAACGCCACGACTAAAGTTGGCTGGACGCCGCTAATGTATGCGGCATCCACGAGTCAGAGGGATGTGGTTGAATTGCTTCTGGCCCACGGCGCTGACGTCAATGCCAGGAATTCTGACGGCCAAACTCCGTTGCACATAGCGTCATCCCAAAAACTGAAAGATATTGTCGGCCTGCTGCGACAGCACGGCGGCCACAAATAACCGCGTCAATGCCACGGGTGGCCCACATCTCGATTTTGAAATGTGGGAACCATGAACCTGAGCCGGCTCTTTTTGTTTCTATAATTATGGAATCTATCGATCCCAGGTCTCAAAAGCGAGACCTGGGCCACCCAATCTTCTTCGGATGGTCAAATGCGGGCCACCCGCCGATCACTTGGAGGTTCAAATCAATGGTTAGACAGGTGCGGTTGTTTTGTCTGCTACTTCTCCCATGCTTACAACTGGTAGCCCAAGGTGTCGCTGTTCCGGGCGATTCATGCAAGCCGGCGAGTGCACGAACGCAAGAGATTGGGTGCTGGATACTGGCTGACAATCCCGTAGGTCAACTCACAAAACCACAAGTATTCTGGCATCTCGATGCGTATCCAACGCGGCTCGCGGCGCAAGCAGATAAGGGCCCGCGAGGCACGGTTGTCGAGTCATTTGGCAAAGTGTGGTTGATGACCATCGAGGACGAGAACTGGAGATCGGCCCACGGTAATCGCGTTGCCGAAATTGGACCGCTTCCGGTCGTTGCAGGAGAAAACTACTCGGCGCAATTTATGGAAGCGGACTTCACACCCGGAATGACTGCGCCCTCACACATCCACTCTGGCCCGGAGGCCTGGTACGCGGTGGGCGGCGAAACATGCCTGGAGACCTCCGATGGCCGCATGCAGATCAGCCGAGCAGGGGGCCCTGCGGTAATCGTTCCGATGGGATTATCAATGCACCTCACCGCTATC
The DNA here is from genome assembly GCA_052147235.1 of Occallatibacter sp. Taxonomy (GTDB): domain Bacteria; phylum Acidobacteriota; class Terriglobia; order Terriglobales; family Acidobacteriaceae; genus Telmatobacter. The sequence goes on from JBKQLG010000017.1 coordinate 3,422, forward strand.
GGCACCGAACGGCGTCGATCTATCGTGATCATCCTCCATCAGTCATCGCAGCCTCCGACTACCATGATCCATGATTGGATGCCAAAGGGTTTGTGTAGGGCAAACAACTGAATAGACTCGTCCGCAGCGCAGGTTCGGTAGCTGTATTGTCCTAATTGTAGGTTCCGGTTGTGTTACCGTTCACTCAGCAGTTACTCTCTCGTCAATAATCGCACAACAGGAAACCGCCGGCGCACTCGGCGGGCACTGCTAGGCGAGTACACTGCTCTCTCGACTCCCAGCCGGTACACTAGACAAAGGACTCTTCCCGTCTGGACTTGCCATCTTGCCGCCGCAGCTCTTCAACTTGAATCCCGAACAGCGCGCCGCCGTCGAGGCCACCGAAGGCCCGCTGCTGATTCTCGCCGGAGCCGGCTCAGGCAAGACACGGGTGATCACCAGCCGCATCGCCTGGCTGATCCGCGAGAAAGGCGTCGCACCCGACTCCATCCTGGCGGTTACCTTCACCAACAAGGCGGCCAGCGAGATGGCCGAGCGCGTGGACAGGCTGCTGGAGCACTCCTCGCTGGCTAAGCCGCTGCTTTGCACCTTCCACTCCTTTTGCGTACGTATCCTGCGCCGCGACATCGAGGCTCTCAAGGTTGGAAAGGAAGGGCTGACCCGCGACTTTGCCATCTACGACGAGAACGATCAGCAGGCCATTGTCAAGCAGGTAATGAAGCGCATGGGCCTGGACACCAAGCAGCTCACCCCGCGCGCGGTGCTGGGCCGCATCTCCTGGGCCAAGAGCCACATGGTCGATCCGCAGGAGTATTACCTCAGCTCCAGGGATCCCAACGGCGAGCGCATCGCCCACATCTTCAAGGGCTACCAGGCCGAGCTGCGCAAATGCAACGCGCTGGACTTTGACGACCTGCTGCTGGAGGCCGTCCGGCTGCTCAAGGTCTCAACGGAGGCGCGCGAGCGCTACCAGCGCCGATACCACTATTTGTTAGTGGATGAGTACCAGGACACCAACCGCCCACAGTACGAACTGATGAAGCTGCTGGCCGGCGAGCGAAAAAACGTCTGCGCGGTGGGCGACGAGGATCAGAGCATTTACTCCTGGCGCGGCGCCGATATCCGCAACATTCTGGAATTCGAGAAGGACTTTCCCAATGCCCGCATCGTCAGGCTGGAGCAGAACTACCGCTCGACGCAGATTATCCTGGAGGCGGCCGGCGCGGTGGTCGCCAACAACATCAAGCGCAAAGGGAAGAAGCTGTGGACCGACCGCCAGGGCGGCTCGCTGATCGGCTTCTACGAGGCTCCCGACGGCGAAAACGAAGCGCTCTTCATCGCCGACCGGATTCAGCAGTTCCTCGGCCAGGAAAACTCGTCCAAAACGCAAGACCCCGGAAGGGGGCATTGCGCGGTGCTCTATCGTACTAACGCCCAGTCCCGGCTGGTGGAAGAGGCGCTGCGCCGCTACAACATCCCTTACACCATGGTCGGCGGATTCAGCTTTTACGAGAGAGCCGAGATCAAGGACCTGCTCTGCTACCTGCGGCTCATCCGCAACCCTCACGATTCGATGGCCTTGCAGCGGGTGATCAACACTCCGGCGCGCGGCATTGGCAAGACCTCGCTGGAGACGCTGGAGCGGCTTGCGTTGGAGACCGGCGTCTCCACCTGGGATGCCCTCAACGCCGCCATCATGAACCACCTCATCCCCACGCGGGCGCTGATGGCCATCGAGTCCTTCCGCCAACTGATTCTAGACGCGCAGACGATGATGGACCCCGACTTTGCCGGCAAGCTCGCGGCCGACGTGGCTGCCGGCGAGGAATCTGATGATGAGGCCGACACGGGCTTTGCCTTTGGTTCAGCCGAGACGGATTCAGCCAGCGCGGAGTCCGCAACCAGCTTTGATTTTAGCGGCGGCCGGGTGCCCCTAGTCCCGATTTTGGGACCTGGGATCGACGATCAAAAAATCGAATCCGAAACCACCGAAGCAGCACAAGAAAAGCCGGCCTTTCGCAAACCCGGCGACGCAGCCACTCTACCGGAGCTGATCCG
>JBKQLG010000018.1:0-4810 GCA_052147235.1 Occallatibacter sp.
TCCATTTCATGTTCTTTGTGAAATGGGTGGGAAACCAGGAAATAAATCCTGCAGGAACGGTGAAACCGCGCTAACTCGCCGGCAGCTTCACCAACGGCGCGACTGCTGCCCCTTACATCCGCCGCGCTTGAAGCGATTTCCCTTCCCGCGCAACCCGCCGCTTTGCTACTCTGGCCCTATCATGAAGCGCACGTTCTTTTTGCTCCTGACCGCCATTCTCTTCCTCGCCGCCGCTCTGCCCGCTGCAGCGCAGACGTTTATTCCCAAGTCCATCCAGTTCAAAGGCGCACCGGAGTACTCCAACCAGGAGCTGCTGGCAGCCGTGGGATACAACAAGGACACGCCCATTGCCTATTCCGAAGTAAAGAGCCACTCCCAGAAGCTCCTCGACACGGGCCTCTTTGAATCCGCCAGCTTTACCTACAACGGGGTCAACCTGGTCTTCACCCTGGTTCCCTCCACGGCGCTCTACCCCGTGCGCCTGCTGAACCTGCCGCTTACGCCGGGCAAGGAGCTGGACACCGCGCTCCACGACCGGCTTCCGCTCTATCACGGCAAGGTACCCTTCGACGGCGGGCTGACCGAGCAGGTGCGCCAGGCACTGGAAGAGATGCTTGCCGCCAAGGGCATCCATGCCGCCGTCGCCGCCACGCCTTACACCGACGAAAAGCTGCATGAAGTCACGGCCATGATCTACGCCATCACCAATCTGCCCGTGCGGGTGGGAGAAATTCAACTGGAAGGCGTCTCGGCAGAGTTGCAAGCCAAAGTCAAGCTTGTAGCCAGTCGCGCCATGAAGACGGATTACGACACGGAAAATACTGCAAGAAATATCGAGCACGCATTTGCTTTGTATTACTCCGATGAAGGCTATGCAGCCGTTAAAGTTCATGCCGAGCGGCTGGGCGATCCGGTCGTGAGCAGCGAGGCTATCGAGATTCCCTTCAATGTGGCCGTAGAGGAGGGCCATCATTACAAACTGGGTTCGATCCAACTGCCCTCCGGCGAGCCGCTGACCCTGGCGGAAATCAACAAAACCGCGGGAGTCGTGTCGAATACGGTTGAGAAGATGTCCGTCAAGGACGGAGTCACTCTTCGCACCGCTCTGGCCTTCGTCACCGGACAGTACAAATCCAAAGGCTACATGGATTGCGTAGTCACGCCGCATCCGCAGTACGATGACGCGAACGGCATCGTCAATTACAAGCTGGAAATTGATCCGGGTCCGGTCTATACGATGGGTAAGCTGTCGATCCTGAATGGCGCTGACGATCTGCGCGCTGCGATGCTGGCCGCCTGGAAGCTGCCCGAGGGCGCGGTCTTCAATGAAAGCGCTATTCAAACCTACTTTTATTCGCAGGGAAACACTCCGCTCGGACGCACCTTTGCCTCTTCCACCTGCCGCTTCAAGCTGACTCGAAATCTCCTGACCCACACCGTCGATGTCGCGCTGCTGCTGGAAAAGAAGCACTGAGAGAACTTTGACAGGACTGATGGCTGCTGTAATATTGTCGTTGGCAACTGAATCATCCAGAGGAAAAAGCAAATGAAACGGCTGACATGGGTTCTTGTATTGCTGCTGACGGCTGCGCCCGCCTGGGCCGCCAATAAGATGATTACAGTACAACAGCTCAAGGATCTGCTTGTTTCCTGGCAGCAGAATCAGTTGTCGGATAACGAGGCAGCCGGTCAACTTAAAGAGCTTGATCTCAGTGAAGAGCTGTCGGAAAGCGCGGCGAGCAGCCTGGGAAGTTATCTTTCCGGCCCTCTCTCCGTTGAGCAAATTGAGATTATGAAAGCAAAGAGCGCTTTTCTTGCGCCTCCTCCCTCCGACCTTCCGGCCTCTCCCGCGCCCGATGCGCCTGCGCAGAAAACCATCCTGGCCAAGACCGCCGAATACGCAACCAGGATTTATATGCAGAACCCTCATCTTTCGGTGATCAAGACTACGCTCCGCTTCGAGGATGAGACCAGGGTCACGAATACTGTCAGCATTGCTACTCTTGAACTGCTCCACTATCCAATGCATCTGGTCAGTAAGAGTGTTGACCCAGTTGAAACCGATAAGGGAGTCGAGAAGGCCGCTGCTTCGGTAAAAAAGACGAAGTGGGGAGAGAACTGCCAGATATCCGAGGGTGAACCCGGGCCGAATCTGGGCGCAGTGTTTCAGGAGGCCTCATCCTCGGGAAAAATCGATTGGCTGCGCTGGGAGATGATCGAAGGCAGGCAAATTGCAGTCTTTTCCTTCTCTGTCGAGAAAAAGAAATCTCATTTTAATGTGAATCACTGCTGCTTTCCAAATGTAGATACTGTAGACCATATTGCAGGCCATTTGGTTCCCGGCGAAATACAACCGCTCACCACCTGGGTTCCCTTCAAGAAGACCGTGGGTTACCACGGCGAATTTTTCATCAGCCCGGATACGGGTGCGATTGTTCGCATCATTACCCAAGCTGAAATGAAGCCATCAGATAATGTGATAGGCGAAGATAAGCGCACGGATTATGGCCCGGTGGTGGTCGACGGAAAGGAATATATGCTGCCCCGTGTCAGCTACACAGTCGTAGAGGCAGTCCCGAATGCCAACAGCAGTTCCGTCGCTTGCATCACCCGATTCACTCTGTTGCACACTACGTACCAGGCATACAAGCTGGCCGGGACGAACTGATTATTGGTCTGCTTGCCGTTCTGCCACTATAGATTCAGGCGCTCCCGCGGCTTATTGAAGCCCTGACGGAATGCCGTCCTCATCTGAAATAAAATGTGCGAAGTTTCCCTGACGCCAGCTATCCTCATTCCATGCCGCATTCACTGATCTTCGACCATATGTTTCTGCTGCCGCTTCCGATCCTGGAAAAGCTGCTCCGTCCGGTGATCGTCTACCTGGCTCTGGTGCTCTTGCTGCGCCTCTTCGGCAAGCGTGAACTGGCCCAGCTTAACCCCTTCGACCTGGTGGTGCTGCTCTCGCTCTCCAACACCGTGCAGAACGCCATCATCGGCGACGACAACTCTGTCACCGGCGGCCTGATCGGCGCCTTCAGCCTGCTGGCCATCAACTGGCTGGTGGTGCGCGTACTCTTCCGCTCCCGCAAGCTCACCAAAGTGATCGAAGGCCGGGCGACGGTACTGGTCACGAACGGCCAGATTGACCAGCGCGCCCTCCAGCGCGAGTCGCTCACCCGCGAGGAGCTGCTCGACGTCATTCACCGCCAGGGCTTCGAGGACTTCGACCAGGTCCGCCGTTGCGAACTGGAGCCTAACGGCACGTTCTACGTCGAGGCCTTCGACCCCTCCGCCGCCGACAAGTGCCACGCCGAATTGCTTGCCCGCCTCGACGCGCTCACACGCGAGGTGACCGCGCTGCGTCCACAGGCTGCACTGAATCCGGAGGGTTAAGCGCAAAAGTAAGGAGTCCCTATCATGCCATGCAACAAATTGCTCCGTTCTGCTCTGCTCTTCAACGCCGTGGTTCTGGCCGCCATCTCCACCGTGCTGGCGCTGGCGCTCTACACCATTCCCCAGCAGGTGCTGCGCCAGGGCGCCAACGACCCACATATCCAGATGGCCACTGATCTGACAACCTTCCTTGATCGCTACGGCGTCACCGACGGCTTGAATCAAGGCGCGCTCCTGCACAGCGGCGGCGTTGTCGACATGGCGCGCAGCCTCTCGCCCTTTTTCATCGTTTACAACGATCAAGGCCAGCCTCTCGGCTCCAATGCCCAGCTCAATGGCCAGACTCCCGCACCCCCTAGAGCATTATCACACTAGCTGTACCCAGTTATGACATGTTCTGAACCAGGCTGCGGCGTTGTCCGGAGTGATCTTTGGAAGGGCATTTCTTATGGTATGGTAGAGTTCTTCACTGCTGCGCGCCTTGGCCGTGCGGAGCATCTGTTTCAGCTTTGACCAAGCCTTTTCAATGGGATTCAAGTCGGGCGAATAGGGCGGCAGATAGAGTAACTCCGCCCCTGCTTTGCGGATGCGTTCGTACACCCCCTGCACCTTATGACTGCTGAGGTTATCCATCACCACCACATCGCCCGGCTCAAGCGCCGGACAGAGCACATGGTCCAAATAGGCCAGGAAGATCTCCGTGCCGGTGGCGGCTTCGATGGTCATGGTCGCAACCATACCTTTCAAACTCATGGCGGAGAGGATCGTCAGCACCTTCCAGCGACTCTCCGGCGTGCCCTCATGAATGCGACGGCCTCCCAGGCAACGGCCGCGCCGCCGGGTCATGCCCACAGTGACCCCACTTTCGTCCAGAAAAATCAACCGTTCCGGCGCCACCGTCAGGATGCGCTGGTGGAACCTGGCACGCCGCTCACGGTTTGCTTGGCTATCGCGCTCGACGGCGTGGAGCGACTTTTTTTGAGCCGCAAGCCGAGCCGCTTGACCCAGTTCTGAGTGAGTGTCCAACTGAGGCCCACGCCCTTTTCCGCCTGAATCCGGTCGCGCAACTCAGCAATGGTGATGTCGGCTTGGGCCTCGACCAAAGCCAGCATGTGGGCGCGAACTTCGTCGGTTACGCGAGAGCGAACTCCGAAGCGCGACTGAATCAGCCGCCTCCTGTGACCATGGCGGACAAGCTGCTGCCGCACCTTGCGCACATACTCCCAACTCACGCCAAAACGGGCCGCCAGCACCCGGCAACTTCCTTCGCCGCGCTCGGAGGCCTCCAATATCCTTATCCGCAAATCATCCGAATAGGCTCTTCCCATCGTCTCGTCGCGGTTGCTTTGCCAGAGAACTCAAGCATAAAACAATCCCACGATCGGCGGGTATATCTATCTTGATACTGCTCTAA
>JBKQLG010000019.1:0-3169 GCA_052147235.1 Occallatibacter sp.
ATTCGGATCGAGGCTCACCGCTCTCCGCTCGCCGACAAATCGCCAGCCCACAACATGCGGCTCTTCGCCGTGGCAACAGGTCGCCAAGCCTTTCGCGTGTCGCGGTGTTGACCCAGTTTGTCCGACTTGATTGAGATGTGTAAGAAACGGAAGAACAGAGTTCCCTTCTCCGCCCTGGTCCACGAGAGACTTGCTGCTGCCGAGCGAAGCGCCCGAAACCACGAGGAAATTCAGAATTAGCTCGCCCGCCTGCTCCACGTGAATCTGCCCGTCTGGCTGCTTCTTTGTCCAGCCTGCTCCCGCGACAAAAAGTAGCTTCGCATCCGGGCGAATCGTTTGCTGATCGGTTTTCGGCGAGCGAAATCCTGTCACCTGCGTTCGCATCGCCGGCAAATCCACCGCAATCGCAATCTCCTCCACTTGCGCCGCGCCACCAGCAAGGGCCCCATTTGCTCCTGCCTCGGCGTAAGGCGCGTGCGTACCAGGATCGACCAGCAGAAACCAAGGCCGCTTTTCCCGGCTCACGACTGCCTCGATCCGCTGCCGGTAGAACCACCGCGTTGCTTCCACGCTTTCCGCGCCGCCGATGATCGTAATGTGCGTGTCAATGACGCCGCCCACTCGATGCGCAACCGCGGCCATCACCCGCGCAAACCGCGAGCTCTCGGGCGCCAGCACAATGGTCGCCTGCGCCGCGCGGCACAACGCCTCGCACGCCACCGCGTCGCTGGCAAAGCGCGCCTGCGCGAACGGCTCGCCTTGCACCGCTAGTATTCTCGACGCCGCGCCTGCCACTTGCGCCGCCGCGCTGGTCGCGTGCTTCGCGACGATGCCGATCATCAGCTCCGCGCCCAGCCGCGACGCCAGTTCCCTGCCCGCAGTCACCGATTCCAGCGACGCCTTGCTCAGCGCCGCGCCGCTTTCATCCGCATGGGTCAGTACGAGAACCGATTCCATTACTTCTCTCCGATCCACTCGACGATCTCTGCCGCGATTTCGTCAGTACTCATGCTTTTCTCGACGCGTGTGGTCCGCTGCTGCTTCGGCAGGCTCACCGAAACGTAGTGCAATCCATTTCCTTCGAGCGCCGCCGCCTTTGCCTTCTGCAGCGCCGGCATGATCACGCGCATGTTCGCCATGCCCACCTGCGGATTGTTGCGCGGCTCCGCCAGATTGCCCGTCGCCCAGCCCAGCACCGCGGGCGCGCCCGCACACACGCTCACCTGGTGCTTGCCGCCTTCCCCGCGCTCAAGCACTTCAAACGACCCGGCATCTGATCCGTCGGGGCGCAACTCGATCTGGTCCACGCCCTGAAACTGGTCCGCGATCCCCATCCGCTCGCCCACAAGCTGCAGGGTCACGCCCGCGCCCCGCGTCGCCGACTCCCATCCGCCGAAGAGCAGCAGCCGCTCACGCTCCAGTCCCGGAATCGCGGCAATCGCGTCCGCCAGCACCGCTGCCGTCGCCTGCGCATCGGGGAATCCGCCGATTGGCCCGTCGATCGGGACCAGTTCAAAGCTCACCTTTTGTGCCACGCTCATCATCACCTGTTGCAGCTTGGCCTTGGGCCCGAGCGAAACGAGCCAGACCTTGCTGCCGGGCTGCTTCGCGGCCAGGTTTGCCGCCTCGTACAGCGCGCTCGCCGCCCATGGATCGAGCACCGCAGGCAACACCATCTCGTTCTTGATCCCCGGACCACTCGGCCCCGTAGTCGGTTCCAGCGTCTGCAGCGGATCAGGCACAATCCCCGCGCAAACAACGATATGCAGTGCGTTGGACATAATCCTTCCTCGATAGCTGGCTATGTTCTAGTTTTCCGCTGAGTGTAAGCCGCCCGAGCCAGCCGCGAACTCAATGTTGCCCCGCTCGCCGTCAGAAGACTGCGCGCAGTTCCACAGGCAAGCGCCGCAATGCACGCACTTCTCGCGCTCGAAATCGGGCGCGCCGTCATCGCCCAGCGTGAGGGCCTGCCCCGAGCACATGGCAATGCATGTTTTCTCCTGGCACGCAACGCATCGCCGCCGGTCGAGGAACACCACATGGTCCGCGAATCCCGGCATGGCTTGCACCTTGCCGCCGAGCAGCAGCGCATCCTGGTGCGTAACCAGAAGCCGCCCATCGAATGCAATCTCCGGCCACCCGCGCGCGCTCATCAACGCATCGTGCAGCGGCCGCGCGCAGTCGAGGGCTACCTTCGCGGCTTGCTCGACCGACAAGCCGCCCGCAATGTCGCTCGCGAACCGGCGAATCTGTTTTGGCGCCGGTGGAATCTTCGCCGGCAGTGTGAGACGCCCGCCAGTGAGCCCCGCCAACGCCATCCCCACAAGCCCGCGAACAAATCCTCCATGAAATCCATTGCGCGCGTTCTCCGCTTCATTCGCTCCGCGCTCCACCCAGCTTGCGCGACGTCGCGTTTCATACGTCGCCGCCAGATTTTCCTGCGTGAACGGCTTGTCCGCGCGCAGCAGCTCCAGCGTTGCCTCGCCCAGTTGCACGCCCGTCGTCCACGCCTCGTCCACGCCCGATCCGGTGAGCATGTTGGTCGACCCGGAACCCTCGCCGATGCGCGCGAATCCGTCGCCGGTAAGAAACGGCTCGCCGCGTTTGCCCGACTCTTCGAGCGACTTGGCTCCCCATGAGCGCATGGTTCCGTGCTGCAGGTGGCTCCAAAGCAACGGATGCTGAATGAAGTGCTGAAGGTACCGATAAGCTGTGCGCTGCGGATTGCCCAGCCACGACGGCACAAAAATCCCCACCGAAACCAGCCGCTCCGGGTGAACGTAGAGGAAACCGAAGATCTCCGGCTCCGGAAATCCGAATGTGTGCCACACTGTCCCCGGCTCCAGCCCAGAATTTTCCGGCAGTTCGATCACCATCTTCATGCCCAGTGCCCACTCACGCCGCGCGTGACCTGCCGGCAAGCCAAATTGCTCATCAAGCTTCTGTCCCACCGCGCCTACGGGCCCATCGCCCACAACGGTCAGCCTCGCGCGCACATCCATGCCGGGCATGTATCCATCGGCCGGAATGCCGTGCTTGTCCACTCCCTGATCGGCAAGGCGAAGCCCAGCGACACCTCTTCGCGCTTGGTCCGCTGTCTCGGCAAAGATGGGACTGCTTACCGGCGTCCCCGGCCAAATCTGCGCGAGCCCGTCGGCCATCAGTTTCG
>JBKQLG010000020.1:0-3641 GCA_052147235.1 Occallatibacter sp.
ATGTGGCCCAGCATCGAGCGATGGCCCTGTAAAGCGGCCTTCGGCCAACCTGTCGTGCCGGAAGTGAAGTTGATGAAGGCCGGGTCGTCAGGCGTCAGCGGAAGCGTGGCAAATCGATCGGAAGCGCGCTTGAGCGTCTCCCAGAAGGGCAGGGCGTCCGCCTCCTCACCGTCGATCAGCAGCACATGCTTTAAGGACGGTGCATTCGCGCGGGCCGCGGCCGCGGTCGGATAGTTGGTACGATCGGTGACCAGGAGCGTAGCGCCGGAGATTTTCAGACGGTATTCGAGGGCGTCAACGCCGAACAGGATCGATGTCGGGACCGACACGATGCCGGCCTTCCAGCAGGCAACATGCGTGATAGCCACGACGGGATGCTGGCCAAGATAGAGCAGCACCCTCTCGCCCCTTTGCAAGCCCAGATGTAACAGCGCGTTGGCGAGCCGGTTGGCGAAGCTCTGAATCTGTCGGAAGGTGTAACGTTCGATGCCACCATCGGGGCGCTCAAAAATGAGCGCGAGCCGTTCGGGATGCACTGCATGACGGTCGCAGACATCGTAGGCAATGTTGTAACGCTCGGGCAACTGCCAGCGAAACGAGGCGTAGACTTCTTCGTAGGTGTTGGCACGCGTAATCAGCATTGGGCTCCCCTCAATTGCGCTTCATGATTTGCCGCGCCAGCGCCCAGCGGTGGACCTCGGAGGGACCGTCATAGATACGGAAAGGCCTGATTTCCTTATAGATGCGCATCACCACCGTATCGCTTGTGATGCCAAGGCCGCCCAGCACTTGAAGGGAGCGATCGACCACACGGCTCAGCGCCTCGGAGCAGAACACTTTGCACTGGCTGGTCACCGTACGTGCTTCCCCGCCTTCGTCGAGCAGCCAAGCCGCATGCCAGACCGCTAAGCGACAGGCGTGCAACTCCATCTCATTATCCGCCAGCATGAATCCCACGCCTTCATGCTCGCCGATCATTTTCCCAAAGGCGCGCCGCTGGCGGGCATAGTCTACCGCCACGTCGTGCGCACGACGCGCCGCCCCAAGCCAACGCATGCAATGGGTCAGGCGCGCCGGCGCCAGCCGAACCTGCGCATAGCGAAAGCCCTGACCGACCTCGCCGAGCACGCACTCACGGCCGACGCGCACGTCTTTGAAATCAACGACAGCATGGCCGCCCGGCGAGATGGTGTCGATAGTGTCGAGCACGCGCACGATGGAAAAGCCGGGCGCATCCGGTTCAACGAAGAACATCGTGGCACCGATATCGCGGCCCGCGCGGTCGAAGGTGCGCGCCATGACGATCATAATCGCAGCGCCGGGTGCGCCGGTAATGAGCCATTTCCGGCCGTTGATGATAAAATCGTCACCGAGTATGCGCGCTTCGGTTTTCATCAGCGAGGGGTCCGAGCCGGCGCCGTTATCAGGCTCCGTCATGCAGAAGACGGTGCGAATGTCGCCAGCCACTAGTGGCTGGAGCCAGCGCCCCTTCTGCGCAGGGGTCGCCACCTGATTGAGCAGATTGGTGTTAGCCTCATCGGGTGCCTGGATGTTCAAAGCCAATGGTCCCAGCAGGCTGTAGCCTGCGGCTTCGAACACAACGGCCATGGCGCGATGATTGAGCCCGAGGCCGCCCCATTCTTTGGGCCCATGGGGCGAGAGGAGACCCGCAGCTCGCGCTCTTTCAACTAACTCACGACGGAGCGCATCGCTCGGTCCATGGGCATACTGGCGCGGGTCATGTTCGCGCGGGATCACCTCTTCGCGGACGAAGGATTCCACCCGCTGCTTCAACGCTGCAACATCTTCAGAGAGTGAGAAGTCAATCATTCCTGACCTCCGAGAGGATCACTCAGATATCCTCAGTGAGCAACAACTCCTCGGCGCGGCCGAAAAGAAACAGGATGGCCAAGGCGAATTTTTCCCAGATCGGATCCGGTCTGCGGCCGGTTCGATGCAAACGCACGTTTAGGCAGCAGATCGCGCCGAAGCGGTAGCCGGCAAGCGCGCGATACCAGGCCACACGCGCGAAGCGGCAATCGAGCGCCTTCTCATAGACCTCGCGAAGGGATTCAGGGGGCGGTGGCGATACCGGCCCCCAATTTCGCGGCCAGCTTGATTGGTCTGCCATCATCATCAGCCAACCAAGATCGAGCAATTGGCTGCTGATCGACGCTAGCTCCCAATCAATAATGCCGGTCAGTCTGCCGGAGTCGTAGAGCACGTTCCCCGGCTGATAGTCGCCATGCACCAAACCGATCGGATCGCCGTCCGGCAGCCGCGTAAGCAGGCGATTGCGCAACCTCTGTCCGGCTGCAAGCCAGCTCGGCTCTTGTGCCTTGGCGAGAATGCCGTCCCACCGCTCGACTTCCTCTCGCAAGGATCGAGGCGTCTCCCAATCTTCCAGGTCGCGGCGCCAATTGAAGCGATGCAGCGCTGCCAGAGAGCGCGCGGCTTGATACCATACATCCGCAATGGCGGTAGGATGACGATCGAAGGCGGGATCAGGACCCCAAACGAGAAAAGGTTTGCCCGCAAGCCGCTCCATTATGATGAAGGGGGTGCCTAATTCGACCTCACTGGCGCTGGCGAAGGGTACGTCTGGTACCGGTAGACCTGCGGCGTGCAGAGCGCGGAGAAGCGGTGCCTGGCGATAGACATCGGTGTTTCCCTGGCGGCGAACCCCCGGCGGTGCGAGCTTTAGGATCAGGCTTGTGCGCAAAGCGCCGTTTGGTCCTCTGACTTCGAAACCGAAGCTCAGACCCGCGTGGCCCATTTCCATGACCGCTAAGTTCTGGACTCGAGCACCGGCGCCAAATTGTCCAGTGATGTAGGCCTGCAACGCAGGCAGGAGTTGTGTAGGAGTGACAGCCCCCGACATTGGCTACGACCGCGGGCGCAGTCCCTCCATCGTAAGATGTAGAAAAATTTCTGCCAACTCCTTGCCCGTGAGCCGGCCGTCCGGCTTGTACCAGCGCGGCAGCCAGTTGAGCGCCCCAATTACGAAGAACTCGGTAATGTGCGGCTCGGCACCGACGATACTGCCGTCTGCTAAGCCTTCGGCGAAGAACGCCTGCAGCATTTTATCCACGACTCGGGACTGCCTGCGGACGTTTCGGCGCTGCTGCGGCGTCAACGCCGACATATCGCTCAGCACCCAAGCGGCGCCGTCGGCGCTGGCCAAAGTTTCGAATTGCCACCGGATATAAGTCTCGAGCTTATTCCGGCCGGTGCGTCCCGTATTGGCTGCCTTCGTCAACGCCGCCATGGCGCCGTCAAGCGAGTAGAGATAGCACGCATAGAGCAACTCGGTCTTGTCGACGAAATAGTGGTAGAGCAGAGCTTTGGAGAGACCAAGCTCGCGTGCGATCTCCTCAACGGAAGTCGCGTAGAAGCCCGCACGGTTGAAGAGATGCACCGCTGTCCGCACCATGGCGGCACGTCGCTGATCGTGGCGTTCAACGGGGTCAAAGGCGGGATGGCGGGCCCGGGGTAGGATCCGCTTCGCTGCAAGCTGAGGGCGCGTCCGAGCCACTGTCCCTCTCAGTGGATTGCGGCATACATGATCTTCTCCTCTGTCGCTTCGGAAGCTGAGAACTCCTCAACGACCTTGCCTTGCCGGACGACAAGGATCCGATCGG
>JBKQLG010000021.1:0-2649 GCA_052147235.1 Occallatibacter sp.
TCGGTCTCCCTCCTGACGCGCCCCGCCGCGGAGTCCCAGTACCACCCGCCGCCCTCCAGACTCCTCCCGTACTTCTGCCACAACCCGCAATTGAACCAAACCGGGGAGTTGAACGATGCTTTCTGAAGCACCAGGAGATGAGTCAGCTCATCGTGGAAGATCCGGGCATCTTCCTCGGTGCGGAAATACCCGCCTTCCCGGCCCCAATCGCCGATCGTGTCCGCAACCCGGCCGATCAGCTGCCTTACGCTCGACTCACGCTCCGGGCTGTTTAGCTTGCCGTGAAAGTACTTTGAGGCGACAACATTGGTGGCCGTCTGCGACCAGCCCCTTGGAGTCTCGACGTTTCGCTGCTCGAAGATTGGCGCGCCCTTTTCGTTCTGGATTGACGCCGTACGAAACTCCCACCCGACGTCATCCAAGGGGCTCACGCCGCTCTTGGTAAACAACCGCTTAAAAGTGAGGCCTGCGGACCCCTCGGAGCCCTGCAAATGGCATTCGGGGGCTGAGGCTTTGTCAATCTGGGTCTCGCTCATGGTCTTCTCCTCGATTCCACGCCGGTGTCGGCACTAGCCTAGACTTACGTCGCCTGTTTCTTCTCCTGGTCTGGTGTTTGGACCAGGTGTCGTACTCGGTAGCGGAACGGGAGCTTAGCGGTCAGCAGCAAGAACGTGACCACCGTGAGCAAGAATCCCGCCGCGAACTCGTGCGAGATGACTGGTTCTTTGCTGGCCGCGTCGATGCTCTCGAAGACCACCCCCAGTCCCCAGGCGATTCCGCACAGAATCCGTCCGAAGAGGCCCAGTTGACTGGGCAGAAGTTCCTCCGCCACCAGCACGACTACGGTGACAAATACCAGGCGTCCCAGAAGGCTTAAGGCGATGCTTGTGCTCGTCCGCGTTACCTCGACTGCCGCGACCGGCGCCGCAGCTGCCGCACTGCCGCTCTCCCCGCGCGAGAGTGCAGCCACCAGGAAGCCGGTCAGCCGATCAAGCGCACTCGATCCCGGCTGACTGCTGCTCTCCCCACCCGAAGCTTGATTCTGCATTGACCACCTCCGACTCAGAGTTACTCGCCCAATGAAGCCAGTTCTCTTCCCTCCGTTACGGTCCACGTGTCCTGGCGGCCATCGTGATGCCGTTCCACCCAGCGCCGCGTGTAGCTTTTCAGCCCCTCGAGCCACCGCCGCGTGTTGGGAGAAGCCAGCAGGGCTGATTCTTCGGCGGTGAACTGTTCACCGCCGGCCTGTCGCTCCCTTGCCCGCAGCACGTACTCGTCAAGCTCACCCGTCGCGCGTGTCATCGGCAGGTAGAGCCAAGCTGGGGTAAGGACGAACGCCAGCTTGTCGGCGACGCACAGCCGGGAGAATTGCCGCCCCATCCGCTTCGCGTAATAACGGGAGTGAAGAAGGCAAAAGTTTTGCCACCAGGGGCCGCAAAGCCAACCCATGATTTTGGCGCCGAGCTCGACGTGGCGCTCCCCGTCTGGACCATCCATGGAACACCGTCCAATGTAGCCTAGGTCGTGGAAGAGGAAGCTTAGCCATAAGCGGGCGTCCCAGGGGAACCCATACAATTTCCACCAGGCGACGGCGACAAACAGCCAGTGCAGTCCAAAACAGTGTGCGCCGTAGAGAACACTCCGGGTTCCCATGCGCATAACATCGCTCTCCTTTCTGGTTCTTCCGACGCATTGAGCACTCCCGCTAAACCAGACGCCGGGGGCCGATTGTCAACAACTCACTGCTTCACCCGCAGGTACACCGCCGCGACAGCATCTCGGTACGATAGTCGCCAGTCTGGCGAGCCAGCGAGCGCGGTGCTGATCGCGCTGCCTTCTGGTACGAGCGCGACCGTTAATCCGTACCTCTGTAAGACTTGCTGCCAGCCCGGTGAGGCGGTCATGACAACCTGATAGGCGTTGACAAACCCGAGCCCATACAGGTCGTTCCGGCAATCAAAAAAAACCTGCCGCCCCGGCTTGACGTAAATGAGGTAGTCTGCCCAACGATCCGTGGTGAAGAGGCGGCCGCCGGGCAGGTTCTCGATGGCTTCCACGGGAAGAGATGACGCCGGGCCCAACTGCAGCGCCTTGGTGCAAACCACGGCGATAAGGAGCGCACCGGCAAGGGCACAACAGACTGATGTCCCGACTCGTGAGCGCGTCAGAATCAATGACTCTTCAGCATGGTGAAGCCGGAAACCAAAATCACCCTGTCCCACTACGTGCTCGACAAGGCTGGCGAGCGGGGCGGCGCAGACGATCGCGAAGAGGGGCACGTTGCGCACCGAAACGAGCGCCAGATGCATCCAGCTCAGGGTAATCACACACCACGCAATCCGTCGCCCCATCCCATGCCAGAGGCCGGCCGCAGCGCCCAGAGGCAGCAGCAACTCAAGCCAGTGAAGCCGAGGATTGTGAAAGTCGGGCGACAACCACTCCGCAACCTGGGTGGTGACGGTGTTCGATGAAAAGAGGTACGAGACGACGTGCTGGTGGAGATGAAGGCCATAGGGATTGGCGAAAGTGGCAGCGAAGCAGGCCAAGCCAGTAAAGGTAGACCATCGTGACCATCGCTCATCTGCAACTTCTTTCCGCCTGCCTGCGAGACGAGCCTGTGCCGTCTCCGCTGCCCACCAGACCGCCAAG
>JBKQLG010000022.1:0-4551 GCA_052147235.1 Occallatibacter sp.
ACTACGAGCGCGACGGATAGACACCAGACATCGCGATGATCCAGTACATGCCCAGATAGGGCATCATGTTGTTGTGCGGCTGACTACTCCCGAAGGTCGAGATGGCGGCCGAACTCATCTGTGTCACCGGCGAGGTGCTGGTGGTGTAGGCGCTGCCGCCAACCATCTCTGCTAAGGTGTTGTTTGCGGGCCCCTGGCCAGCGGTGGCCTTCACCAGGCTCTTCGCGGAGGCTGTGTGGGTATGGAGGGGGGTTTCGCTGGCGAGTAGAGTTACGGTTTGCGAGCCACTCTGCTCCCCGATGTCGTAATAGTTGCCACCGGAGAGTTGCCCGAAGCCGACGGCCACTGAGTTCTGCAGGTTGGGAAGCGCGAAGTTGCTGGTTCCGTTGCCGCCGTAGTAGGTTCCCAGCAGTGAAAACAGAGCGGAATTTTGCGAGATTGGCAGTATCTGGCCTTGGGCGAGCGCCCAATTGAGAGGGGCGAAGTTGAAACCGACCAGCGACAATTGTCCGAGATATGGATCTGACATATTGGATTCTCCTGTTGAGGGCTCTAGTTGCGGGAGGGAAAGATCCCGGAATAGGCGATGCACCAATTCATCACCAAGTAGGGCTGGCGGTTTTCGTGGGGCTGGCTGCCTCCGTATTGGCTGAGGATGGCCGAATTCATCGCCGTCAGGTTGGCGGCTCCGGTGAAGAAGGCTGCGCCTCCACCGGCCAGGATCGATCCATTCGGCTTGGCCTCGTTTGCCCCGGCGCCAGCCTGTAGCGGGTGGGTGTGGATAGGCGCCTCGGAAGACAGCAGCGTGTGCGACTCTTCGCCGGCAATCTCTCCGTAGTTGATTGCATTGCCCACTCCGACCGGCGTGCGGCCCTGGAGGTTGGGCAACTGGAAAGTCGCTGTTCCATTTCCGCCGAAGGTCGTGCCCAGCAGCGAAAACAACGCCGTATACGAGTTGATCGCCAGAGTCTGCCCATTGCACAGGAACCAGCCCTTCGGCGCGAAATTGAATGATGCCAGCAACAGCTGGCCCAAATAGGGTGTCATTCTCTACTCTCCTTCCTTGCTTTTTCTCAATGTGTGGGGATCAGTTCTGGGTTGGGTAGATGCCATAAAGCGCGATGACCCAGTTCAAAGCCAGGTAGGGCTGCAGATTGCTGTGGGGCTGGTTTCCGCCGCCGTTTGTCCCCACCTGGGCTGCGAGCATGGCACTGTTTGGCGCGTCGGGCGTATACGCCGTCAAACCCGAATTCACAACGTTACCGGTCGCGGTATTGCTCCCGGTGGTGTTTTTGGAGGCAATCAGGGAGTGCGTGTGGGCAGGGTACTGGTTTGCGCTGATGGTCACCGACTCGACGCCGCCGGATTGTCCGATTATGTAAGTGCTGACTCCGTTCGAACCGTAGTGGATGGGAATGCGGCCTTGCAGATTGGGAAGGCCGAATGTGGATTGACCATCTCCGCCGTAGGTGGTGCCGATCAGGTTGTACAACGTTTCGTTTGATGAGATGGAGACGAGTTGGCCGTTACAGAAAGACCAGTCTAACGGGGCAAAGTTAAACCCAACCAGCCGGACTTCACCGATAAAGCACGTACTCATTCTTGAATCCTCCTTGACTATTTTGTGAGGTTTGTGAGGGCTGCGAGAAGCGGGAAGCAGGAAGCATGAAGCAACACCTCACTAATATCACTAAATTGTTTAAGTTGGCAAGCTCTTTTTTCAAGCCCACAATTACTTCGCTTCCCCGGCGCTCATGGCAGTTTGCCTGCCCCTGCCCATGCCTCGGAGGCTATAGGATGGAAGTACTGTGCATACGATACGAGTAGAGACTTCATCGGCGAAGTACAACGTGATGGCGGGCAGCGGGCTGGTTGAGTCGCTGGCGTCGCGCATCGAGCGCATCGTGGGCAAACTGCCGCGGCGGGTCTTCGTGCTGACTTCGGCGCCCATCTGGGGGCTGTGGGGGCAGGCCTTTCTGCGTTCGTTCACTGAACCGCCGATTGCGATGTTTTTGCCTCCCGGCGAAGAACACAAGACGATCAAGAGCGTAGAGAGCCTGCTGCGGCAGATGGTGCAGGCGGGCGGGGATCGCGGCAGCTTGTTGATCGCCTTTGGCGGCGGGATTGTAGGCGATGTGGGCGGCTTTGTGGCCTCGATCTTCATGCGCGGCATCCCCTACATTCAGGTTCCGACGACGCTGCTGGCGCAGGTGGATTCGTCGGTGGGCGGCAAAACCGGCGTAAACCTGCCCGAGGGCAAGAATCTGATGGGCGCGTTTCATCATCCGCTGGCCGTCTTTGCCGACATTGGCGTGTTGGCCACGCTGCCCGACCGCGAGCTGCGCGCCGGACTGATGGAGAGCGTGAAGGCGGGCATTATCCGCGACCGGGCGCTGGTGCGGTTCATGGAAGAGCATGCGACGAAGGTGCTGGGGCGCGACCCGAAGGCGCTTGAGAACGTGATTGCCGCGTCGATTCGCATGAAGGCCGGGGTGGTGCATCTGGACGAGCGCGAGAGCGGGCTGCGCATGATCTTGAACTTTGGCCACACGGTGGGCCACGCGCTGGAGCAGGCTACCGGCTATAAGACGCTGCTGCACGGCGAGGCGGTGGGCTGGGGGATGGTGGCCGCGCTGTATGTGGCGCGCGAGCGTGGGACGATTTCGAGCGGCCAATCCGAGCGGCTGGAGAAGTTGATTCACCTCTATGGTTCGCTGCCGGAATTGAAGCTGCGCAAGGCTCGCGTGGTGGCGGCATCAGGCGGCGACAAGAAGAACGTTGGCGGCGTGAGGCGCTTCGTGCTGCCGGTGGGGATTGGGGATGCCGGGGTGGTAGAAGACGTAACGCCGGCGGAGTTGGGGGCCGCGGTGGGGTATATGCTGGGGCAGAGTGAGGAGCGGAGTTAGCTTTATCAACTCAAATTGCAAAGAGAGGACATGAATCGCGATGAAGGAAGACATTCTTGAACAACTTGTTGACGATTATCTCCAAAACAATGGCTACTTTACGATGCACAACGTGAAATTCAAGCCCACGAAGGAAGCTATTGGCTATTTGGCTAAAAAAGATTCAGCATTCAGCGACATTGATGTGATTGGCATAAATCCTCATCATAGGGGCCCTAATCGAGTTTGGGTGGTCAATTGCAAAAGTTGGCAATCTGGAGTCAACCTAACTCATTGGATTTCCGGCATCGAAGAAGACAAAGTCCTTAATGGCAAAAATGCATGGAAGACCTTTAGAGAACTGGCTGATACGAAATGGGCTAATGCCTTCATAGACAAAATCGAGAAGTTGACGGGAACACGGAGCTTTACCTATGTGACAGCCGTAACTAAGCTAATAGGAGACAAATCGAAGTGGGTCGAGCATGAAAAGTTCAGGAAGAATTTGGATGGGAACCCAATCAAGATTCTCACTGTAACAGAGATTCTGGATTACATGAACAAGGAAACAGCCAAAACTGTCGCGCCATCAGATGTGGGGAGGCTTTTGCAGGTAATAAAAGCTAGTGAGTGGATGAAAAGCAAAGATTGAGATTTGCGATCAAGATGACAACCACAGGCGCTAAACCGCCCGGAGCAAGTGACGAAGCCAGCGCGGCTGAGGCTGTACGGGAGATGTTCGATGCAATTGCGCCCCGGTATGACCTGCTGAACCACGTACTCTCGGCCAATGTGGACCGGCTGTGGTGGTGGCGGGCGGCGCGGCGGTTTCGCGCGGTGCTCGCCGATCCCGACGCGGCGGTGCTGGACATCTGCTGCGGAACCGGCGATATGACCATGGCGTTGCTGAAGCGGCGTCCGCAGGGCGCGCGGCCGATTCTGGCGGCGGATTTTGCGCGGGCGATGTTGAGCCGGGGAGCAAAGAAGTTTGGCGGGCCAGGGGTGGGCGCGCGGGCGGAGGGTGAACCGTGCGCTGTGCCGCTGGAGGCCGACGCGCTGCATCTGCCTCTGGGGACGGGGTCGCTGGATTTGATTGTGTCGGCGTTTGGGTTCAGGAATCTGGCTAATTACGAGGCCGGGTTGCGGGAGTTTCATCGCGTGCTGAAGCCGGGCGGGCAGCTGGGGATTCTGGAGTTCAGCGAGCCGGGAGGGCTGATCGGCAAGGCCTATGCGGTCTACTTTAGGCGCGTACTGCCGGCGATTGGGCGGGCGATCTGCGGCCGGAATGGGGCGTACAGCTACCTGCCTGCTTCGGTGGGCAACTTCCCCGCGCCGCCGGAGATGCTGGGGCTGATGACGGCGACTGGCTATGAGCAGTGCGCGTGGCAGCCGTACACCTTTGGGATTGCGGGACTGTACACGGCGCGGCGCACGAATGGATGAGGTTTATTCATTTTTCTGAAGTTTTCCCATTGAGGTTTTGGTTTCCCACCCATTTCGCACAGAACGCGAAATGGATGGGGTACGGAGCTTTGTTGAACACTCAGAGCTTTGTTGAACGCCGGACGATTTTCCGAAATTGCTGTAGCCTAGAAAGAAACAAGCGTGGACCGGGAGGTCCACGCTACAGCCGGCCGGGAGGCCGGCGCTACAGTTTCATTTACCG
>JBKQLG010000023.1:0-22762 GCA_052147235.1 Occallatibacter sp.
AGATTTTATAGCCTGATCTTTCAACCAGTACTTGTTCCAACAGGATAACGTCTCGACGATGAGGGCAAAGTTGCGGAATTTGTAACTTTTGTGAACCTATAGAGTCACATAGGGTACGGGCGCATTCTCCTCTTGCGCCTTGACCATAGACAGACCAGCACAGGGCTGATGGAGTGATTCGGCTTGATCTTCCTGCTTGTTCTCGCGTACATTGGCGGCGTTCTCACCATCTTGAGCCCGTGCATTCTTCCCGTGCTGCCCTTCGTCTTCGCGCGCTCCGACCAGCCCTTCCGCAGGAGCGGCCTGCCGCTGCTGGCGGGCATGGCGGCGACCTTCGCGCTGGTGGCCAGCCTGGCGGCCGTGGGCGGCGCGTGGGCGGTACGCGCCAATCAGTATGGCCGGATCGCCGCGCTGATTCTCTTCGCGCTTTTCGGTCTGACTTTGCTCTTCTCTTCGCTCGCCGAGCGGCTGGCGCGCCCTCTGGTCCGGCTGGGCGACAGGCTCTCCGGCACTCCCGAGACTGGCGGCGGCCCGGGCCGGTCGTTTGTGCTGGGCATTGCCACCGGGCTGCTCTGGACGCCCTGCGCCGGACCGATTCTGGGGCTGATTCTGACCGGGGCGGCGCTG
This sequence comes from Occallatibacter sp., assembly GCA_052147235.1. GTDB lineage: Bacteria > Acidobacteriota > Terriglobia > Terriglobales > Acidobacteriaceae > Telmatobacter. The sequence goes on from JBKQLG010000023.1 coordinate 628, forward strand.
AGCGGCGCGAGCGCGCAGACAACGATCCTGCTGCTCGTCTACGCCGCCGGAGCGGCCAGCTCCTTGACGTTGGCGCTGCTGGCCGGAGGCCGCGTTTTCAGGGCGATGAAGCGCTCGCTGGGCGCGGAGGTGTGGATTCGCCGGATTTTGGGCGTGGCCGTGCTGGCGGGCGTCGCGGCTGTGGCTTTCGGACTGGATCGCGGGATTCTGACCCGGCTCTCGCTGGCCGGAACGTCGAATCTGGAGCAGCGGCTGCTTGCCCTCGCAGGCGTCGCTAACCCGTCCGCTCCGCCAGCGCAGAACAACGACAAACCGGCCATGATGATGATGTCGGCTGGCGGCGACTCTGCCGATCTGCCGCAGACGCTGCCCGATCTGAGCGGCGCAACCGCCTGGATCAACTCGCCGCCACTGACTGCGGAATCGCTGCGCGGCAAGGTGGTGCTTATTGATTTCTGGACCTACTCTTGCATCAACTGCCTACGCTCGCTGCCTTACATCAACGCCTGGTACGGCAAGTACAAAGACAGCGGCCTGGTGATCATCGGCGTGCATACCCCGGAGTTTCCCTTCGAGAAGGACGAGGCCAATGTGCGCAAGGCGGTGCGCGAGCTGGGCATCAATTACCCGGTCGCGATGGACAACGACTACCGCATCTGGCGCGCCTTCCACAACCGCTTCTGGCCGGCGCATTACTTCATCGATGTGGCGGGGCGTGTGCGCTATCACCATTTTGGCGAAGGCGACTACGAACAGTCCGAGGCCTGGATTCGCAGCCTGCTGGAAGAGAGGAACCACCAGGCGCCGCCGGAGCTGGAGGTGAAGATGGCCGCCACGGGCGCAGAGGCCGCCTCGGAGGCTGAGAACGTACAGTCGCCGGAGACTTACATCGGCTACATCCGGTCCAGGAACTTTGCCTCGCCGGGCGGATTCAATGAGGACGCGCCGCAGCTCTATCGAGCGCCAGCGCAGCTTGAACTGAATGAATGGGCGCTTGAGAGCCGATGGCGGGACGAGAGCCAGATCGCGACGCTGCTCTCGGCCGGGGGCGGGATCGTCTACCGCTTTCATGCCCGCGATCTGCATCTGGTTCTGGGACCGACGAAAGATGGCAAGCCGGTTCGTTTCCGCGTGACGCTGGATGGCAAGCCGCCCGGCGCGGATCACGGCGAAGACTGCGGCGCGGACGGGCTGGGCACCGTGACCGATAGCCGCCTCTATCAGTTGATTCGGCAAAAGAGCGGCGCGCGGGAACGGCTATTCCGGATTGAGTTTCTTGCGCCGGGTGTGCAGGCGTTTGCGTTTACGTTTGGATAACCACATGCGGGCTCCTGCGGTGCGGCAGCCGCCTTCGGCCTGCCGAACTGAGGTTCGTGGATTCATACCCTTGCCGCCCATGGTGAAAGTCTGGTTTTGAAAGGGCACGACTTTAGTCGTGCCACAAGATGAGCGATAGTTGTGATGGGCTTTAGCCCCTGAGGGATTTTTTCTTCAACGAGTTGCAATCCCGCAGCGGCTAAAGCCGGGTCCGAATTTGGGACTCTACGGCACGACTAAAGTCGTGCCCTGACACTTCCAGCAGAGATGAATGAGTTTTTACGCAGCCTATGAAACCATTTTCCTTCAGAAAGGAAGGTTATTGTGATGAATACTTCGCAGAAACAGTTGGATACGCACGGCGAAACTGGAATGGTCCATTTGGGCCGTCGCGCTTTTATCGTTGCGGCGGCGGGCGGAGCGGCCTGGTGGGCATTTCGCCGCGCCGCGCACAATGATCCACAGTTTGCCTCCGCCGCCAGCGAGCCGGGGAGTGTGACGATCGTGGAGTTTGCCGCCAACGGCACGAAGACCGGCAAGGTGACGGTAGCGCGCATCGTCAAGACCGACGCCGAGTGGAAGAGCCAGCTCTCGCCGATCTCCTACGAGGTGACACGCCACGCCGGCACCGAGCGCGCTTACACCGGCGACACCTGGAACCTGCATGAGCGCGGCATCTTCCGCTGCATCTGCTGCGATACGGCGCTGTTCAGCTCGGAGACCAAGTTCGAATCGGGCACCGGCTGGCCGAGCTTCTGGCAACCGATTGCGCGCGAGAACATCGCAGTCTCCAGCGACAACAGCATGGGAATGGAGCGTGACGCAGTCTCCTGCTCCCGCTGCGACGCGCATCTGGGCCACGTTTTCCCGGACGGGCCACCTCCGACCGGGCTGCGCTACTGCATGAACTCGGCAGCGATGCGGTTTGTGAAGCTGGCTTGAGCGGAGGGAGATGCGAATGGAAAACGTGAGCATGAACAAGTCCAGGTATACTCCAACGCGCGATCCGCTCTTTACCGGGACATTGCAGATCGGGATTGTCGTGCGCAACCTTGATGCCTCTCTGCGCAGGTATGTTGACGACTACGGGATCGGCCCGTGGGAGATCCACGAGTTCACACCCCGCGACGCGAATAACCTGCAAGAGTACGGCCAGCCGGTGGAACGCTCCTGGCGCCTGGCGTTCACCATGGTCGGGAGTGTGATGTGGGAGCTGATTGAGCCGCTCGACGAGGAGAGCGTCTACGCGCGCTTTCTCGCTGAAAAAGGCGAGGGCGTACACCACATCGCGGTGGCCACGCCAAACTTCGACGACACGGTGGCTGAGCAACTCAAGCGGGGAAACAGTCTGGTGCTCAGCGGCGAGTTCAGCGGCATCAAGGTTGCATACCTTCCCACCGACCGTGACCTGGGAATGATCATCGAGATCGCCAACGGAACACCGGTCACCGAAGAGAATGTGAACTGAAGTTCTGGGAGTATAACCGTCAAACCGGATACAAACCCATCCATTACACGGGGATGAGCTTCACTTGCCCTTGTAATCCTGAAAGAGCTCCGGGAACTGCTGCTTGAGGGCCGCGATCTTGGGGCGGTCGCAGACCAGGATGTATGGGTTGTCCGGATTGTGGTCCGCGTAGTGCTGATGGTAGGACTCGGCGTCGTAAAAGCCCTTCAGCGGCACAACCTGGGTCACAATCGGCTTGGGAAAGACGTGGGCAGCGTCCAACTGCGCGATGTAGGCAAGGCTGATGCGGCGCTGCTCCTCGCTCAGGTAGAAGATCGCGGAGCGATAGGATGTGCCGACGTCCGGTCCCTGGCGATTGAGCTGGGTGGGGTCGTGGGCGACGGAGAAGAAGACGCGCAGCAGTTGGCCGTAGGTGATCTTCGACGGGTCATAGACGACGCGCACCGACTCGGCGTGGCCGGTGGTCTCGGTGGTGACCTGGTCGTAGGTCGCGGTATCAGCCGAGCCGCCGGCGTAACCAACTGTGGTGGCCAGCACACCTTTGACGCGCTCGAAGACCGATTGCGTGCCCCAGAAGCAGCCTCCTGCAAAGACTGCCGTCTGCTTGCCGGGCGATGAGGCCAGCGGGGCGTCCTGCGCGGTAGGGGGAACGGGAGTCCTGGTGGCCGCGCGGCATCCTGCGGCGAAGAGTGTAGCGATCAGCAGAGAAAAGAAGGCACTGCGCAGAGCGAAGATGCGGGGCATGGGATAGCTCCTGGGCCGTGTGTGTTCCTGTCCGGCAGTTATGAGATGTTTTTGATCCGGAAAGGTTACAGGCGATACGCGACGGGGCTTTCGTCAGGCACCATTGAGATTTTTCATTGGGAAGATTAGATTGCATACAACGGAACCAATCGCAGTTTTCTTTCGTACTAGCGCAATATGCAATGCGTGGGTACATTAAGCTGGAACGAGGTGGGGTTGGCGTGGCCGGCCAGACGCCCCAGCGGCCAAAACCCGTCGCTGAGGAGCCCGGCCAAGCCATTCCGGCGCGACGTGGATGTCAGGCAAGAATCAGCCGGGGCTGCCAGGCCGCAGCCGATTCCAGGAGGCGATACCATTATGCAGGGCCGCGGTCATAATGGCCGTGCCAATCATCCCTCGGATGAAGGCCTGTCCGTGGCGGTTCCGGTGATTGCGCCCGTTGCCCGCCCGGCGCGCGTGGAGGCAGCTTCTCTGGAGATCGACTGGTCCCAAGTCGTCCGCGGTTGCATGGCCGGGGATTCCGGCGCGTGGGCTGAACTGGTGCGCGCGCAGCATAGGCGAGTCTACGGGCTTTGCTACCGCTTTACCGGCAACGCCACCGACGCCGAGGATCTGACGCAGGATGTCTTCCTGAAGATTTATTCAAACCTGACCAGCTTTGATCTGACGCGCGGCAGCCTGCACGTGTGGATCACCACGATGACACGCAATCTGCTGGTGGACAACTTCCGACGGACGCGCAACCAGCGGGCTACTTCATCTTTGGATGACGGCTGGGAGTCGGCGGAAGAGCTGAGGCCGATTGACCGGCTGACGGCTCGCGGACCCTCGCCGCATGAGTCGGCTGCGCAGAAGGAGCTGGCGAAGATGGTGCAAGATGCGCTGGCGCGGGTCTCTGTGGAGCTGCGCGAGGCCGTCATTCTTCGTGATTTGCAGGATTTGGACTACAAGGAGATCGCCCAGGTGCTGGAGATACCCGAAGGGACGGTCAAGTCCCGCATCAGCCGAGGCCGCGCGGAACTAGCGAGGCTGCTGGAACGTACTAAACGGGAGGTGATGTAAATGGCAGAGCGCACATTCATTCCGAGCTCCCCGGCCTGCGGGCAGTGGGAGACACTTTTGGCGGAGGCGCTGGACGGGCTGTTGAAGCCCGGAGACGAAGCGACCTTTAGCGCCCATATGGCCGCCTGCCCGGCCTGCGCGGCGCTCTTTGAAGAGGCGCGCAAGGGCCGCGAGTGGCTGGAGTTCCTTTCGACCGAGCCGGAGGTTCCCGCCGGACTGCTGGATAAGATTCTGGCAAGAACGGGTCCGGGGCATCCGGCGGAGTACGTACTGGCGGCCAGCGGCGGCAGCGTAATACCGATGATTCCAGCCTGGCAGCGTCCGGGCTTCATGGGCTACATCCGGCGCTTTGCCGAGCCGCGGCTGATGATGACGGCGGCGATGGCCTTCTTTTCCATCGCCATGACGCTCAACCTGACCGGCGTCCGGTTGAGCGACCTGCGGCTGAGCAACCTGCGGCCTACCGCTATTCGCTCCTTCATGGAACGGAGGCTGACGATCGCATCGACCCCGATCATCCGCTACTACGACCATATGAGGCTGGTCTACGAGGTACAGACCCGAATGCGGGAGCTGCGCCGGACGACCGAAGGCGAGAGCGGAGTGCAGGGCGAAGGCGAAGAGAACCGGCAGAAGCCGCAAGACGCAGCGCCCGGCGAGTCGCAACAGACTCCCCGGCACAAGGACGGCGGCTCCCGGCTGGACCCTCCGCAACAGTCGGGCGCGCCGGTCTTTGAGCCGGCTGTCAACCCCACTCTCGACGATTCTGATTTTATGGAAAGTTCCCTGAGGTCTCAACAACAGCCCGCGCATTCCGGCGGCTCCCATGAGGAAACACGGGAAAGGAGCACACTATGGACTGCGTAAATCACAGTGGTCGAGTTGCGGTTTATTATTGCCAGAACTGCGGCAAGCCGCTCTGCGTGGAATGCACTGTCTCCGGGGCGCTGGGCCACGGCTCCAGCGGTAATGTTCTCTGCAAGGACTGCGCGGAGGCATGGCGGCGGCAGCGATATCAATCGCCGGTGCAGCCGCCGTTTGTAGCGCCCTATGTCACACCGCCCAGCGGACCCAATCCGGCGGCAGCCGCCGTGCTGGGAGTGATTCCCGGCGTGGGCGCAATGTACAACGGCCAGTTCTTCAAGGGATTCATTCATGTGGTGGTCTTTGCGGTGCTGATCAGCATCACCGACCACTACCCGATCTTCGGCTTGTTCATTGCAGCCTGGATCCTTTACCAGTCGTTTGAGGCTTACCACACCGCCCGGGCGTTGCGCGACGGCCAGCCGGTACCCGATCCCTTCGGATTGAACGAGGTGGGCAACTGGCTGAACCTGGGTTCGCATCAGCGGACTCCCGGCCAGCCCGGCGCTGAACAAGCACCGGCCGGACCGGCTCCGGCGGGCTATCAGCCTCCGGTAGCGGGAGAGTCGCAGCCGCCATCTCAAGCGCCATCCCAGGGACAGTATCAGGCCCCGATCCCGCCGATGCCTCCGCCGATGGGCTGGGGGAACAGGGTGCCGGTGGGCGCCATCGTGCTGATTGCGCTGGGGATGTTGTTTCTGCTGGGGCAGCTGGATGTCTTTCACGGCCGTTTCATGGAATTTGCCTGGCCGCTGATGCTGATTGCACTGGGAGTGTGGCTGATCGTACGCCGTTTTGAAGAGTCGCAAGGAGGTCCTAAATGAGCCGTTACATCATGATTCGCCGCCTGCGCGGACCCGCATTCCTGCTTCTGGTTGGCGTACTTGCGCTGCTCAACCAGGCTGACATTCTTACCTGGGGCCAAAGCTGGCCGTTTTTCCTGATCCTGGCCGGCTTGCTCAAGCTGGCCGAGCGCGCGGCGTTGGCCTCCGAGGGAGGCTATCCGCCCTTTCCGGGCTCACCCTATCCCGGCACGCCTGATTTCAGAGCGGCAGCCAACATTCCACCATACCCTGGCCAGCCGGAGCCTTACATTTCTCCGGACAAGCAACAGGAGTCCAACAAGGATTCCATGGGAGGACAATTATGAGCACCACACCTCCGAATATGCCACCGAGCACGCCTCCTGGGGGCGGCGCGCCACCCCCATATCCGCCCTATGATCCCAAGACCCAGTGGCGGGTCTACCGGGAGCAGCAAAAGGCCGCATGGCGTGCCCAGCGCGAGGCATGGAAGGCGCAGCGCCACGCGATAAAGGCCAACTATGTGGGCATTTACGGCCCGCGGGTTCCCTCGTTTGTCGGCCCCATCCTCCTGATCGGCATCGGCGTGATCGCGCTGATGCTGGTGACCGGCCACATCGCCGCAGATGAGTTCTGGGCATGGTATGGCCACTGGTGGCCGCTGCTGTTGATCGGCGCCGGCCTGCTGCTGATGGGCGAGTGGATGCTGGATCTGCGCCGGGAGATCCCGGTGCGCCGTAGCGGCGGCTTTGTCGGCCTGCTCATCTTGCTGGCCATTCTGGGATTTGCCGCCGCAGGATGGAATCATGCGCGGCCGTGGTTTAACAATGGAGGTGTTAATTTCGGCTTGAATGACGATTTCTTCAACACTTTCGGCCTGCCCGAACACGACTTTGACGCGCAAGTGCTGAACACGCAGATTCCCGCCAACGCCAATGTCGAGATACAGAATCCTCGCGGCGACGTGAGCATCACGGCGGGCGACGTCTCGACGATTGAAGTGATGGCCCACGAAGTGGCCTATGCCAACTCGGATGCGGAGGCCAAGAAAATCTTCGACGCCGAAGCCGCGCATACGACGGTCAGCGGAAGCGCCGTGCTGGTCAAGTCGGAGAGCAACTCCAACGGGCGGCTCAACCTCACGGTGACTGTTCCCAGGACCGCTCGTGTCACCATCAACTCCGGCAAGGGCGATGTGACCGCTTCCGGCCTGGGCGCCGGCATCAACGTCACCGCCCATGGCGATGTTCACCTCAGCGAGATTGCCGGCTCGGTCCAGGCGCACTTCCCGGACGGCAAGCACGACCTCTCAGCCCACGATCTCCAGGGCGACCTGACTTTGGATGGGAATGTGGACGACGTCACCTTCTCGGAGATCAAGGGCAAGGTCACACAGAACGGCGAGATTCTCGGCGACGTTCACATGGAAAACATCTCCAGCGCAATTCACCTGCACACCACGGTGACCGATCTGCAAGTGGCCGAACTACCCGGCGACCTGACGCTCGACTCCGATGACCTGCACGTCAACCAGGCCAAGGGGCGGGTGAGCGTGGTGACGCATGCCAAGGACATCGATCTCAACCAGATCTACGGCGACAGCAACGTGGAAGACCGCGACGGGCGCATCACGGTTGAGCCGGCCGGCAACTACGCGGTGGACGCCAAGAACAGCAAGGGCGACGTCGAGGTGACGCTGCCGCCCAACGCCTCCGCAACGGTGGACGCGCGCACCAACAACGGCGATATCACGACGGAGTTTGGCCTGACCGTGAACGGCGATGAGAGCAAGACGGTCAGCGGCAAAATCGGCTCCGGCGCAGCGAAGATTACGCTGAGCACCGACGTGGGCGACGTCAGCATCAAGAGAGGCGAGGCCTTCCCGCCCGCGCCCAATGCGCCGACCGAGCCAAACCCGCCCGCCTCACCCAAAGCTCCAGCAGCGCCGAATGCGCCCCACCTGAAGCCCTCCAAGGCGCTGCCCGCCCAGCCGGTAACGCAGTAAATGCTGTTAGAACGTATGTTCTGTAGACACCAGGCGCGGAAGGGAACTCCCTCCGCGCCTGGTGTCATAGAAGCGCTAAATGAATCTGAATTCTCTTGCCCTGTCCTTGCGTTTTGCTTCAGATCGCGCGGGGGCTAAGCCTTTATACCGAAACGCGCGGCACGCGCGCCCCGATGCGGGTGAAGACCTCCCAGGGAATCGTTCCCATGGCCTGGGCGTGGTCGAAGGCGGTGATGGTTTCATCGCCTTGCGTGCCCAGGATGACCACCTCATCGCCCGCCGCGACTCCGGGAATTTCCGTGACGTCCAGCACGGCCTGATCCATGCTGATGCGGCCCACAAGCGGCGCGCGTTCCCCGTGAACCAGCAGGCTGAAGCGGTTGCCGAGCCGGCGGTCGAGGCCGTCGGCGTAACCCACGGCGGTGAGCGCCAGCCGCATCGGCTCGGTGGCGACAAAGCTTCCGTTGTAACCCACCACGGCGCCGGCGGGTGTCGAGCGCACGCCCACCACGCGGGTCTTCCATTGCAAGACCGGCTGCAGACGCGCGCGGGCCTCAACCAGCGAAGGCGGTTCAGGCGGATCAAAGTCTGGATCGAAGCGGGGGATCAGGCCGTAGAGCGCCAGGCCCGGCCGCAGCATCGCCTTCATGCCGTGGCGCGCGGCGAGCGCAGCGATCTCGCCTGCACGGCCAGCCAGCAGCGCGGCGGAGTTGCCCACATTGAGCCACTCCGGATTGATGCCCGCATCCGTCACCATCGCCAGCGCAGCATCCAGCAGGGCCAGTTGCGCCTCGGTCACCGCGCCGTCGGCCTCATCGGCGGCAAAGAAGTGGGTCATCACGCCCTCGAGGCAAAGCGGCGAGCTGGGATGGAAGCGGGCCAAAGCCGTCGCAAGTCCATCCAGGCCAACCCCCTGGCGGCTCATCCCAGTGTCAATCTCCAGATGCACCGGGAGCGAACCCGCTCGAAGGCCCGCCTTCTGCGCAGCGCCTTCCAGCTCGTCCAACTGCCACTGCTCCCAGGCCACAGCGGTCAGGTTGTGACGCACCACGTCTGCGCCCTGGCCGGGAAAGACTCCGGCGATGACCAGAATCCGCGCCTTGGGGCAGAGCGCGCGGGCGGCTGCGCCCTCCTCGACACTGCAAACGCCCAGCCAGCGGGCGCCGGCGCGCACCACCGCCGGAGCGCAAACGCTGAGCGAGTGGCCATAGGCGTCAGCCTTGACGATGGCCAGCAGCTCCGCACGGGGCGCGGCCAGGGCCGAGAGAAACCGGTAGTTGTCTTCCAGGAAGCGGGTTTGAATCTCAACCCAGCAGGGGCGCATTGGCATTGGGAGGTCCAAGCATCAGTGTAGCGCGGAGGACGACGGGCGCGGGACTCCGCGCTCAGCTGAGCAGTGCGAAGGCCACGACTGTCTCGTCCTTGGACGGAATTTCTTCGAGCAGTTCCGCTTCCAGGTCGTAGGCCAGCGTCATTTCGCAGGCCGCCACTTCTTCCGCGCTGGCGCCCACAAAACAGAGTTCGCAGTGGGCCAGCGCCGCGCCGTCTCCCATGCGGATCGGCGGACCGAAGACGCGGCAGGTCATCGGCCTCCATGCGTAGACGTCGCAGCGGCCGGTTTCGGGATCGAGCGCCGGGCAGGCCGCCGCGCTGGCAAAGCCCTCAAAGTGCTCCCGCTCCTCCGGGGAGTTGCCCAGCAGGCCCGTCTCCACATTGCCGGGAAACTCCGCCCCATGCTCGACAACCCACATCCCGGCGCGGTGCGCAACCTCCGCCGCCAATTCCGGCTGCGTCTCCCGCAGCTTCTCCATGCCGGCGTGCAGCCGCAGCACATCCAGCGGGCTCAGAACAAAGGCGCCATGACAACACTGTGTGCAGCCCAGCTTGCAGACAAGCCTTTCACCGGCGCGCGACGCCGCATCGGCCATCGCCGTATTCATGATCTGCACCAGAAACGAATCGCCTGACGGTAATTGCATCTCGGCAAGCATAGCGGATTACCCCCCATTCGTCGCCACCATTTTTTTCGATAGGTATACCAATAGTCACAGTTGAACCGGCTGCGGCGTACCCCAGAAATTCGATGAAGGTAACCACCTCTCCTCACCCTACCGCCCGGCTACTGGCCGCGTGGGTTCCCGAGGACGAGGCTCTCGCCAACCTTCGCGCCGCCCATGCTCCGGTTGCGCGCAACTCCTTGCATTTCTACAAGCAAAATCTATTGATTTAGTTGCAGCGTTTGAGCTAATCTGGCCGCGGAGGCTTCCCCATGTCTGAATTCCACAGCACCGTTATCCCCGGCCATCGCTACCGCAATGCACCTGCCGCCATCGACTGGCTTTGCAAGGTCTTCGGCTTCGAGCGCCACGCCGTCTACGAGGGCGAAAACGGAACCATCGCCCACGCCGAACTGAGCCTGGGCGGAGGCATGATCATGCTCGGCTCCGGCAAAGACGACGAATTTGGTCGCTTTTTTAAGTCGCCTGCGGAGCTGGGCGGCGTGGAGACGCGCAGCGTTTATCTCGTAGTCCCCGACGCCGATGCGGCCTATGCCCGCGCCGTAGCCGCCGGAGCCTTGGTCATACGCCCGCTTCAGGACACACCCTACGGCAGCCGCGAGTTCGCCGTGAAAGACCCCGAAGGCCACTCGTGGAGCGCGGGGACGTATGATCCGTGGGCGAAGCACGAGTAAGCCGCAACTAATTGCAGGATAGATCGTGCTGGACATAGCTAACTGATCGCGCAGTTCAGCCGATCGGCTTGTCCCAGCCTTCCAGCACCTGCTTGAACTCGCTCATGAACTTGCCGGCGTCGGCGCCGTCGATGAGGCGGTGATCGAAGCCCAGACAGAAGTGCTGCATCGAGCGAATCGCGATGGTGTCGTTGCCCTCGGCGTCGGTCAGCACCACCGGCTCCTTGCGTAGGCCGCCGATGGCCAGAATCGCCGACTCCGGCTGGTTGAGGATGGGCGTTCCGAACTCGCCCCCAAAGACTCCGGAATTGGTCAATGTAAAGGTCCCGCCCTGCACCTCCTCCGGCAGCAGCTTCTTGGTGCGGGCGCGCTCGGCCAGATCGGCGATGGCGCGGGTCAGCTCCAGAAAGCTCCGCCCCTCGGCCTGCCTGATCACCGGCACAATCAGCCCCCATTCCAGAGCCACGGCGATGCCCAGGTTGATCTGCGGATGGTAGTGGAGGAAGCCGTCGATCAGCGAGGCGTTGACGATGGGGAATTTGACCAGCCCCTGTACGGCGGCGGCGGCGATAAACGGCATATAGGTGAGCTTGACGCCGTGCTGCTGCTCGAAGCGGGCCTTTTCGCGCTCGCGCAGGCGGGCGATGCGCGTCATGTCTACTTTGTAAACAGTGTGGACATGCGGGCTGATGCGCACGCTCTCCACCATGCGCTGAGCGATGATGGCGCGCATCTTGGTCAGCGGCTGTGGCACCTGCGGTGCGGCTGGTGATGTTCCGCTGCCTTGGCCATGTACGCTCAGATGGCGCAGCACGTCTTCCTTGGTGATGCGGCCCTCCGAGCCGGAGCCGGCGATCTGGCGGAGGTCGAGGTGGTTGTCTTTGGCCATGCGCCTGACCAGCGGCGAGGAACGGGGCGGCTTGGCTAAGTCGCTCTGTGCCGCAACCGCATGGGCGGCGGATGGACTTGCGGGCGATTCTATCTCCGGGGCTAAAGCCCGGTCGTTTGTTTGCAGCGTTTGCGGCACGACTAAAGTCGTGCCCTGATACAAAGCGGCTTCGCTTACCCCCGCAACCACCGTAACAACAACGACGGTAGCGCCCTCCGGGACTTTGATCTCAGTGAGCACGCCGGCCACGGGCGAGGGAATCTCCGCATCCACCTTGTCGGTAGAAGTCTCAAAGAGCGGCTCATCCATCTGGACCGGGTCGCCGACTTGCTTGAGCCACTTGGTAATGGTGCCCTCAAAGATCGATTCGCCCATCTGGGGCATGACTATGTCGGTTGGCATGATGGTCTCTCCGCGCTGCAAAACACCAGATCAAAGTCAGGGAAGGCTATAAGGCGCGCCCGCTTATGGAGGGATTATAAATTGCGGCGCATCCCGGCGGGGAGAACGGGGTTCGTACCGCCCTTACAGGGCGGTGGATTCGAACTTATACACATTCCCAGGGTTTCACCCTGGGCTATTTTCACCGCCTCCCTACGGGAGGAACCGCAGTTGCTGAACGGATCAAGAAACGAATAAAAGCAGCCTCTGCGATAGAAGACGTTAATGCAATAGAAGACGTAGTGCGATTGTCGTGATCTCAGGCGCGGGTTGGCCGCTCAGCCCTGCCCAGCAGCCGCTCGACCTCTGCGGGAACCCGGAGCGGCGTGTCTTCCGCCGGGAATTGCGGCTTGGCTGCCTCCGCCTGCGCGCGCAACGCCTCCAGGCTCTCGACCGCCAGCACCGGCTCGCCAAAGACCTGCCCAAAGCAGCGCGCCGCATGGTGGGCGAGGTCTTCCAGAGAGGGAATGCTCTTCGGGTTCTCGACCTCCCGTTCAAGGCTGGTGACTTCGTGGTCGGCGATGCCGCAGGGAACGATCAGCGCAAAGTCGCTGAGGTCGGTGGTGACGTTGAAGGCGAATCCGTGCGAGGCGATGCCGCGCGCGACGTGAATGCCAATGGCGGCGATCTTTTTTTCTTTTCCTTGACTCTCAACCAAAAGGCTGCCGTCCGCAGGACACCAGACGCCGGTGAGGCCGCAGATGCGTCCGGCACGCACGCCAAAGCCGTCGCAGAGGCGAATCAGCGCCTCTTCCATGCCGCGCACAAAGTCCACTGGGCCCATGCGTCCGCCGCTGGGGGCGCGCAGAGTGCGCAGGTCGAAGATCGGGTAGCCCACCAACTGGCCCGGCCCATGATAGGTGACGTCGCCGCCGCGGTTGATCTCGTGGACCGCGACGCCGCGCTGGGCGAGCAACTCGTCCGAGGCCAGGATATTCGAGCGGTCAGCATTGCGCCCCAGCGTGAGCACCGGTGGATGCTCCAGCAGCAGCAGCACGTTTTGCAAGCGGCCCTCGGCGACCAGCGCGGCGATCTCCGCTTGCAAGCGCAGGCCCTCGTCGTAGCTGACTCGTCCGAGATAGAGGTAGTGAATCATCGCTGGTTTGATTGTAGCCAGCGGCCCCGCATCTTCATCCGCGCAGCAATCACTCCTCAAGCCGCGCCTCAAAAAGCTTTGCGAAGACCGTCCGATGTTCCCAGGCAACCAGCAGCCAAAGAAGCGTTGCAAACGCACCTGTCCCAATGCCGCGCGGGGCCATCAGGAGGTGAAACAAGAGGATGTTGAAGAGCACGGGGGCGAGCAGCGTCAGGCCCAGCCCCACAAACCGGTTCACGAGAAACAGAATCGCGGAGACAACCATGATTGCGCCCACCACGTAAAAGTAGTGCGCGGCAACCAGGGCGGTCATAAACTGCCCGGCCAGCCCTGCCGGCATCGGCCCCATGGGAATGAAATTCAGGAACACATTGGAACCGAAGACCAGAAACATCAGACCCAGCAACAGGCGCGCGATCATAGCAACAATCTTCATTGAGTTCTCCTTGAATTGAAAATGAGGATTAATCTCGAGCTCAGGTCCACGGCTCTGCTGAGGGAAAGATACTCACTCCGCAGTCAATGGATGGTTACAGGTTATCAGTCGATTCAAATGATTCGCCGGCCGTTCATTGAACTTCGCGGTACACTAGACTCTGGCAGGAGGACCGGGCGGTCGCTGCCGGTGGCTTCGCGCTAGCGAGGTCCGCCGGGGGAGGAAAGTCCGAACTCCGCAGGGCAGTGTGCCGGATAACGTCCGGGATGTGCGCTTGAAGGCGTACAGACGGCCAGTGCCACAGAAAAGATACCGCCTCGGCTACCCCTCTTTCGGGAGGGCCTCCCTGGAAACGCAAGACCCGAGTTGGCCCGGCTTGCCGGGTGCGCTCGCCGTTGCGGAATCTCCAGCGCCGGGGTAAGGGTGAAATGGTGCGGCAAGAGCGCACCGCCCGTCCTGTAAAGGCCGGGGCAGGGTAAACCCCACACGGAGCAAGACCAAATAGGGAGGGAGGCGCACGCCCGGAGCAGGTGAGCGCGCCCGGCGCCGGCCCGGCGCCGCAAGGATGCTCCATGCAAGGTCCGAAACCTCCGGGTAGGTCGCTGATGAGCGTCCGCGGCGACGCGGCGCCTAGAGGAATGACCGCACACGACAGAATTCGGCTTACAGGTCCTTTTGCCGAGTGTTCTGGCGCGCTACGACAGCCCCGGCCGGGAGAGTCTTCCGGCCGGGGCTGACCATTTAAGCGAGTCGAAAACCCGCAGATTTCCCTACATTCTTACGCAACTTTTCCCCGGCGGCGGGGTTTGCACCGATGACGGCTACCGCAAATCTCCGTCTAATCGAGTAGAACAAGTCGAACAGGATGAAGCGGGAGCAAGAGTTCAAGCGCAGGAGAGATACAACGATGAATCGACCCATGCTCAAGAGAGTTTTCCCCCAGGCCCTGGCGTGGACGGCCTTGGCCGTCCTGAGCGGCGCGATGGCGCTGGCCCAGGACTCTACCCCGGCCCCAGCTCCAGCCCCAGCCCCATCTCCAGCCGCTGCCACACCCGAGACTCCGCCCCCAGCGGCCGCAACCCGCACGGACGGCGAGATCGAGCAGGACGTGGTGCATGCCCTGGATGCCTCCAAGGCGCTGAAGAGCGATCTGATCACCGCGGCCACCATTCAGGGCGAGGTAACGCTCTCCGGAACCGTGTCGAGCGAGGCCTCCAGCGAACTGGCGGAGGCGATTGCCGCCCATGTGGCGGGCGTGACCAAGGTGAACAACAACCTGAAGGTTGGCAATCCGCAGGCTCCGGCTAACCCGGACGCGCAGCCGATGGCCGAGAATCAGCCGGGCGACGCGGGCGTACCCAATCCCGGCGACGCGGGCGCTCCGGCGATGAACGACGGCCCGATGCCGGTTCCCAATGAGAGCGATGCCCAGGCCCAGATGCGCGCGCAGATTCGCGCCGAGGTCCAGGCCCAGATTCAGGCCCAAAGAGATGCGCAACAGCAGACGCCCATGGGCCCGGTTACCCTCCCCCAGGGAACCCTGCTGCAACTGCGGACCAATGAGCCGGTGAACAGCAAGAGAGCCAAGGACGGCGAGCCGGTTCAGTTCACAGTCATCCAGGACGTATTCGTCGGCGGTATGCTGGCAATTCCGCGCGGCGCCATTGCTCATGGCGTGGTGACCGAGGTCAAGCAGGCGGGCGATCTGAAAGGCAGCCCCGAACTGGCGCTCAAGCTGAACTCACTGGATATGGGCGGACAGGATTACCCTCTTGAGACCAACCAGTTCAAGGTGAAGGGGCCAGGCAAGGGTGAATATACGGCTCACAATATCGTTGGCGGCACGGTGATGGGCACGATTATCGGCTGCATCGCGGGCCGCGGGATTGGCTGCGGAGTGGGCGCGGCGGCAGGAGCCGCGGCAGGCACGGCTGCTTCAGCGGCGACACCCGGGCCGGGCGTGTGGATTCCCGCCGAGGCCAAGGTGGACTTCCACCTGAGCAAGCCGCTGACGGTGACTCCGGTCAGCGCGCGAGAGGCTGCGCGGATGGCGCAGGGGCTTTATCCCGGCGGTCCCACGCTTTACCGGCGCGCCTATGGCCCCTACGGCCAACCCTACGCCTACTACGGTTATCCGCCGGTCTACTACCGGCCGTACTACATGGTTGGCGGATTCTATTACTGGCGTTAACCACCTGCGGTGGGGCAGACGGCGCTTGCGCGCCATGGGGTTCCTGGTTTCCCAGCCACCTGCGGTGGGGCAGCCGGCGCTTGCGCGCCATGGGGTTCCTGGTTTCCCAGCCACCTGCGGTGGGGCAGCCGGCGCTTGTGCGCCATGAGGTTCCTGGTTTCCCAGCCACCTGCGGTGGGGCAGCCGTCTTCGGCCTTGGTTCCAGACCTATCAGCGGCCATTCCGGTCAACGGGGTGGCCGCTCTGTTTTGCTGCCCGCGCCCGCGTCCGGTTCCCCGTCGTCTATAATGGCAGTGAATCGCGTAGAGCGACAATTGCGTATTCAGCCTGATGCCCGCCCGCCAGCCGCAACCGTTCTGGCGCAGCATTTGGGCTGTCTGTGCGTAGAGAGTTGAAGGTCCGAGTCCATCCATGATCCGTTTCCTACAGAGAGACAATCGTTTAACCAAGGCATTTTTTGTGATCATCATCGCCGCCGCCTCGGTGGGCATGGTGATCTATCTGATTCCCGGCCTCACCGGCATGGGAGCTTCCACCGCCGACACCTTCGCCACGATCTACCCCCACTGGTATAGCCGCTTGCTCTCCTCGGGCGTGACGATCAGCCAACAGACGGTCAGCCAGCGCGCCAACCGGCAGATACAGCAACGCTATCCCCAATACGCCGGCAGCCCGCAGATCGAGCGCATGATCGAGCAGCAGGTTGGCCAGCAATTAGTGCAGCAGCAGGTTTTGCTGATCGAGGCCGAGAAGCTGGGCATCCATGCCACGGATGACGATGTGGCCCAGTACCTTCACCAGGGCCAGTTTGGCGAATACCTCTTTCCCAACGGCCAGTACATTGGCAGCGACCGCTACTCCGACTTCGTCGCCCGGCAATTCAATATGTCGGTTCCGGCGTTTGAGCAGGAGGTGAAGCGGGATATCGTTGTGCGCCGCCTGGAGGCGCTGATTGCCGGCGGGGCGACGGTGGGCGATGCCGAGGTTCGCGACGCTTATCGCAAGCAAAACGTCAAAATCAAGTTCGACTATGCGGTCATTACTTCCGACGACCTGCGCAAGGCTATCAACCCCTCGGACGGTGAGTTGGAAGCTTTCTTCAAGAAGAACGCCGCACGCTATGCGACGGCCGTGCCTGAGCAGCGCCAGATCACATATTTTACCGTGACTCCCAACGAGATTCCCGGCGGCGTTCCACAGGTCAGCCAGCAGGAGATTCAGCAGTATTTTGCCCAGCACCAGGCCGAGTACACCGTACCGGAGCAGGCCCGTTCACGGCACATTCTAATCAAGGTGGCTCCCGGCGCCGACGCCAAGACCGATGCCGCGGCCAAGGCCAAGGCCGAAGCGCTGCTCAAGCAGATTCAGGGCGGCGCGAACTTTGCCGAGCTGGCCAGGCAGAACTCCGACGACCCCGGCAGCAAAGACAAGGGCGGGGAACTGGGCTTTGCCCGCCGCGGCATGATGGTGCCGGAATTCGACAACGCCATCTTCACCCAGAAAATCGGTGACACCAGGATCGTGAAGAGCCAGTTCGGCTATCACATTGTGCAGGTGGAGGAGCGGCAGGCGGCGCACGCGCAGTCGATCGCCGAAGTCCAGCCCACCATCCAGGCCACGCTGATACGCCAGAAGCTGGCCGAGGCCGAAGAGAACTACGCGCGGACGCTCACCTCCGATGCCATCAAGAACGGCCTGGAGAAGACCGCCGCAGCCAATCATCTGGAAGTGGCCACGACGCCGCTCG
Organism: Occallatibacter sp.; assembly: GCA_052147235.1. Classification (GTDB taxonomy): domain Bacteria; phylum Acidobacteriota; class Terriglobia; order Terriglobales; family Acidobacteriaceae; genus Telmatobacter. The sequence continues at coordinate 18,383 of JBKQLG010000023.1, forward strand.
TGGGCGCGCGGGGCGTGATCTCCGCCTTCGCCGACTCCTCTCAGATCCTCGCCAGAGCCTTCGAGTCCAAGCAGGGCGATCCGCCGCAGTACGCCACTACCGGCGAGGGCTACGCCATCTTCCAGGTCACCGGCGTCGCGCCGGCCCACGCGCCCGCATTTGCCGACTGGAAGAGCCACGTTGCCGATGACTATCGCAATGAAGTGCTTCCCACCATGCTCGGCTTGAAAACTCGGCAACTGGCGAACAAGGCCAAGGCCGAAGGCAATCTGGCCAAGGCCGCCAAGGAAGCGGGCGCGGCGTTCAAAACCAGCGAACTGGTGGGTGAGAGCGGCCAGGTACCTGACGTCGGACAGATAGGCCAGGTAGCGCCGCAGCTCTTCGACCTCTCTGTGGGCGACATCAGCGGTCCTATCGGCACCGGGCGCACAGGCGTGGTGGCCAGGCTGACGGACAAGCAGGAACCTGGCGCGGAGGAGATTGCCAAGAACTTTGACCAGTTCAAGGATCAGATGCTTCAGCAGCGCCGCGGCGACGCCTTCAACATCTTCCTGAGCACGCTGCTGGAAGACTACAAAAAGCACAACCGCATCCTGATTCCCAAGGCAAAGACCGAAGAGGCTCCGGCAACCTAGGCGGAATCATCGCAGGAAACAGCAAAAGGCCCGCATCCGGGTTGGATGCGGGCCTTTTGCGCTCTCAGAAACGATGCTGATGAAGGCGATGAACCTGCAAAGCGGTTGAGGCTCTTCAGGCTCATGGGCTGACACTTGACGGGCTATGCCGCTGGTTTCAAGCTCTTTACGCTGACTTGCGGAACGGCGGGGTGAAGATTTTCCAGGAGGGTGACGTGGGTGCCCAGGTATTGCAGCACATCATTGATGGAATCTTCAAAGCGCGAGCCAGTTTTGTGGGTGGCCTTGACCCCTTTAGCAACCAATTGGCAGACTTCAAAGCGGTTCATTCCCTGCGACAGCGCGCGGTGTATCTTGTCTGAACGCATGACTTTACTCCGGTCAACGGGTAGTTGTAGCGTGGGTTGCGGAGCTCGTCAGAAGCGGTGGGACGGCGGCAGCCGAGCAGGCTTTTTCGTTCAAAATCAGGTTGGATGATTCAACTCTACATTCATTGTACGCCCGAATCGGCTGCAGTGCCGACGGGAATGGCGACCCACACTTCACCATGAACGGGGCACAGCTTTTTTGTACAGCTTCCCATGGTTCATGGTGATTCTTTGGGGCTGTTGAACGGTCCACCTGCCAATCTTGTTCCTGACAACAACACTGGTTTATCATGAGGGTGCAAATGGAGTTGCTCCTCAATCTTGCCTGGGCGGTACTGGCCACGCTGATGCTCTGGCTGTGGATCTGCCATGCTCCGTGCAAAGGCATAAGGCGGACGCAGTTGGTCGCCCTGGCGGTGGTTATTGTGATCCTTTTCCCTGTGATCTCGGTGACCGATGACCTGCAAATGGCTTTAAACCCCGCCGAGGCCGACGCTTACTACCTGTGTACACGCCGCGATCACGCCGCGGTCAGCCTGCACTCCATCTTTCCCGCCGTTGCAAACCTGCCTCCGCCGGTTTTCGCCGAGCTTTCCTTCGGCTTCCTGCGCTTTGCCGCGCCCAGCCATCTTCCCGTCCCGACGGTGAAGATTCCCTCCATGGCTTCCATTCAGAATCGGCCGCCGCCCGCCGCCTGATCCTTCGCCTGGCACTTCCTACTTCTATTGGCCTCTCTCCTTCTATGACTGCCGTGCAGACCACGGCGCAAAGGCTATGTATGAAGCGAATCCTCCCATTCCTGCCGGTTCCCGTCGTGGCGGCGCTGTTCTTCCTTGCGCCCGGGTTCACTTCCGCGCAGCAAAGTCCTGCCTTGACCTGGGATCAGGTGAAGGCGAAGTTTGAAGCTGCCAACCCCGCGCTGCGGGCCGACGCACTCGGCGTCGACGAGATGAAGGCCGCCGAGATTACCGCCTTCCTGCGCCCCAATCCGCAGTTCAATACCACCGTGGACGGGACTGAAATCGCACCGAATAACGGCCATTGGCAGCCGCTGCAGGGAACATTCGTCGAGCCCGGCATCAGTTACCTGCACGAGCGCGACCATAAGCGCGAACTGCGCCTTCAGAGCGCCAAAGAAGGAACACAGATCGCCGGGGCCCAGCACGAGTATCTGGAGCGGAACCTGCTCTTCGATCTGCGCTCGCAATTCGTTCAAACGCTGGAAGCCAAGGCGGTTCTCGAGCTGGCCAGGGCCGACCTGGCTTACTACGACAACATCATCGCCATCAGCCGCAATCGCTTCCATGCCGGCGACATTGCCCAGATCGACCTGGACCGCATCGAGCTGTTGCGCGTCCAATATGAAGTGGAGATTCAGGCCGCTATCGTAAACCTGCGTACCTCCAAGATTCAGCTTTTGCAACTGCTCAACGACCGCACGCCGGTGGAGAACTTCGATGTGACCGGCGCCTTCGACTTCTCCGACAATCTGAAGCCGCTCGAAGACTTCCGCCAGATCGCCCTCGATGAGCGCCCCGATTTGCGCGCCGCGCTGGAGTCCATCGAGCAGGCTCAGACCAATCACAAACTGGCTATCGCTAATGGTTCAACCGATCCGACCTTTGGCGCTTGGTACACCTGGAATTCAGCGGTTAATAACTCGAACCCCATCGATATGCAAACCCTCGGCGGCAGCGTCAGCATTCCCCTGCGCATCTTCGACCGCAACCAGGGCGAGAAACAGCGCACCCAGATCGACATCAGCCGCAATCAGCAATTGACCGAGGCCGTCCGCGCCGAGGTCTTCAGCGATGTGGATTCAGCCTACGCGCAGGTGGAGAGCAGCCTGGCGCTGCTCCGGCCCTACAAGGCGCAATACAAGGCGCAGGCGCTGCGCGTGCGCGACACGGTGACATACTCCTATGAGCACGGCGGCGCGTCGCTGATGGACTTTCTCAACGCACAGAGCGACTACCGGGCCGTCCAACTGGCCTATCTGCAACTGATCGGCTCCTATCTGACCGCTGCCGGACAACTGAATCTAGCCGTGGGACGCGAGGTAATCCAATGATTTTTTCGATAAAAAGGACTTCCAAAACGTCGCCTGTGCCCCATCCATTCCGCGCACTTTGCGGAATGGGTGGGAGTCTGACCTGCGCTCTTCAAACGTCATTTCTGACTCTCGCTCTGGCTGCATCGCTCGGCCTCGCTCTCTCCGGATGCAAAGGCAAGGACCAAGGAGACGGCGCGCCGCCGCCGGCCAAAGTCATTCAGGTGGCCGACATGAATCTGGTCACCATCGACCCGAACGACGTGGCCAAGTTTCCCATTACCTCCGCCGGCCAGATCGAATCCGCATCGGAGTTGACCGCAACCGGCAGCGTCTTTCCCGACGTCTCCCGTGAGATTCCCGTTATCTCGCTGGCCAATGGCCGCGTGGTGGACATCAAGGCCCGCCTCGACGACAACGTGCAGAAGGGCCAACTGCTGCTCAAAGTGCAAAGCCCGGATATTACCAGCGCTTTTGACACCTACCTCAAAGCCGTTAACGACGAGCACATGGCCAATATGGCGTATATGCGCGCCGACGATTTGTTCCATCACGGGGCCATCTCCCAAGCCATGCTGGAGCAGGCCGAGGACACCGAGAAGGACGCCAAGGCCGACCTGACCGCAGCCGAAGAGCAACTCAAGACGCTGGGCGTGGACAAGAATCACCCCAGCAGCATCGTCAGTGTTTACGCGCCCATCAGCGGCGTCATTGTGGCGCAGAACGTGACCAACTCGGCCGCCGCGGGCGTCAATCTCTCCGGCTCGGCCACCGCCTTCACCATCGCCGACCTCTCTACCGTCTGGATCATCTGCGACGTTTACGAGAACGACATTCCCAAGCTGCAACTCGGCCAGGAAGCCAGGATCAAGCTCAACGCCTGGCCGGATCGTCCGCTTACCGGCCGCATCAGCGATATCGGCCCCATTCTCGATCCATCGCTGCGCACCGCCAAGGTCCGCATCGAGGTCGCCAACCCCGGCTTCCTCAAGCTGGGAATGTTCGGCACGGCCACCTTTACCAGCCGCGAGAAGGAGACGCACGCCATGGTTCCGGCCGATGCCGTGCTGCATCTGCATGACCGCGACTGGGTCTATCTGCCCGCCGGCGGCAATCAGTTCAAGCGCACCGAGGTTCACGCCGGCAAGATGCTCGACGGCAACCGCCAGGAGATCCTCTCCGGCATTCAGCCCGGCCAGCAGGTCGTCGGCAACGCACTCTTACTCGAAACCGCGGGGAACCAGTAGTGAGGTCCGCCAGTTGCAGTAAATCAGAGCCATAGCAGTCGAGTGGCATTTTACACAAGAAAAAACCACCGCTCAAAAAA
>JBKQLG010000024.1:0-15195 GCA_052147235.1 Occallatibacter sp.
GAAGAAACGAGCATGGACCGGAGTGAATGGAACTTCCTGCAGCACGGGGTTGTTTTCGATGTTCCAGAAACGCCCCGAGTCAACATTTGCCGTCCAGTTCTGTCCATCCACGCTCGTTTCAAAGCGGTAAGTATCAACAACGCCATCGTGACTTTTGTCCTGGCGAGGGAGGTTTGTAAAACCGGCAATCCGGTGAATACTTCCCATATCCACCGCGATGTGGTGGGGCAATGCCAGATCCGCATTCGAACGCGTAAGCCAAATTGTGTTTAGGTTCCCATCGATCGCATTAACCGCGGGATTGTTTGTATCCTCGCTGTCGACGCTCACGACTTTCCAGTCAATGGGCGCCAAGCCGGCGAAGTACTTTGAAGCCATCATGCCGAGCCGCCCATCTGGCGCCAGGCAGACGGCCTGCACTGTCCCGCCACGAGGAAGAGCGATCGGCGAACTGTAAACGGTGGATTTGGAAGTTGGAACCGTGCCATCCGTCGTGTAAACCACAGAAAGGCCATTCGCGCCGCTGATCGTCACCGAACCATTGGCATCGCGCTCGGAGATGATGGGGGCTTGAATAAACTCGGCCTGCTTGAAGAGTCCCACTTCGGCCAGCGTTGGCTCAAGACGCGCGCCGGTGATGCGAATGCGCACCTGATCGGTCGTCACCGGCGAACTCCACCGCAGCAGTCTCTTGTGGCCTACCGTCGTCTGCGCGTCCATTGTCTTCCACTTGGAGCCATCCCAAACGTCGACGCTGAAGGATTCAATGCGCTGGCCGCGGTGATCCACCGCTTCCTGCAACGAAACCACATCGAAGGCGACAGCCTTCGGCAGTTTTAGCGTCAGCGTGGCTGTCCTCTGTCCAGGAGCGGCCTCCCACCAGGTGTCGAGATTCCCATCCAGAGTCAGCGACGCGCTGTTCGCCTTGTTGGAATTATCAGCGGTGAGTTTGCCGCCAGCCGCGAGATTCCTGGCAAAGGTCTCGTCGATCACCTGAGCCATCAGGCGCAAGTGCGCAAGTTGATTGTCTGGAATCAGTCCGCGGGTGTCTGGTGAGAGGTTCAATAGCATGTTGCCATTGCGGCCGACGGACGTGTAGTAGATGTCAATCAGATCCGCGGCAGTCCGTACGTGCTTCTTCGGGTGCCAGAACCAACCGTAGAGGATGGGCTCATTGACTTCCGCTGGGAACCACCAAAGATACGAACCCGGTGTGAGTTTGGAGCGGCTTCCAAGATCGCTGGCCGTCATATCCGGCCAATTGTAGGTATCGGGGGATGAGGGCAAGGGAATGACACTCCATTCCGTTGTCCGGCCGATTCCGGATTCATTACCGACCCAACGTGCGTCCGGCCCTTTGCCAAAGATCATCGCTTGCGGTTGCAACTGCCGGATCAAGTCGTACCATGCAGCATAGTCGTAGTCTTCATGAACACTTGGGTCCGGATTCGCGCCATCGAACCAGACCTCGCGAATCGGCCCGTATTCGGTCAGCAATTCGTAAAGCTCATTCAGGAAGTAGCGGTTGTAGTCATCCACCTGGTAAGTGAAACTCTTGAAACCCGGGGCCGGCTTGCGCCCAATAGAAGGGTCTGTCTTGAAACTGGCCGGATCGGTGGGAATCGCAGAACGAAGCTTTTCACTTTCGTTTCCGTAGTAGCCGTTGGGATTTGCAGGGTTCGTCCGCAACTGATAAAGGTCGGCTGGAGAAAGATAAACTCCCAGTTCGACGCCATATTTGCGGGCGGCATCGGCGACATCGCGGACCACGTTACCCTTCCCTCCCCGCCACGGGCTGGCCGCAACCGAATGGTTTGAGTATCGGGTGGGCCACAGGTTGAACCCATCGTGATGCTTGCAAACCAGGACCACCATCTTGCCGCCAGACTCTTTGATGGCGCGTACCCATTGGTCCGCATCGAGTTCCGTAGGATTAAAAATCGACGGATCTTCGCGGCCATTGCCCCATTCGACACCTCTGAAGGTATTCGGGCCAAAATGGACAAAGAATGTCCGCTCCAGCCGCATCCAGGCTGTCTGATTGGGGCGAGGCAGAACCTTCGCCGCTTTCTCCGCTATCACAGCACTGGAATCGTTGCTGGAAATATATTGGATCTTGGAGTAGTCAATCGGGACCGGCTCCGATCCATTGGCGTTCGCGGGCGATTGTCCGCGCGCCACGGTCAGAACCGCAAGTAATCCGATCGAAAGAGCTATTCCAGATTTTGCACCCAATGTTTTCATCGGCTTGATGGTGTCAAAATCCCTTCCTGGTTATCAACGTCGAAGGATAGCCAAACATTTGCTCCGGTGTTCGCATGGAAAAACCTCAGATGCTTCCAAAGCTGGCTCCCTTTAGAAAGCCGATCGCAGCCCAGAAGATCTGCGGCCAGCAGCTTCAGCTTAGCGTCTCCTGCTCAAAGTCCTTCAGCCGGCGCTCCTGTTCCCGGTACCAGTAGCCAGTAAGCTGCCGGATATTAGCCCGTGTGTTATTAGTTAGCCGTTTCCGTGAAGGTGACTGAAGCTCCGCCCAGTGCAAACTGATCCTGCGCGGTGACAGTCACAGATCCCTTGGATGAAGGTAGCGTCAGAGTGACCGAGGCGATCCCCGATCCGTTGGTTGTGGCAATCACGCTGGTCCCGCTGGTTGTGCCGTTGGAGAGCGTGCCGGCCGAGGTGGTGAATAGAATGCCCGCGCCGCTGGCCGAGCCGCCGGACTGGCCGGGAGTCAACGTGACGGTCAGAGGTTGCGACAGAGCTGTTCCAGCGCTGCCCGATTGGTTATTGCCCGACTGGGCAAGCGTGGCAGGCGGGTTGCCAACGACGATCCAGCCGCCCTGCGTCTGGGTTGCCGTACCGTCGCTGCCCGTGACGGTAAAGTGGCAGAAGCCGGGAGTGCTGCCCGCGTTGACGGTGATGGTCGCGGGCTGTGATGCGGTGATGGTGGAGTTGGTGAGTTGCAGCGAGCCGCTGCAGGCCGCTGCACCCTCGTAAGCATCGAAGACAGCTGAGGAGAGCGTCACTGCGGCGCTGCCGCTGCTGATCGCCGGATGCAGGGTTGCAGTGCCTGAAGCGGGAATCATCAAGTCGTCGGGGTTGAGGTACCACTCCGTTGCGGGTTTAGAGCCTTCGCTTCCGTTGATCACGAGCAAAGTAATGCTGTACGGCGCGAAGCTCTGCGAAGCGTTCCATGCTGCCGAAGTGGAGGCCGAAATCGCGCCGGAAGCGGTTGAGGCCAGTGTGTAGGCCACGTAAGTGGACGCGCTGAATCCGGACAGGTTGAATGTGACCTGCGCCGCGTTGTTTGGATCCTTGTTGAGGACCATGATCGTCATCACCGTGCCGGTGGAATCGAGCGCGGCATAGCAGGTAAACAGATTCGAATTGCCGTTGTTCTGATCGGAGATCGAGAGCGAACCGAACTGGTGATGGGCCCCATCGTAGTTGAGGAACATCTTCCAGGCCTCGTATTCGGGAGATTGAGGAGTGCCGGAAGCGCTGGATGACGGCCCGCCCCAGCGCGAGGCAAAGCTCAGACCCTCGCGCCCGAAGGCGCCTAATGTGTCAACATCGGCGATTGCGGTTGAGAAGTCCGATCCGCTGTTTGGAGCAAGGCCCGCGCCCCACTCGGTATAGGACAAGGGCGTGCCGGGATAGATAGCGTTGACCATGGCCTTGAAGCGCGGAATGTGGAAGGGGATGCCAGGATTGGGCTCCTCGCTGGTCGTATAGGTGTTGTTCGTATCCGGGTTCACCGTGACCGGGTCCCAGTAATAACCGGCTACCTTGACCGTGGCCGCCTGTAGCTGTGCGGTGGTGAAATTGGTGGTGGGGCCGCCGTCAGCATAGGCATGGATGTCTAAGACATCGAGCGTCCGCGCGCCGTTGATCTGATCCAGCCACTCGATCTGATTCAGCCACCAGGGCAAAAAGTCCACGCCGCCGTGGTTGCCCTTATCGGCGCCGTTGGCGCCGTTCCAGTAGAACCACCAGCAGCAGAAGACCGGACCAAACCGTACTGCCGACGGATCCCACGTCTTGAGGTTCGTCGCTTCTTTCTCGTAGAGGTTGGCAAGTTCGTCATAACCAGCAGCTGCGGGGTGTACATCCCGGTGTGTGCCATTCCAGATGTCGGGTTCGTTGTCCATGTCGTAGAAGTGACAGGTGGTGATCGTCGAATACGGCACGGAGCACGTACCGCTTCCGAAGGCCGCAGCCAGAGCCTTCGCCCAGGTTTCGCGGTCGATACAGGTGGTTCCATCCGTAGTTCCCGCCGGGCACTCCTGTGCGGTGTCTACCAGCGAATAGTAGGCCGTGGTCACGGCATTGGTGGTGACGGGGGTCTTGCAGTCAGTTTGCTGGCCGTTGCCGGCGTCGGTGTTGTAAGGATCAACTGAGCATTGCTTGCCGAAGGTCGCGACGGAAAAGCTCCAGTTGCGGTTGGTGCTGTTCTCGGCTTCCGCAGCCACCCAATCCATCATCGCCATCGTGGTCAGCGCATGGCTGCCGGCATTCTGGGTGTCCTTAATAAGTTGGACCTGGTCGCCCGCACCGCCATAGGTCTCGAAGTACCAGTCTGCGGCGGAATTCCGGGTTTGCAACAGGTAGTTATAGTTCGAGGCGTCATTGCCGCCCCAGCGTGAATAGGTGTAGCCCACGTCGGATATCTCTGAAATCGTTTGGTCATTATTCCCGTAAACAAAAGGACTGATCTGATGGCGATTGGCCAGTGTGTTGATGTTGACCGTAACGGCCGTGGCGCTGACAGCATTGACGGTGAGAGTCACACTTCCCGAGGACGAATTGTAGTCGGCGCTATCTGTCGGCGTAAACGTAACGGAGAGTGTTTGCGCGCCGGCTGTGTTCATCACTGTGCCCGCGATGGGCGAATAAACGAATGTGCCCGCCACGCTTGTTCCGCCGAGGTTTGCCGTTGCGTTCAACTGCGTGCTGCTCAGAGCCGTTCCCACAAGTACGGCTGCGGGCGTGTTCCACGTGATTGTCGGTGTCGCCTTGTTCACTGTGATCGAATTCGTCGCCGTTGCCGACGTAGCCTTGGTGGAATCGCTGGGCGTAAACGTCGCATTCAGAGTCTGTGTGCCCGCACTCAGGACCGTTCCCAATGCCGGCGAATAGGTGAACGTACCGGCAAAATTTGCGGTCGCGTTGAGTTGCGATGAAGACAACGCCGTCCCATATGTAATTGCCGCTGGGGCAGGCCAGACAATAGTCGGCGTTATGGGCGTTGATGAGGAGCTACCACCGCCTCCACCACACCCATTCAATAGAGAAAAAACGCACAAAAAGACAATCAAGGTAAAGAGACGACGCTTCATACGCATAGATACTCCCAGAGCGGCGCTATAACGCTGCCCAGCAAAGATATTCGAAAATGCCCGGCCTGGAGCGGATTACCGCTCTCGGCCGGAAGGAAGGACGAAAGGTTCAGGAGCAACTGCACGGTCACACTCAACTTGAACGACTGCTGCGAGCAAGGATAGCTGTTGATCGCTGAGCACTGAAATGCGCTGCCTGAGGGTCCAGACGCATAGGGATCAGCCAATGCGTAAACAGTCGGCCATTGAAAATGTTTGCAACATTGTACCAAATTGTTCCCGGCAAGCTTTGCCTGCAGAGCTTCAAATCCAAATCGTTCAGAGCGTTCATTGAGCTATTGAGGTCTCCCAAGGGACTTCGCTTCGGTTGCCGGTCGCCTTGATCACCGGATCTTGGTGCTTTCGGTTCTGGGCTTAACGAAATAAAACCAATATGCACTATAGAGGGCCGAAGATAGACCGCGAAACGTTAATAATGCACAGAATTGTTGACGCGCGGCTCAAATGTTTAATGCTTTTATTTTCAACTCGTTAAATATGTTTAATGCCGGAAATAGGGGTATCCAGCCAAGTACATTCGGTTATTTAACGGCGGATTCAACAACGAAGCGCAACGGGTTGGTTAGAGTGTAACAATTTCCAGAAGACCTGATGCGGGGTTTTGTATCCGAGGCATTTTCTTGGTCTATGGTTGAGTCGGTGCTGGGCCAGTGCGATCTCTTCGTCTGTTACATCTTCGAGCTTGCGGTGTTTGGGAAAGAACTGGCGCAGCAGGCCATTGAGGTTTTCGTTGGCGCCGCGCTCCCAGGCGGCAGAAGGATGCGCAAAGTAGTAGCTCTGCTTCAGTTTCGCCGCGATCCGCTCATGCTGGGCAAACTCCTTGCCATTATCGGTGGTTAGTGTGTGCGTTCTGTGCGCGAAGGGCTTCAGTTGCTCGATGATCGCCTGGCTCACGCCCACGGCCTTCGGCTTGGAGGACGAACGGTGTTGTATCCCACGCCTGGCTAGAAAAGGCGAGAGATGGGGCACCTCATTTATGCTAGGCAAAGGGTGAGGCGCCCAGTGGGGAATTGTTGCGCTATCAGCGCCAGCGAATACCCGGACAGTTTGCAAGACAGTGAAACAGGACCGGCACAGCGCAAGGAAGATCGCGGCACCTGAAGCTCCGAAAGAGGGACGATGTCCACACCAGAATTGCAATGGATTAAGCGACCAAAGCCGGTAGTCCCGGCCGCATGGTCCCTGTTGTCCTTTGCTCTTTTCTTGATCGGCTCTCCGAGGCCGCTGATGCTGGCGTCCGGGGTTGGACAGTCCTCCGGCTCCGCGATCGCCGGCATGGATTCCGGCCGGAGTTTATCGCCCATCTCGATCGATTACTCCGATGCCGGCTCCATTTTTCCGCCCGACATCACTCCCCCAATGTTCCTCTGGCGAGATGCGGCAGGGATCTCGCGGAGCATCGATATTTCGTTAGCCGGCGAGAATGATCCCATTCACGTCGACTCCAAGGGGAAGCGCAAGCGTATCGGGGCCATCGATTCGGATTGTGTCGGCGACACCGATGATCTGCCGAAGTTGACTCAGCGGCAGGCCGCCGTGCTCGATATGGCGCTCGCGCAGCATCCTGGAGACTCCGATCCTGCTCGCACCGACAATCGGCAGACTTCTCCTCAGTCTCTCTATGAACAGGCCGGCAGAGCACTCGACGCGGGAAAGACGGCGTTAGCCATCAAGCTCTATGAAGAGTTGCTTCAGCAGGTTCACGATTCCGTCGAAGCCCGCACCAACCTAGGCGCGGCTCTAGCCCAGGAAGGGCGCTACGACGAAGCTGTACAGCAATATCGCCAGGCGCTCTCGCGCGATCCCCAGAACGAGATTGTGCTCCTGAACCTCGCTCTCGCGTTCTATAAGCAGGGCGACTTCAGCCAAGCGCGCAGCGAGCTCGATACGCTGCACAAGCTCCATCCCGCCAATCAACAAGCCTTCTACCTGTTGGCCGATTGCGACCTGCGGCTGGGGAAGTTTCAGGACGCGATCGCACTCGTAGAACCTGCCTACAATGCTCGCCCGGACGATCCGGCCCTCGAATACATCCTGGGAACCGCATTGATCCATGACCGGCAAACGCAAAAAGGCGCGGCCGTCATTGACCGCATCATGCGCAATGGCAATTCCGCGGTAGCCGGCGTGCTGATAGGCGCGTCGCAATATGCCGCAAGCGACTACAAGTTGGCGGCAGCAACACTGGAGAAGGCGCTAGCCGGGAATCCGGCGATCCCCGGCGCGTGGACCCTTTACGGGCGTGCCCTGCTGAGTAATGGCGAGAACGAGAAAGCGAAGGCAGCCTTCCAGCGCGCGCTCCAGGCCGACCCCAATGACTTTGACGCCTGCCTGCATCTGGGGGCCCTCCTGCGCCACGCCGGCGACGCGGAAAGCGCCGAACCGTATCTGAAGCACGCAGCTATGCTTCGCCCGGACTCCGCCCCGGCTCTCTTTCAAATCGCCGCGCTGCAAGCGGCAACGGGCCGCCTGGAGGAAGCCCGGAGCGGTTTTGAGAAGCTCATCAAGCAGTGGCCGGATTTCGTCGAGGCCCACCTTCAGCTTGCCATGATCTATAGCCGCCTGCATCGAACCCAGGACAGCGAGCGGGAGCGCCGCATCGTCCTGGAACTGAATGACAAGGCGCGCGCCAAGGGGCCACAGCCGGAAGTCATTCCGTAAATCAATCAGGCGCGTAATCATCGTGCAGCGCATCGCGCCGCTTGGCGGTTGTTGCGGCTGCAGGTATCTGTCCTGCCACACGATTGCCGGCGATGTAAACAAATCGCAATCAGCGCGCGCCTATGTCCTTCTGTTGGTCCGGCGTCAATGGCAAGCGAACCTCCATCGATCCGACCCGTTCGCTGTGTTCGTCGCAAACAACAAAGCGGATCACCGCTGTTTCCACAGGTACAAAAAACGTCTGGATCGCCTGGAAACCATCCTTGCGAATCTTTTCGATCTTCGACGCCGGAATGTCATCTTTGAGTTCCGTTTTTGTACCCCACAGCGTCTCGCCGTCTTCGTTGAAGGCCAATACAGCCATCGAAAGATCCGAATGGTAGACGCCGTTTGCAGACCTGGGAAGGTCCAGTTGGCCGACCGGCACCCCATACGCTATCGCATACTGCTGCATGGGAACCGGAGTTGCCTGCGGAACGAACTTCTTGTGCGCGGCCTTGGCTGCCTGCTGCTCATAGGGCACAAGCATCGCCGTCTGCTCCGCTGTCGCCGGCGCAGGCGCCCCGATGGCATCCATGTGCGCCGCAAAGATGAGTTGATAAGAAGGCGGCGCGCCAAACTGCGCGGCTGCCGTCGTCGATTCGGTTGAGACCGGTGTCTGATCCGGGGAGGCAGCACTTTGATCCGCCGCGCTCTGCCCGTGTGCGATTGAAGCAAAGTCGGCGGCAACATAGCTTCTTCGATAGGCAAGATTGTAGTGTCCCTGCGCGAGGTGCACCGAGATGTGGCGCACCGAGCCGTCGTACTTCGAGTTGGTGGGCGCATAGACAAGCGAATAGTAAGAACTGCCTTCGTCCGCTGCCGTTTCCAAGGCTTCCTTCAGCCCGCTGGTGTTGTAGAAAACCTGTCCGCCTGTCTGCTCGCCGACCATATCCATGGTCGCGAATTCGGCAGACATTATTAGGAAGGGAGGGGGGGGATTCATCAGCCCACGCGCATCGATGGGATAGATCGAGACCTCGGCGGTATTCAGCAAAGTGGTTGCTTTCAAGATTTGTTCGGTATAGCTGCGGGCCGAGTCGTCGCGCACAAGACTGCCCGGCTGGAATGATTCGTGTTCCCTGACCGGGTCAGGCAAGATACCGGCGGGAAACGATCCCGAATACCAAATTAGATTCTTGCGACCGGGAAGGCCGGTCAAAAAGCGGCCGATTTCCACCAGTGCGTCAAGCGTCAAAGCGATGCGATCTTCCAGCAATTCGCTGGAATAGGCCTGTCTCACGTTCTCTGTCATCTCCCCAGTGAGCTTCTCCCAGCGCTCCTCGTCTCGGTTCATCCCGGTCATCGGGGGTCCAGGGCTGGCTGTTGGGCTCACCGGGTAGCCTGCTAATTCGGCTCGATAGCCCTTCAGCGATACTTCGTTAGTACGATTCGCCGCCTGCACGAGCAGTTCCGTATCCGAAGTGAAGCCCTGCAGAAGACGAAGCCGGTCGCCGAGGGCGAATATCGCGATCCGCCGTCCGGCGCTCCTTTTGAGAAACTCCACCATCTGCTTGTGAGCGTTAAGTTGGTCGCCCACCTGTGTATTGAGAACATCGTAGAGCACAACCATCAGGGGGCCGTGTTCCGGCGCCTCCGGCACATTCATGAACGTGTGCGCAGGCAGCGGCGGGCGCTTGGGAAGCGCGGGCTGTGCGTTCTCATCGTTGCGCCATTCAAACTGACGAATCGACTGCGGCTTGCCATCTTCAGCGACAAGAAAATCGGAGGCCTGTAAACCTGTAACCGAATGTCCGTGCGCATCGGTGACGACGACATCCACGCGCACGCGCCTCACCGTCTGCTGCAGGAGAATTCCCGAGTCTTGGGTGGTGTTCTTCTTCGGCGGCTCTTGAGCTGCCAGAAGACCAGCCGAGGCAAGGGCGCCAACGAGAGCGGTCATGACGAGGCTAAAACAGAGCCTTGAGGAATGCCATTGGACAGCCTCTTTCGTATCGCGATGATGGAAGCGGTCGCTGGTCGAGAGTTCTTGAATCGGGTGTGCATGCAAATCGGGCGTCATCATGGAATCTTGCTCCTGTAGGCATACCAGCGAGATTAAGAATTAGACACCTTCCAGCAGATTCCGGTTATTGCGCGTGTGCATCTTATCGCTTGCCGAGCTATGACCGGCCGCGCATTCAAAACCGTCGCCGCCCCTAGCGCGGCTCCTTCACCTGCACAATCCGATCGGCGGCTACGTTCTTGAGCGTCTGCACCGTTCCCGACGGCCAGCGAATCTCGACTTCGTCGGCCACGCGCGCATCTCCCAGACCGAAGTGAACTGGCCCGACGCTTGAGGAAGCATAGCCGCTTGCCGATGTCATGTGATTGTACTGGACCTTGCCCGCCGCCGTGAGCTTGATGCGCGCGCCGATTCCGTCGCGATTGCTCTTGGTCCCCTGGAGCGCAAACTCAAGCCAGTGATTATTGCCCGGGCTGTCGTTCATCCAGATCTCTGCCGGCGCACTGAGCGCGGTCACCACAATGTCGAGCTTGCCATCGCCGTTAAAATCGGCAACGGCGGCGCCGCGATGGCGGCGCGGCGGCTGAGCGCCAAAGCCTGCATCTTCGGTAAGGGCCGCCCATTTGCCGTTCAGGTTGCGGAAGACGGTGTTGAGCTGGTCCACGTGGACCCGGTCGGCCATGTTGGGAGAACCAACGTCGCCGCGGCTGATAAAAATATCTTTCCAGCCGTCATTGTCGAAATCGGCAATGTTGACGCTGTACCCCGACATCGGATCGCTGAGCAGAGTCATCCCGCTGCTAGCCGTGATCTCTTCAAAAGACTTTCCCGCGACGTTCTGATAGGTGGGAAAAGTCTCGTTCTGAAGCGCGGCCAGGACGATGTCCGGGTATCCGTCGTTATTCAGATCGCGGAAATCGCACCCCATCCCGGAAATCAGGTTTCCGTGCTCCGGCAGAGCCACGCCCATCTCAAAGGCAACCTCCTCGAAACGATTGTGTCCCTTGTTGTGGTAGAGGAAATTGAAGAGTTTGTCGTTGGTGACAAAGATATCCGGCAGGCCGTCGTTATCGTAATCGGCAACGCACGCCGACATGCCTTTTCCCGGATGAGCGCGGATTCCGGCTTGCTCCGAGATGTCGGTAAATGTTCCATCGCCGTTATTGATGAAGAGTTGGCTCGCCGTCTCCTTGTAGAACTTCGGATGGCAGTACTCGGGCTTTCCGTTGAATTGGCAGTCCGGCTCCTTGCTGCCGTCCCAAGACAGATAGTTGACGACAAACAGGTCGAGCAGCCCGTCATTGTTGATGTCGACCCAGGTGGCCGTAACCGACCACAAGGGGCCGTATTTAGGATCGATCGACTTATCCAGGCCGGCCTTCTTCGTCACATCGGTGAAGGTGCCGTCGCCGTTGTTGTGGTAGAGCGTGTTGCGATAGACTCCGGCAACAAAGATGTCATCGTACCCGTCGTTGTCGTAGTCGCCGATGGCCACGCCCGTATCGAATCCCGTTCCCTTGAGGCCCGCTTTTTCGGTGACGTCGGTAAAGGTGCCGTCGCCGTTATTGTGAAAGAGGCGATTCCAGTACTTGGGCGAATCCTTTTTAAGGGTGTTGATATCCGCGCCGTTGGTGAAGAAGATATCCGGCTTACCGTCGCGGTCGTAGTCGAAGACAGCCACTCCTCCGGCCATCGTCTCCGGCGCGTGCCGCTGCGGAGTTTCGCTGCTGTCCAGCGAGAAGGCAATGGGACGGAAAGAAAAATGGATGGGAGAGGGGGGTTGCTGCTGCGCAGCCGCCCCGCCGGGAAGCAGTGCCAGGACACTCGCCAACAAAATAATGAACGTATTAGCGCGGTGAAGGCGCCGCTTGGCCGTGCGGGCACTCTGCATCCGCATTGGGGACACTCGACTATTTGTTATGAGACAGATTTTCAATTTCCTGCTTCTCCCGATCGGCGTCTTCTTTGCGCCCTGAGGCGGCGTAGGCACGCAACAAATCCCAATGCGTCCGGCTCACCGCCGGATCATCCGCTCGCGCAATTTCAAGTTCTTTGATGCCATCGGCCGGTTGGCCTTTGGCCAGCAATGCCTCTCCTGCCATCAAATGCGCCGAGGCGCGCTTTGGTTCCAGCTTGATGGCTTGCTGCGCAAGCGCCAGCGCCCGGTCGAAATCGCGCTGTGCGATGAGTGCCTCCGCCAGCCGTACGCGTGCCAGCACGTGCGAGGGGGAGATTTCCAGTTCGCGTTCGAACTTGTGCACAGCTTCGTCCGGATGCAACTCCATGAGATAGGCGCCATATAGGAAATGAACGCCGGCTTCGTTCGGATATGCGGTTACCAGCCGCTTGAATGCCATTTCGGCTTCTTCGTGGTGCTGCGTCTGAAGCGCCATCACCGCGCTGCCCGCCAGATCGACAAGTTCGCGGCGCTCCGGCGGGATCTCGGTGGGCAGAAGAGGCAAGCGTAATCCGGCCAACCCCGCGGGCTCAATCAGCTCCGGCTGCTGTGTACCGGATCCCAGCATCTTCTGAAGCATGTCCATGCTGTCGTCGTAGCGTTCGAATCGGGTCAGCAGAACCGCAACATGAACGAAGACTGACTGTATAAGTTCCTTGCGCTCCCCCATGCCCTGCGCCATCGCCCGTTGCAAATGATCCAGGGCGCGCCGATACTCTCTCGTCTTGAACTCGCTCAGACCTAAAAAGGCCCACCCCGGACCGGCATCCGGACGAAGCGTCAGAAATTGCCGAAGCACGTCGCGCGCTGCCGCGTATTGCTCCTTTTCGTAGAGCAGCGTCCCCAGAAACCACAATCCCTGTTCCGACTCCGGCTCTTCCGCCACGGCGCGCCGATACAACCGTATGGCCTCGTCATCGCGGTTCTCGTCGCGCGCCTTCCTAGCGGCCTGGAGCAACTGATCTACGTTTGGCTTGGACGCCGCGGGAGTCTGTTGGGCGGCGACGATGGCGACGCATAAGGCACATGCGGCAAGAGAGGCGATGAGTAGCGCTTTGCGCATCAATGAGCCTTCTCTCGTGGGTTTTCGCCGAGCTTTTCCTTGACCGGCGCCATCGCCTCTTCCTTTTTCTTCAAGGTGAGAAAGGCAGCGGACTCCGCCTTGGCCTCCTGCGTTCTCCCGAGTTTACTGTAGACGATCGCCAGATGAGAGCGGACGGTAGGGCTGCCAGGGGCGAGCCGCTTCGCCGTTTCCAGTTCTCTCGCGCTCGCTTGCAGATCCCCACTCTCAAGCAAGACGCGCCCGAGCACATGATGCGCCTCGCCATAGCTGGAATCGGCCTCCACCGCGCGCCGCGCCATGAATTCGGCCTCGGCCAGATCGGCTTTCTCCAGGTCGATTATCGCGAGCGCGACCAGGGCAGGAGCATGGTTCGGCGATATCTTGAGTTCGTTGCGATATTCGCGCTCGGCTTCTGCCGTCTTGCCTTCGAATCCGTAGAGTGTGCCGCGAAAGTAATGCACCTCCGGCTGCTCCGGATAGTGCGATTCCAGCCTGGCGGCAAACTCATCCGCCCGCTCAAAATCCTTGGGCGATTGCGCGGCATACAGCGCCGCCTTGCCTGCCAGCCAGATGCGCTCCCGCTGTTCAGGCGAGTAGTCTCCGGGGAGATTGCGCATCCGCAGCGATGCCAGCCCCATGGCCTCGGAGAGTTCGGGAGTATCGCCCAGACGTGGAGCCATCGAAGCCAGTAAATAAAGGGACTCGACAAAGCGGCCGTCCCTCGTCAGCAATAGAGCAAAATGATAGACGGCGACATCGCGAAGCTCGGGCGTACTCGCCCAACCTGCCTTGGCCCAGGCGCGCAACTGCGCCAATGCCTCATCATACTTGCCGGTCTCATATTCGCAGAGTCCCAGAAAGGCATAGGCGGGGCCGCGGTGAGAGGTACTCGAAAGCTGATGCTGGAAGGCGGCGTCCGCTTCGGTGAAGCGATCTTGATCGTAAAGCAGGCTGCCCAGGTACCACCAGCCATCGGACCACGACGGACGCAGATGCGTACCCTCGCGGTACAAACGAATAGCATCCTGAACGCGATCCTGAACGCGGGCAGCGTCGGCCTGACTGGCGATCGACTCAAAACGACCCTGCGCTGCCGCCAAAGGCGCAGCCAGCAGGATGGAGATCAGCAGACAGGGGAAAAAAGAAGGCATATATAAATGATACCTGGGGTGACCGCGAAGGTCACCCCAGGCGTTTGGGTTAGAAGGAGTATTTTGCGGACAACTCGAGAATGCGCCAGCCGCGGTGATAGTCCGCGTAGCCAAAGTCCGTGCAAGCTGGGCCTGGGCAAGCGTGCGCCGACGAACCGTTGCCATTGTCCAGTAGGTGCGTCGTCGAATCGAAGTTCAGTTTGAGGTTAGCGTCTCCGTTGGAGAACGACGTCAGGTCATGGTTCATGAAGTTGATCCCGGCTATGCGGAACTCCACCTTCTGGCGCTCGGTGATGGAGAACCTCTTGGTCACCGTCAGGTCGCTATCCCAGTACATCGGTCCAGCAAGGTACGGGGTTTTTCCATTGCCGATCCCATTGATTCCGATCGGATCCGCGAAGCAGTCGGGGTTGACGAACTGCCCTTTCTTCAAGCCCTTTGCCGGATTGCAGGTAATGATGGGGGCGAGTGTGACATCGGGTGTTCCAACCATTTGAGCTGCCTGGCCGGCGTTTTGCAAGCCAAAACTGTAGCCGTTGACGGAGGACAACTGCGGACCGGACTCCACCTGGGTAATTCCGGAGATTTCCCAGTCGCCTTTCAACCGGAAGACATAGGACGCATTCAAGACATGCCCGCGATCCAAGCTCAGTACGGACCAGTACTCTTGCATGCCATAGTCTTTGTAAGCGCCCGCGGGGGTGCTGGTGCCCAGGTTCTTGGCCCACGTGTAGTTCAACATAAGCATTGTCCGGCTCGTGGAACGGGTCAAGCTGGCCTGGAAGGAGTCGTACCGGGATTTCCCGGCGCTTTCGTACGCGTTGAGTCCCTGGTAATTCGAGTATGGACGGTACAACTGCTGGCAATTCCCATCGGTCTGCTGGTTGGCCAACACACCGCCATCCATCCCTGAGCAAAGCGTCAACTGCTGAGTGCCGTTAATCGTTGAGATATTCGATGGG
>JBKQLG010000025.1:0-25892 GCA_052147235.1 Occallatibacter sp.
GAAAAGTGCGCCGTCGCCTTCTTCCCCGGCTGCCAGCTCGCCGCCTCGTCGCCCTGGCACGTCGAGCGCGTCTACGCCCATCTTGCCGAAAAGATCACCGGCGGCGTCGGCCTGATCGTCGACTAACACCGCAACCGGCTGGCCCCTCAAGGGGCGTAGTGTCTCTGGAGGCCGCAAAACGGCCTCCAGAGTTCAAAAATAAGAGAATAGTACCGCGGTTTTACTTTGTAAAAAGCACCGAAACGAGAAAAATGATCGCAGATCACTTCCTCACTACAAAATCACGCACCTGCGCAGAGGCTCCTTAAGGGCCGCGACCAAGTTCTTTTGGGATCGCCACTGATCGCCTTATCGGTGGATGCGCCTTTTGATCGCTACATTTTTTGCGAAAGCGACCCTGAGCGATTCTCAGCTTTGAAGGCGCGAGTGGAAAAAAATTTTGCGAGGCATGACACTCGCTTAGTTCCAGGGAAATTTGAGGAACACATCGGCGAAATTTGTTCAGCGATTCCGAGTAAATCGCTTGCGTTGTGTTTTGTTGACCCATTTGACTGCGATTTCGATATTAGTAATCTCAAGACTATATCGAAGTGCGCCCGTGGTGTGGATTTCCTCTGTTTATTGGCTCTCCAAATGGATGCAAAGCGCAATATTCAGCATTATCTGAAGTCCGACAGCAAGATCGACAGGATGATTGGGAATACAACATGGCGAACGCGGTGGAATAACAAATCGGACATTCATGAAGATTTTGCCAAATTTCTTGCGTCGGAATTCGCTGACAGTATGTCTGAAGTAGGCTACTTGAAAACTCCTCTACACGAGATGAAAGAATTAACGACTCGCGACAAGAATGTCCCGCTGTACTATATCGCAATGTTTTCAAAACATCAAAAGGCTTTTGATTTGTGGAAAGGTGCACTAACTTCTTCTTCTCCACAACGCGAGCTGTTCGATTAGGAGGTCAAAATGTCACTTGGCACAACGATCGAATGGACCGATGCAACCTGGAATCCGGTGCGTGGCTGCTCGAAGATAAGCCCCGGATGCAAGAATTGCTATGCCGAGCGATTCGCTGAGCGCTTTCGTGGCGTTCCAGGACACCCCTTTGAACAGGGGTTCGATGTCCGCCTGGTACCGGAGAAGCTCCCGGAACCTCTTCGTTGGAAGACCCCCAGGAAGATCTTTGTCAATTCGATGAGCGATCTTTTTCACGAGTCCATCCCAGACAGCTACATATTGCAAGTCGCCGAGGTGATGAGGGAGGCGAATTGGCACATCTTTCAGATTTTGACCAAACGCCATGATCGTATGGCAAAGCTCCTCAGTGGACCAATGAAAGCGTTCGCTGCCGAACCGCACATCTGGTGGGGCGTCAGCGTTGAGAACAGGAAGCACGGACTGCCGCGGCTGCGCAAATTACAGAAGACTCCCATTGCTGTGCGCTTTTTGTCGATTGAGCCGCTGCTTGAAGACCTCGGAGAGATTGATCTGCACGGAATTTCTTGGGTGATCGTCGGCGGGGAAAGCGGTCCGGGCGCACGCCCCATGCAACCAGCCTGGGTTCGATCCATCCAACAACAGTGCAGCCGAGATGGCGTTTCGTTCTTTTTCAAGCAATGGGGCGGCACGCGGAAGAAGGCATCTGGACGAGACCTGGACGGAAGAACCTACAACGAATTTCCCGAGTTAGATCGCAATCGTTCTGTGAATCCAATTGACGTAGCAATTCCACACGCCCCTTGGCCTGCATTCGTTCCGGTCGATGCCCTTGCTGGCGATTAAGTAATGGATGCCGCATTGATTCAAAGACCTCAAAATTAGCGGGAGCATCCCACCCTACACCAGCTCAGTCGAAACCCGCAGCCCGCCCTCGGCGCGCGGTAGAATTCATGCTGAACACCTGAGCCTTGGAGGAACACGATGAAGACACGTATAGCTGCGCTGCTGGCGATTGCATTCGCCATGGCCTTTCTGCCCGCCCGGGCAGAGAAACCGCTGAAGGATTACAGCTTCATCCGTGGCGTCAATTACGGCATGAACGGCGACCAGGCGGTGCTGGAACGGGATCTTGGCTACGCCAGGCGAATCAACCTGAACAGTACGCGCATCTGGCTCGGCTATCGCTTCTACGAGAGGGATCCGCAGGCCTTCATCGCGCGCCTGAAGAATTTTATCCAGACTTCGCACCGGATGGGCTTTACCACTATGCCCATTCTCTGGAATGGAAATGACGTCGATCCGGCGACATTGAAGCCCGAGTTCCGCGCGCGGGGCGATGCATACGTCAAGGCCGTTGTCGAGGCCGTCAAGGACGAACCGGGCCTGCTGATGTGGGACATCATGAACGAGCCGGTGACCAATGATTACGTCATGAAGGCGACAGGCGACGAGAAGCAGCAGCACATCGACGAGATCACCGGATTCGTCCGCTATTACCTGACCTACGTTCGCAAACTGGACCCGGTGAACGCGCTCACGGTGGGATATGAGTTCTCAAGCCAACTGGATGCCGCGGCGGACCTGGAGGACGTGATCAGCTTCCACGACTACACCGTGCGTCGTTCCACGATCGAACACGCATACAGCGTGGCCGAGGAGGTCGCCAAAAAGTACAACAAGCCCATTCTGAATACCGAGACAGGCTGCATCGGCCGCGCCAATCCATACGACCTGGTGCTGGAGATTGCCGCCGAGCACAAGACGGGCTGGTATCTCTTCAACCTGATCATCCAGGGATACTGGGGCGAAATTCACGGTATCTTCTATCCGGATGGCACGGTGCGCGATCCTTCGACCGTCGCGGCCATCATGGGCTTTTACAGAAACCGCGATTTGAACACCATCATCAAGCCGGCGCCGAACCGGGAGGGCCAGGCAGAAAAGGCGCTCAAGGAGTTGGAAGAGGCTCTGAATCTGAAAGACGACCACCCTGTCTTCGGAGATCGCACTCACGGGGCCGCGCAGACGGACAAGATTCTGGATGCCGCGGAAGAGGCGGCGGACCTGCTGGAAGCCGCCGAGATGGTTCCCATGGTCGTGCCTCCGACCGCGCAGATACGCTTTTGGCGCGAGCAGCCGCCCGAAAAGCGCGACCGGGAGGCGATCCGCAAATTCGCCTACGAGCTGGGATTGGAGTTGAAGAAGAACTGCCAGCTCTACTAGGGCCTGCTAAGACTGCCTTGGTGGGCGGCGACGGAGACCCACGGCAGCCAACCGCGGTGCGCTGCGAAACCTCGGTTCGCCCCATCTCCTAGTGTTCCTGCTGCCAGCCTGGCCCGAGCAGCTCGTAAGTGCGGCCGGGCAGAGCGAGCATACTCTTGGTGTCGTGCGGCAGGATGCGCGCGACATCCAGGTAGTGCGGGACATGAGACAAAAAGCAAGCATGTCCAACAGTTCGAAAGAAAGCACTAACTGGACGAGGATTTCGGCTGTCAAAGAAAGAGGTTGAAGGCTATTTGTACTTTGGAGGCTGGATGCGCGCGCTGGCACTGTTGCTTACTTTGGCTGGATTCATTCTTCCGGCGTTTGCCGCAAAGCGCGTCACGGTTGACGAGCTGGAGCAGACGCTTGCCGCAGCTCACAGCTTGCCGGACGCGGAGGTTGCGATGCAACTGTCGGATCTCGAATTGAGCGAACGGTTGAGCACGGCGCGGCTTGATCGCATGGAGACGAAGGTACCTGGAGAGAAAGCGCGGCAGGCACTCACGATCCTCGCGGACGCGTCGGCGTTTCTTGATCCTCCCGCAGCGGAGATTTCAGCCCAGCCCGCCCCGGATCTGGCCGCGCAGCGCAAGATCCTGGCGCTGACCGTGAACTATGTCACGCAAACCGTTTACCAGTTGCCGAACTTCTTTGCCACCAGGGTGACCACCAGCTTTGAGGACACGCCAAATGCGCAGAGACCGGGCGCGATCTCCGCTCAAGGCTTAACCTCCGTTATCAAGTACCAGACCTTTCACCTGGTGGGCGCCACGAGCGTAACGGTCCTCTATCGCGACGGCCACGAGGTTGTAGAGACCATTGCGGACAAGGTGAAAAATCAGCCGCCGGCAGTGCAGACGCTAACGACCTCAGGCGTTTTTGGGCCAATCCTTGGCACTGTGCTGGTGGACGCTGCCCGGTGCAATCTGGCATGGAGCCACTGGGAACAGGGACAAAGCGGTCCGGAGGCAGTTTTCAGTTACAAAGTGCCCAAAGAGAAATCCCACTATACAGTCACTTACTACTCACGCCCAGCCGATCCATCGGCCGCAGATTGCTCCACCAAGCCACAGACCTTTAGCCCGTTGGTTGCCTACTACGGAGAGATGACTGTCGATCCCGCGAGCGGAACCATCCTCCGCCTGGTGTTGGTGGCAGATTTGAAGCCAGACGACTTCACTGTCAAGTCCGGCATCGTGGTGGAATACGGCAAGGTCAGCATCGGGGGCCGGAACTATTTCGTTCCGGTGAAGAGCATCTCCTCCACGCTTGCACGCTCTATCCAGCGCGCACAGATGAACCCAGGCTGCTTTGAGCTCCTGGTCAGAGAGGACCTCAAGGCTTCGTTGAACGATGTGGTCTTCGATCAATACCACGTCTTCCGAGCCGATGCGACCATGCTCAGCGAAAGAGAGGCGGAGAAGCTGGAGACTCAACCACCCGCTGCGAACGACAGTGGCCCAACGCAACCTGAAGAAGCACGCGTGACATCTGCCGCGGCCGCGATTCCGACTGTCGCGACCTCCGCGGAGTCCGTTTCCTCAAACAAAGTGCAGGCTGCACCCGCTGCAAACAGCGCCGCGAGTCCATCTGCCGCAATGCCGCCGACGACCATGAATAGCGAAATGGAGGCAGAGCAGGAGTCCTTGCTGCGCGGAATGCCCGTCTACCGAACCAGCGCGCGCGATGTGATTGTTGACGTGGTGGTGACCAAGAGCAATGGCGATCCGGTGTTTGGTCTTACCAAACAAGACTTCGGGGTGAAGGAAGACGGCAAGCCGCAGGCAATCGACTTTCTTGAGGAACACACGGCTACGCCTTCACCGCTTGAAGCGCCGCAGACCTTGCCGAAACTGCCGCTGGACACCTACACAAATGTACCGCAGGTCCCCTTAGGCGACTCGGTGAACGTACTTCTGCTCGATACCCTGAACACACCGCAGCCGGATCAGACGTATGTCCATAATGAAATCAGGAACTTCCTGAAGGCGATGCAGCCGGGCACGCGGGTGGCGATTTTTGCGTTGGGTTCAAAGCTGCGGTTTGTGCAAGGGTTTACGACGAATACCGCTGTGCTGCTGGCTGCGCTGAACGGCAAGAGGAACGGCGCGGCTCCGATAAAGGAGGGAGGGTCGCGGGACAGCGGCGACCAAGCCGACGATGCGGCAGAGGTGGCGCGTATGACCATGATGCAATCACAGGCCGTGATAGCGCTTGAAGCAGCGCAGGCCGACATGCGTTCCTTTGATTTCGGAACACGGGCCTCGATGACGTTCGAGGCACTCGACCATCTCGCGCGCTACCTGGCGGGCATTCCGGGCCGCAAGAATCTCATCTGGTTTTCGAGTTCCTTCCCAGTCGTGATCTTCCCAACCGTTGCGCAGCGCACGAACATCGAGAACTCGCCCAATATGCAGGGGTATCTGGATCAGGTCAGGAAGACAGCTAATATGTTTACTGCTTCCCAGGTCTCGGTCTATCCGGTGGGCGCCCAGGGCGTGATGGCGGAACACATTGGAGAGGCCGACAGCGCGGGACCAGGCGCGCCGGAGGGCGTCGGTCACATCGGCAGCGTGGCCGACGGCACTATGAGCAACGGCACCATGACACCGTTTCTCGCTGGCGCTGGGGATCGCGCCAATACGATTGCCGCCATGGAGCAACTCGCCGCCTCCACAGGCGGCAAGGCCTACTTCAACACCAACGACCTGAATGGCGCATTGAGACGCGCCATCAACGATGGCGCCAACTATTACACTCTGAGCTACTCCCCAACCGATGCAAAGACGGACGGTACATACCGGAACATCGAGGTCCATCTTGCCAAGGGCCATTACACTCTGGCTTACCGGCGCGGCTACAACGCCGATACCACGTCATCGCTCGAACCCACACCGGGAACCGATCCGCTCGCGCCGGTCATGAAACTTGGACTGCCGAGCGCCACCAGCCTTATGTATGGTGTGCGCGCAGTACCCATGACGACGCAGCCCTCGCCCAATGCGGCTCGAGCGGGACAGAACTCACAGCTGAGCGGGGCCACAGTTCGCTACAGCGTGGACTTCTTCATCCGCTTGAAGGACATGACTTTCCAGCTCGGCCCACAGGGCGAGCACGACGGGAGAATGGAACTCGATTTAATGGCCTACGATCACGATGGCAATGCTGTAAATTGGGACGGCATCACGCAGACTATGAACCTGCAACCCGCTGCTTTTGACGCGATGCGAAAGTCCGGCCTTCGCGCCCACATGGAGATAGACCTGCCAGAAAAAGATGTGTACCTGGTGACCGGCGTTTACGATTGGGGCAGCGGGAAGACCGGATCGCTGGAGATTCCGCTACATCCGGGCCTTATCGCGCAGGCTCCATCGGTTCGTTAAGGCTCCGGACGGTTGGTCGCCAAACCGGCAATTACTTTTCGGTTAACAGATACCGCGAGCCGGGATTTCAATGTACCCGTATAGGAGGGCTTGCCAGAGTTCAAATACACAATAATCATGCAACGTTCGATCCGTACACCATGAGGACGGGAGAGCACAGAATCATGTAAACAATTGATTATAATTTATTTACTTGGTGCCGGGAGGGGGGGTCGAACCCCCATGACCGCAAGGGCCGGCAGATTTTGAGTCTGCTGCGTCTGCCAGTTCCGCCATCCCGGCTCGGGGTGGGAATCCGCTCTCAAAGTATCGCACAGGCGTTGCCTCGCGCGCCACACTCCCGGGCGCTACAGAAAAGCGTCGTCCGCCGGAGCGGCTGAGATGCGCCGCGGCATGATCCCGCAGTTGTTCCAAACTCGCACTGGGAATGCGGCATCTGGGACTGGTCCCTGCTTTCCACACCGGTGATAGTTCCGCAAGGTGCGCCGCGTGCGACAATGGAGGCAACAGTGATGAACTCCGCCTCCTCTCAAGATCTGCCCGCGCCGGTTTCGGTGACCCCGGAGCTGCTGGCCCAGCACAGCATCACCGCGGATGAGTACAGCCGCATTCAGGCCGCTCTGGGCCGTGTGCCCTCGCTCACTGAACTGGGCATTTACAGCGTGATGTGGAGCGAGCACTGCTCCTACAAATCCAGCCGCGTGCATCTGAAGCGGCTGCCTACAAAGAGCAGCCTGGTGGTGCAAGGGCCGGGCGAGAACGCCGGCATCATCGATGTGGGCGAGGGCTGGGCCTGCGCCTTCAAGATCGAGAGCCACAACCATCCCAGCTACATCGAGCCGTTTCAGGGCGCGGCCACCGGCGTGGGCGGCATTCTGCGCGACATCTTCACCATGGGCGCGCGGCCGCTGGCGGTGATGGATTCGCTGCGCTTTGGACCGATCTCCGAAGAAACAAACCAAGACACGGATGAGCGTGAGCTCCGCAAGAATCACTCCATCGTCGAGGGCGTGGTCAGCGGCATTGCCGCCTACGGCAACTGCTTTGGCGTGCCTTGCCTGGGCGGCGAAACCAAGTTCGAGGCCTGTTACAGCGGCAATCCGCTGGTGAACGCCTTCGCGCTGGGCATGGTCCGCAAGGACGAGATTTTTTATGGCAAGGCCAGCGGCGCGGGCAACCCCGTGATCTACGTAGGCGCGAAGACGGGCCGCGACGGCATCCACGGCGCGACGATGGCCAGCGAGGAGTTCCACGAGGGCACCGACGCCAAGCGGCCCAACGTGCAGGTCGGCGATCCCTTCAAGGAGAAGCTGCTGCTGGAAGCCTGCCTGGAGGCGATGCAGACCGGGGCGATCGTTGGCATTCAGGATATGGGAGCGGCGGGGCTGACCTGCTCGACCTGCGAGATGGGCGGGCGCGGCGGCGTGGGGCTGGACGTGGAGCTGGACCTGGTTCCGCAGCGCGAGACCGGCATGACGGCCTACGAGATCATGCTGTCAGAGAGCCAGGAGCGAATGCTGCTGGTGGCCACCAAGGGTCGCGAGAACGAAGTGCTTCGCGTCTTTGAAAAGTGGGGTCTGGATGGAGTCATCGTGGGCACGGTGCAGCCCGAGCCGCGGCTGCGCATCCGCCATCACGGAGTCCTGGTCGCCGACATTCCCAACAAATCGCTCACAGACGACGCGCCGCTCTACCATCGCCCCGTCGGCGTCTGGAAGGCGCCGGTGGCGCTGGAGCCTTCGGATGAGGTTTTGAAGCAGATCGCCAGGGACCGCGATTATACGGCGGAGTTGAAGAAGCTGCTCGCGAGCGCCAACGTTTGCAGCAAGCGCTGGGTGCATGAGCAGTACGACACCATGGTGCAAACGAACACAGTGATCGGCCCCGGCGGCGAAGGCGGCGTAATGCGCATCAAGGGCACGGGAAGGCCGGATGCAATAGATGGGCCCATCGGAGAGATCGGGCTGGCGATGGCTCTGGACGGCAATGGCCGCTGGGCTTACCTCGATCCCAAGCTGGGCGCGATGCACGCCGTGGCCGAATGCGCGCGCAAGGTGGCGATGACCGGCGCAAAGCCGGTGGCTGCGACCAATTGCCTCAACTTTGGCAACCCCGAGAAGCCGGAGATCATGGCCCTGCTTTCGGCGGCCATCGAAGGCATTGCGGAGGCCTGCTCGGCTCTGGGAACACCGGTCACCGGTGGCAACGTTTCGCTGTACAACGAGACGCGCGGGGAAGGCATCTATCCGACGCCGGTTCTGGGGATCGTTGGCATTCTGGACGATGTAAATAAGGCGGTTCCGGCGGATTTCCAGAAGGCGCGCGACGCGATTCTGCTCTTGTGGCCGATTCCCAGGGGCAAAGAGCCGAACCCGGGGCTTAAGGTTCCCTTCAAGCCCGAACCGATGAAGTATTATCCAGTTGAAATTATTGAGCACGAACCGGTTGCAGATACGGACGCGGAAGAGCCTGAAGTTACGGCAGCGACCGCTCTGGCTGCCTTCGGCTCCTCCGAATATGCCAAAGTGATTCTCGGCAGCCTCTGGGGCACGCCGCCGCCGCTCGATCTGGAGGCCGAGGCCAGACTGCATCAGTTGTTGGCCGAGTTAGCCGATGAGGGATTGCTTCGTTCCGCTCGGGACATCTCCGACGGGGGAATTGCAGTTGCGTTGGCGCAGGCGGGATTTGCGAAGGGGATCGGCTCAACCGTCGAGCAGGATCAGTCGCTGATGGTCCATCCGCTCTTCGGCCTCTTTGCCGAACCCGCCACGACCGTGCTCGTTACCACGCATCCGTCGAACATCTCCGCCATCGAGAAGCTGGCCGAAGAATACAAGTTCTTCTCCGCTCGCATCGGCTCGACCGGCGGAACGCGCCTGGAACTCACAGTCGACGGCGAGTCGTTTATCTCCGCGCCGCTCGCCGAACTGCGCAAACCCTGGGCCACGGCCTTGGAAGCCATCCTCCACGACGAGGTAACCGCATGAGCGGGCTGCTCTTTCAGGGAGTCGCGGGCGAAGTAGACGCATCAGCCGCCAGCTTTGTGTCAGGGCACGACTTTAGTCGTGCCGTTAATGTCGCAAAATCAGCGCGGGCTTTAGCCCCTGAGGAAAAACCTCGTGCCGCGGATGACCCAAAGCTCCGCGAAGAGTGCGGCGTCATCGCCATTCACGGCCATCCCGACGCCGCCCGCCAGGCCTACCTTGGCCTCTACGCGCTTCAACATCGCGGCCAGGAGTCGGCCGGAATCGCCACCGCCGACGGACAGCACCTGGCAAACATCAAGGGCATGGGCCTGGTCTCGGAGATCTTTACCGACGACGTTCTCGACAAACTCCCCGGCCAGATGGCCATCGGCCACACACGCTACTCGACGACCGGTGACTCGGCGCTGCTGAATGCCCAGCCCATCCGCGTCGACTCCACCAAGGGCCTGATCGCCATCGCCCACAACGGCAATCTGGTCAACCTGGGCAATGTGCGTGCCCGCCTGGAGAGGGACGGCGCGTACTTCCAGACCACATCTGACTCCGAAATTATTGTCCAGCTGATCGCCCACTCGCCCGCCTCCACGCTGGTGGATGCCATCGCCGATTCGCTCCGCCAGGTCGATGGCGCCTTCTCCTTCGTGATGATGACTCGCGACCGCATCTTCGCCGCCCGCGATCCGCACGGCTTCCGCCCGCTCTCGATGGGCCGCATCAAGAACCCCGACGGTCCAGACACCATCGTCTTCGCCAGCGAGAGTTGCGCCTTTGACCTGCTGCGCGCCACCTTCGAGCGTGATGTGCTGCCCGGCGAGCTGGTCATGGTGACCGGGGATGGCGTCACCAGCCGCCAGTACGCGACCGGCACGCCGCAATCGAGCTGTATCTTCGAGCACGTCTACTTCGCGCGGCCCGACTCGCGCATCTTCGGCCGCTGGGTGCAGGAGAGCCGCGACCAGATGGGTCGCCAGCTCGCCCGCGAATCCGGCGTGCCGGCGGATTTGGTCGTCCCCGTCCCCGACTCCGGCGTGACGGCTGCCATGGGTTACGCGGAAGAGGCGCATCTGCCCTTCCGCATGGGACTGATTCGCAACCACTATGTGGGCCGCACCTTCATCGAGCCTGAGCAGCGCGTCCGCGATTTCGGGGTGCGCCTCAAGCTCAACCCGGTGCGCAATCTGCTTGAAGGCAAGAGGGTCGTCCTGATCGACGACTCCATCATCCGCGGGACGACATCTCGGAAAATAGTCCGCATGGTGCGCGGCGCAGGCGCCAGTGAAGTCCATCTGCGCATCAGTTGCCCGCCCACCATCTCGCCATGCTTTTATGGCGTGGACACGCCCAGCAAGCGCGAACTGATCGCCGCCAATAACTCCATCGAAGAGATTCGCCAGTTCATTGAAGCCGATTCGCTGGCCTACTTATCGCTCGACGGCCTGCTCAAGTGCTGCGACGGTGAGGAGCATACGGGCTACTGCACTGCCTGCTACACCGGCAACTACCCCACCCAGTGGGTCGATGTGGAAGAGATTCTGCCGGTTGCGGTAAGTCTTTAATTCACCTGTGAATCATCGCGGCTTTTTGAAAACTCGTGAATAAGTCGTGTCAGAATGTGAGACCAAAGGAGACATCGGGCCCTATGACATCCGTAAGCGGCATGCGCAAGATTCCGTTTCTCTTCGGCGTTTTCTTCATTACATTCTCTTCGCTTATCTTTCAGATTGTTCAGACACGAATCCTGTCAGTGATCGCCTGGTATTATCTGGCATTCTTTGCTATCAGCGTCGCCATGCTGGGCATGACGATTGGCGCAGTATGGGTTTATCTCAGGAGTGAGCGCTTCCCGCCCGCGCAATTGCCGGTCACCCTGTCCAATTTCGCGCTTCTAACGGCGCTGGCCATGCCGGCGTCCATGATCTTGCTGTTTTGCCTGATCACCTCGCTGGCATTATCGCTCACTACCGTAGTTTCGTGGGCCTTGCTGTTGACCATCATGGCCGTGCCCTATGTTTTCGCGGGAGTCGTAGTGAGTCTGGCACTGACGCGCAGCCCGTTCCCCACCGGACAGGTTTACGGCGTGGACCTTCTCGGCGCGGCGCTGGGATGCGCAGCGGTGCTGGTTCTGCTCAATCTTCTGGACGGTCCAACCGCTGTCATTGTGGCCGGTGCCGTCTGCGGCTTCTCCTCTCTGGCTTTTGCCGCCAGCGCCGGAGCCGAAGACCGGCTGCGTCTCAAGTCAATGCCCTGGTGGCGACAGCCGTTAACAGTCGCAGTCGCATTGCTGGCGCTCGCTCTATTCAATGCGCTGTCGCCTGTAAGTTTCAGCCCCATCCTGGTCAAGGATGCTGTCGATATTCCGGGAAAGTATGGCCACTTCGAGAAGTGGAATTCCTATTCCCGCATACGCGCGACCCGTCCCCATTTAATGTTCCCTGAATTGTGGGGACCCTCTCCCAAGCTCCCGGCGGAGACGCGCATTCCCGAAGTTATGATCGGTGTGGATGGATTAACCAACGCCACCGAAATGTTCCACTACGATGGCACACCCAACTCGAATGCCTTCCTGCAATACGATCTGGCCAATCTGGCTTACCGTCTTCCCGGCATCCATAAGTCCGCGGTGATCGGTGTTGGCGGCGGCCAGGACATTTTGGCGGCTCATCTGTACGGAGTAACCGATATAACTGGCGTGGAGTTGAATCCCATCATCATCGATCTGCACACGCGCGATCCTTTATATTCGAGTTTTTCTAATCTGAAAGCTCTTCCCAATCTAAAGCTGCACATGGACGACGCGCGCAGTTGGTTTGCAGCCACGAATGAAAGATTCGATCTGGTGCAGATGACCGTTATCGACACCTGGGCGGCAACCGGCGCCGGCGCCTTCAGCCTGAGCGAGAATGGGCTCTATACCCTGGAGGGTTGGCGCGCCTTTCTGAAAACCCTCAACAGGGATGGCGTCTTCACTGTTAGCCGCTGGTACGCTCCCGGCGAGGTCAACGAGACGGGACGAATGATTGGTTTGGCGACGGCCGCTTTGATGGACGCAGGAGTCAAGGATGCGCGCCCGCATCTGTTTATTGCAAACACCCACAACCTCGCCACCCTCGTGCTTTCCAAATCGCCTTTTACTGAGGAACAGTTGCGCGTATTGCATGACGCGGTGCAAGACGGCGGATTCTCTGAACTGCTGTCGCCGGACCGTCAGCCAGAGTCCGAATTGCTGCGCAAGATTGTCAACTGTCGCGATCTAACCTCCTTGAATCGTGTGCTAGGTTCCACCTATCTCGATCTCACCGTGCCGACCGACGCGCGGCCGTTTTTCTTCAACCAGTTGCGCATCTTCGACATACCGAGCCTCGTAACCGTTGTGCGAAATCGCCGAAATAGTGCGGGGGGCGGCGTTTGGTGGGGCAATCTGATTGCCTCCGCCGTGCTCCTGATGATTCTGTTCATCTCGATCGCTGCGGTAATCGCCACCATCCTTGTGCCTCTGAGGAGAGCGGCGCGCGAATGTCCGCGGTCCCTGGCTATGGCCGGCAGCCTTTACTTCTCGCTGATCGGCATGGGCTTCATGCTGGCCGAGATTGCGCTGCTGCAATACTTCAGCGTGTATTTAGGTCATCCTATCTATTCACTGGGCGTGTGCTTGTTTAGCCTGATCCTGGCCTCAGGCCTCGGCAGTCTTTCATCGGATCGGCTCAAACTGAACACACCCGGAAAACTGCTGGCGTGGGGCTGCTTGGTCGTGGCCTACCTGGCAGTCATGCAACGCGTTCTGCCCTCGCTCTTCCAGGCAACCACAGACCGTGAGCGCATGGTGCGCATCTGCATATCGCTCGGGGCAATCATGCCGCTGGGCTTTCTGCTTGGTTTCGCCTTCCCCACAGGCATGCGACTGGTGTCGGCAATAGACACGCAGCCAACACCGTGGTTCTGGGGCATCAACGGCGCTGCCGGCGTTTTGGCCTCTGTATTGGGTGTGATCTTCAGTATGTCGTTTGGCATCAATGTGACCATGCTGATTGCCGCGGCTTGCTATCTCCTGGTGATTCCAGCGAGCTTCACCTTGCTGGCATTGAGGCCTCGAATCGCTCAGCGGACCGAAGTATGATTGAGCGGCCGGGCATCCCATCCATGGGCAAACTTTGATAGCTTGAAGCTATGACCGAAGTTGCCGCTCAACTCGAAATGACCGTTCTCGACCTGGAATCCCTGGCCGCCGATGTAGTGGCGCTGGCCATGAAGGCCGGCGCCAGCGACGCCGAGGCCGCCGTCCGCGAGGGCGATGAGTTCTCCGTGAATGTGCGCCTGGGCCAGGTGGAGACGCTGAAGGACTCCGGATCGCGCGGGCTGGGTCTGCGCGTCTTTCTGGGCAAGCGCTCGGCTTCGGCCAGCACCAGCGACCTGACCCCGGAGGGAATCCGGCAACTGGTGGATGGAGCGCTGGCGCTGGCCAAAATCACCGAAGAAGACCCATGCAGCGGCCTCGCGGAGACCGTCGAATTCGGCTCGCTTCCCGGCGATCAACGCCTTTACGACGAGGATGTGTATTCGCTGCCCAGCACGGAGCGGACCGAATGGGCGCGGCGGGCCGAGGCGGCGGCGCTCGCGTCCGACCCGCGCATCACCAACTCCGACGGCGGCAGCTTTCAGGCGGCCACCGGGCGCAAGGCGCTGGCCAACTCGCGCGGCTTTGTGGGCAGCTACCGCTCCAGCTACGCCGGAGTCTCGGCGTCGCCAATGGCCGAAGATGTGGACGGCAGCAAGCAGGTCGACTACTGGTGGTCCGGCGCGCGCCGGCTCGCCGACCTCGAATCGCCCGAGTCGATCGGCAAAGAAGCGGCGCGGCGGACGCTGCGACGGCTGGGCGCGCGGCGCGTTCCCACGCAGCGCGTTCCGATTGTCTTTGCGCCGGAGGTGGCCGGCTCGCTGCTCGGCTCGCTCTTCGAGGCCGCCACGGGCGACGCCGTCTGGCGCGGCGCGTCCTTCCTCGCCGGACGGCTGGGCGAGCAAATCGCTTCGCCGAACCTGAACCTCATCGACGACAACACCATGCTGCTGCCCACCGGCATGGGCGGCTTCGGGACTTCCCCATTCGACGGCGAAGGCCTGCCCTCGTTGCGCACCGTGGTGGTGGAGCAGGGCGTGTTGCGCAACTATCTGCTGAACACTTACACCGCCCGCAAGCTGGGCATGAAGTCTACGCACAACGCCTCGCGCGGACTGGCCGGCACGCCGGGCATCGGCTGCGGCAATCTTTATCTTGAGCCGGGAACACAGACGCAAGAGCAGATCATCGCGGAACTTCCCGCTGGTCTCTACGTCACCAGCCTGATGGGCTTCGGCGTCAACGTGGTCACCGGCGACTACTCGCGCGGCGCAACCGGCCTTTGGATCGAGAACGGCGCGCTGACCCACGCGGTCGAAGAAGTGACCATCGCTGGGAATCTCGCCGAGATGCTCTTGCACGTGACCGCCATCGGCAGCGACCTGGAGTTTCGCGGCGCGATTGCCTCGCCCACGCTGCGCATCGACGGCATGACGATTGCAGGAGCCTGAGCAGAATGGTCGAGCTCGAAACTCTCGCCTTCGACCCAGCCGACTCCAAGGCCGCGCTGGCGCAACTGTCCACCGCGTCGGCAGTTTTTGCACTCTATGGCGCGGAAGCCCACGCCGAGCCTTACATCGGCCGCACGCCCAACCTGCGCGGACGCCTCGAACGACTCTTGCAGCCCTCGGCCAAACACCCGCGCCGCTTGCAGTTGGCCGGGCGTGTACGGCAGATTCGCTGGCGGCTCACCGGCTCGGATTTCGAATCCCTGCTCCTCCAGTTTGAACTCCTCCAAAGTATCTACGGCCCGAAGGCTCTCGAGCGGATGCACCTGGGCGCGCCTGCTTTTGTCCGCTTTCTGGGCGGCAATCCCTACCCGCGCATCACCGTGACAAACCGCCCCAGCCAGCGCGAGGCCGGGTGGGCCTACGGGCCGTTCCAGTCGCGGGCCTCGGCAGAGCGCTTTGCCGACGAGGCGCTCAAGCTCTTCCTGCTGCGCCGCTGCACCGAGGAGCTCTCGCCCCATCACAGCCACCCCGGCTGCGTCTACTCCGAGATGAAGATGTGCCTCGCGCCCTGCTATCAGGGCTGCACGGACGAGCGCTACGCCGAGGAGGCCGAGGCGGTCGAGCACTTCCTGGCCACGCGCGGCGAAAGCCGTCTGGTCCAACTCCGTACGCAGCGCGACTCCGCCTCGGCGAACCTTGAATTCGAGGCCGCCGCCGCCGCCCACGCACAGGTCCAGCGCGTGGAGAGCGTGCGCGCCCTGGCCTCCGAACTGGTCCGCCCGCTCGCCGAGCTTCGCGCGGTCGTGCTGCAAGCCTCAGCCGTTCCCGGCGAGGTGGCCGTCTTCCTCTATGAAAACGGACGGCTGAGCGGCCCGGCCGGATTTTCAACTCTCGGCATGAGAATTCAGAACGAGCAGTCGGGCTCCACTTCGCTCTTCGCACATCCAATGGCCATCGAGCCGATTCCGGAGGTGCAGCCCATCGCTGCGGAAGCCGCTGAACAGACGAAGAGCATATCCGCGAATCGTAGCGCCGGCCTCCAGGCCGGCTGTACTGGCGGCTTCCAAGCCGCCAGAGAGGAAGAACTGAATCGGAGCATCGAGGAGCGTCAGGGCACGACTTCAGTCGTGCCGCAAATCTCCGCAACATTGAATGACGCTGAGATTCGCTTGAAGGGTACGGGCTTTAGCCCGTACATCAATGCCATAGAAACGACGGGGGCTTTAGCCCCTGAGGAAACTTCTTCGGGAGACGCGCTGACAATTCCCCCTCTTCCCGAAGCCGCCTCTGCCGAAGCCGAATCGCCCGTGCCCGCCAAACTCGCCCGCGGAATTCTCGAAGCCCGCATGGAAGCGGCGCTTGCCGCACTCGCCGCCCCGAGCCAAGCCCTGTCGCCCACTCTCCGCCAGGGCCATCTGGCGCTGCTCAAACGCTGGTACTATCGCCCTGAAGCCCGCCGCAGCGGCGAAATCTTCTTCCCCGACAGCGAAGGCCGCTGGCCCATCAAGGCCCTGCTGCGCGGCGTGGGGCGAGTAGCCGCAAAAATGCTGGTTGAGGGTCGTGGTCTCCCACCCCTTCCGCGATAATACTGCGGAAAGGATGGCCACTGAGTCGATGGTTACGCATGGATGGATTGGGCCACCGCCCCTCCGCGCTGGTACACTGGCCCTGCAAGGAGATGCCTCCAAAAACATGGTTGAACTGCTGCCGGTCTCAAGATGATTGAACTTTTGCCTTCGATATTATCGGCGGACTTCGCCCATCTGGCCGACCAGGTTGCTGCGGCCGAGCGGGGCGGCGGCGCGGCCATCCATGTGGACGTGATGGACGGGCATTTTGTGCCCAACATCACGATTGGGCCGCCGGTGGTGAAATGGCTGCGCAAGTTCACCAAGCTGCCGCTCGACTGCCACCTGATGATCGAGAACCCCGACGAGTTCATTCCCGCCTTTGCAGAGGCCGGAGCCGACTGGGTGAGCGTCCATTACGAGGCCTGCCCCCACCTGCACCGCTCACTGGAGCTGATCGCCGAGCACGGCATGAAGCCGGCGGTGGTGGTGAATCCGGCCACACGCGTCGATCTGCTGCGGAATATTCTTCCCATGGTCCACCATGTGCTGGTGATGAGCGTGAATCCGGGCTTCGGCGGGCAGGAGTTCATTGAATTCTCCCTCGACAAGATCCGCCGGCTGGCGGAATTGCGCCAGGAGATGGGGCTGGCATTTAGAATCGAAGTGGACGGCGGCGTGGCTCACGATACGGTGGAGCGCATCGTCCAAGCAGGAGCGGAGTTGCTGGTGGCCGGCAATGCTGTTTTTGGCGCCGGGCAGCCCGAGCAGGATGCGCGGGCGCTTCTGGCTGCTGCCCGCGCGGCCGTGGGCGAATAGGATTCGAGATTTATGGCGTATGGCCTGTCGTGGGGCCGCTGCCGCAATGAGGGGTTATGAACCGGTTGACTAAAATGATTGCCGCGGTAGCTCTGGCGGTTCTGATGCTGGGCGCAGTTGCGGCCCAAGCCAAAGAGAAGAAGCCCAAACACAAGAAGAACGAGGATCTGAGCGCCAATCCTCTGGCCGGCGTGCACTCCAGGCAGCCCGACAAAGAGCTCTTCGACAAGGCCATGATCGCCATGAAGAAGGGCCGCTACGACGTGGCCCGGCTGGACTTGCAGACCATGCTAAACACCTATCCCGACTCCGAGTATCGGATGCGCGCCAAGCTGGCCGTGGGCGACTCCTGGTTCAAGGAAGGCGGCACCGCGGCTCTTACCCAGGCCGAAGCCGAGTACAAGGATTTCATTACCTTCTTCCCGGATGCCCCGGAAGCCGCCGAGGCGCAGATGAAGGTAGGCGACATCTACTACGAGCAAATGGAGAAGCCGGACCGCGACTTTACGAATGCCCAGAACGCCGAGCGGGAGTACCGCACGATGATCAATATGTTCCCCGACTCGGCGCTGGTGCCCCACGCCAAGCAGAAGCTGCGCGACGTGCAGGAGGTTCTGGCCGAGAGGGAAACCGAGATCGGCCTTTATTACGGGAGCCGGGAGAATTACGCCGCCTCCATTGCGCGCCTGAAGACCGTGGTAGATACCTACCCGTTGTACTCCAAGAGCGACCTGGCCTTGCTGGGCATCGGCGATGCATATGCCGGCCAGGCCCACGCCATTCAGTTAGCCATCAATCTTCCCGGCGCGATTAAGGAGCGATTGCGCGCGGTCTATCAGGACAGGGCCGCCGAAGCCTACTCCAAAGTCATCACCCGCTATCCCATGGCTCCTCATGTCGAAGATGCCCGCGACCGGCTGGTGGCGATGAACCGCCCCGTTCCCGAGCCTACCGAGGCCGCGATTGCCGAGAGCGAAGCCGAGGAGCAAAGCCGCCAGCCACTGCGCTTTACCTCTAAGACCTTCGACATCATCAAGCATGGACCCTCGGTGGTGGAAGCGGTACATGTGGGAGAGCCTAGCCTGGACGACCCCAAGCGCACCCTCGCGTCGGATGTAACCAAACAGAACCTCGCAATCTTCACCGACGCCATCAACGCCGGCAAGCCTGCCGCCTTGGCCGCCGGGGCGGCGACGCCCACAGGCGTCAATGAGCCGCCCCGCAGCGACCAGCCTTCCCAGGCGCCCTTGCAAATGGAGAAGCCGGAGGGCGGCACTGGCGTGGGCGTTCAGGTGGTAAGCCCGCCAGCGGCCGATCTGCACCCCGTCGTCAAGCCGGTAGGCCCCGTTGACACCACGCTGCCCGCCGCGGAAAAGCCCGCCGAGGCCCCCGATCAGGTCAACGACGTCAAGCCCGGCTCGACACCGGCTCAATCATCCGCCGCCAACGCCAAGAAGAAGAAGGCGGATCTCAGCGAAGAATCCTCCAGCAAGAAGAAAAAGAAGAAGGGCCTCGCCAAGCTGAACCCGTTCTAAAGGCAGAGTTCGGCCAAGGCCGCACGCGCACCCGGTGCGCCTTTTTCTATTTGCTTCCCCTCTGCTATAGCAAACGCGCGAAACTGTGTAGTGCCGGTCAAGCGATCAAACGCTGAAGATCGAGCATGTCCAGGTTTGACGCTCACACCTGGGCCTCCTATAATCCATCTAGTTCCTGCTGATGTCTCCATCCGCGTTTTTTTTGCTGTTTCTGCCGCATCTGCCGCGGAAACATGAAGCAAGGCCACGAGGATTCTCAGAAGGACAGGATCGTTTCCGCGTCCCGGCGCGGTGAGACCCGCAGGAATTCCCAAGGAGTTTTCCATTCACATGAAACGTTCTCTTGTAGTTGCCGCTATACTGGCCTCGGGCATTGTCCTGAACGCTGCCGCCCAAACGCTGCCCGCACCCGCCGCCGCACCCGCTCCGGCCGGTCCCGCCAAGATTGCCGTAATTGCCTTTCAGGTGGCTGTGGCGCAGACCAATGAAGGTCAGCGCAACTTCGCCGACCTGCAAAAGAAGTACGCGCCCAGGGAAGCCCGGCTCAAGGCCCTCGGCGATGAGATCGATACCCTGACCAAGCAGGCGCAGAGTGAGCGGGATACGGTCACCGAGACCGAAAAAGCCCGCCTGACCAAGGTCATCGACGACAAGACCAAGCAGGCGAAGCGCGAGCTCGAAGACGCCCAGAACGATATGCAGCAAGAAGGGGGAGAGGTGTACAACGCCTTGGCCTCGAAGGTCGGAGCTGTAATGGTCTCGTACGCAGAACAGCAAGGATACACGCTGGTGCTGGACTATGCCCAGCAGCAGAGTCCCGTTCTCTATGCGCAACCCGCTACGGACATCACCAAGCAGGTCATTGAGGCCTACAACGTGAAGTCGGGCGTGCCCGCTCCTCCACCCCAGCCCGCGGCAACAGCCGCTCCAGCGGCGCCTAAGCCCGCGGCCAGGCCTCCCGCCGCCAACAAATAATCTGAAGACCAATGGATTGGTGAAAACCAAAGGCCCCGCGTTGCGGGGTCTTTGGTTTTTCAGGAGCCATCTCCGAGAGAGCGAAGACTGCGGCCGGCGGCGCAGGATTCACGGTTGCATGATTTGACGCTCCCACCTGGCATTCCTATAATCGAACTGCATCTTGTTGACGTCTGCCTCCGCTTCTTTCTCCTGATTCCGCGCCCTCCGGCGCAGAGTCCGCTGGGGGATGGAGAGGTTACTCCGCATTCATGCCTTGATTCGCGCGAAGATTGCGCAGCCCCAGAGAAATTCCAAAGGAG
The DNA here is from genome assembly GCA_052147235.1 of Occallatibacter sp. Lineage (GTDB taxonomy): Bacteria > Acidobacteriota > Terriglobia > Terriglobales > Acidobacteriaceae > Telmatobacter. The sequence goes on from JBKQLG010000025.1 coordinate 20,336, forward strand.
TTTTTGATTCACATGAAGAGATCGCTTGCACTCATCGCAACACTGGCCTCAGGCATGGCTCTGAGCGCTGCCGCCCAAACATTGCCCGCTCCTGCCGCCGCCGCGCCTGCCGGTCCCGTGAAGATTGCTGTCATTGCGTTCCAGGCGGCCGTGGCGCAAACCAATGAAGGCCAGCGCAACTTCGCCGATCTGCAGAAGAAGTACAGTCCCAAGCGCGAACAATTGAGAGCGCTTGCCGATGAGATCGATACCGAGACCAAGCAGTTGCAGGCACAGGGCGACAAGCTGAGCGAAGCCGTGCTCGCCAGCCGCACCAAGGCCATAGAAGACAAGAAGAAGGAGTTGCAGCGCGACTCCGAGGACGCCCAGAACGACTTCCAGCAGGAGATGCAGGAGATTTTCAATACCCTGGCTTCGAAGGTCGGTGATGTTCTGACCAGTTACGAGCAGCAGCAGGGATACACGCTGGTGCTGGACTATGCCCAGCAGCAGAGTCCCGTTCTCTATGCGCAACCCTCGACAGACATCACCAAGGCCATCATCGACGCTTACAACTTGAAGTCGGGCGTGCCGCCTCCTTCGGCCCCGCCGGCAGCAGCGTCCAGGCCGGCCCCCAAGCCTCCCGTCGCGCACTAAAGACGGGTAAAATCCGATCAGGCGAAAGCTGGTAAAGGCCTCGCAATGCGAGGCTTTTGCCGAACAGCACCGTTGTTGAAGAGCGGCGGTAAGGCAGCTCGCCGGAGTACGCAAAGAGCTGCGAAATCAATTCACATGTGTTGTGGAAAAAACTGTGGATTTCTTTCGCGAATTCAGTGAAAAAATCCAGAATTCTCCTCTTGCCAAGATCAGTTCCCTTCTGATATATAAAGCAACTCCTTATTTATCAATCACTCTGAATAAAGCACATTGCTCCCCAAAATGGTGATAAGATGCACACACGCACAGGTGGACCTGCCTCCTTTATCCACAAATTGGAGTGAACAAAGTGTGAATCGGGTCACTTATGCGGTAGTTACTTCTGCGAATCTTCGCCTATTCGCAGCACCGCCAGGAAGGCTTCCTGGGGAATGTCCACCTTGCCGATGCGCTTCATGCGTTTCTTGCCTTCCTTCTGTTTTTCCAATAGTTTGCGCTTGCGGCTGATGTCGCCGCCGTAGCACTTGGCGATCACGTTTTTGCGCAGCGGGCTAACGGTTTCGCGGGAGATGACCTTGGCGCCGATGGCGGCCTGGATAGCGACCTCGAACTGCTGGCGGGGAATCAGTTCGCGCATCTTGGAGACCAGCGCGCGGCCGCGCTCATAGGCGCAGTTCTTGTGGACGATGACCGAGAGCGCATCGACCGGCTCGCCGCTGACCAGAATGTCCAGCTTGACCATCGGCGATTCCCACTCGCCGGCCAGTTGATAGTCCAGCGAGGCGTAGCCGCGAGAGATCGACTTGAGGCGGTCGTAAAAATCCAGCACGATCTCGTTCAGCGGCAGCTCGTAGGTGAGCAGGACGCGGCTGCTGGTGACGTACTCAAAGTTCAATTGCTTGCCGCGTTTTTCTTCGACAAGTTTGAAGATTCCGCCCACATATTCTTCGTTGGTGAGAATCTTGGCGGTGATGACCGGCTCGCGAATGGAATCGATGTTGGTGGGCTCGGGCCAGCGTGAGGGATTGTCCACTTCCAGTTCTCTGCCGTCGGTGAGTGTGATGTGATAGCGCACGCCGGGGGCGGTGGTGATCAGATCCAGCTGGTACTCGCGCTCCAGCCGCTCCTGGATGATCTCCATGTGCAGCAGGCCGAGAAAGCCGCAGCGGAAGCCGAAGCCCAGCGCGACCGAGCTCTCCGGTTCAAAAAAGAAGGACGAGTCGTTGAGGCGCAGTTTTTCCAGTGCGTCGCGCAGCAACGTGTGCTCGTGCGAGTCCACGGTGTAGAGGCCGGCAAAGACCATCGGCTTGATGTCTTCAAAGCCGGGCAACTGGGCAGCGGCGGGGCGGGCGTCGTCGGTGACGGTGTCGCCGATCTTGGTGTCGCTGACGGTCTTGATAGTGGCGGCAAAGAAGCCCACTTCGCCGGCCAGCAGTTCGCCGATCTCCACCGGCTTGGGCATCAGTACGCCCATCGACTCGACTTCAAAAGCCTTGCCATTGGACATCAGGCGTATGCGCTGGCCCTTGCGCATCGTGCCCTGCATCACGCGCACCAGCACGATGACGCCGCGATAAGCATCGAACCAAGAGTCGAAGATCAGCGCTTGCAGCGGAGCATCTGGATTCCCGGTAGGCGGCGGCAGCCGGTGAACGATAGCTTCGAGAACTTCGTCGACGCCCTGGCCGGTCTTGGCGCTCACCGGGATGGCGTCGGTCGCATCCAGTCCGACAGCTTTTTCGATGGCCTCCTGGGTTCTGAGGATGTCGGCCGAGGGCAGGTCGATTTTGTTAATAACGGGTATGATTTCCAGGCCGTGGTTAATGGCCAGGTAGGCGTTAGCCAGCGTCTGCGCCTCCACGCCCTGCGAGGCGTCCACCACCAGCAGCGCGCCCTCGCAGGAGGCCAGCGAACGGGAGACCTCATAGCTGAAGTCCACGTGGCCGGGTGTATCGATCAGGTTGAGCTGATAGGTGTTGCCGTCGTGCGCCTTGTACATCATGCGCACCGCGTGCGCCTTGATGGTGATGCCGCGCTCGCGCTCCAGGTCCATGTCATCCAGGATCTGCGCCTGCATCTCGCGGCCCGTCACCGAGCCGGTCAGCTCCAGCAGACGGTCGCTCAGCGTCGACTTGCCGTGGTCGATGTGGGCGATGATGGCGAAGTTTCTGAGGAAGCTAGCGTCCATGATTAACCAGAGTAGGTTGTCAAATCGGTAGAGCGGCAAGCCAAAGAACAATCAGAATTACGATCTGTATGATAGCCCGCGGGAACAAGGATGGCACTGGCCGGCCGCCGATCGTCAACCGGTGTCTCGCCGCATAGACATTGGCAGGAAAGATGGCTATGAGCATAAAAAAAAGCGTAGCCGCTGCAAAGGGCGCCAGCCTGGGAAATTGCAATGCGGCCGCTCCTGCAACTTCAAGGATCCCGGTAAGTGTAACCAGCAATGCGGCACGGGGAAAAGCAGGCGGAACCATGGCGATCAGATCGTCCCGGCGGCGGCCCCAATGTGCTGAAGCTGTCAGTAGGAACGTAATTCCAAGGGATGCGCGCAATGATTCCTGCCAGCCATGAAAGTATGCGACTCCGGCATGGCCTGCCAAGAAGAAAAGAACAAACGAGCCTGTCAGAACATAAAGGGGGATCATGTTTTGGAAGCCCTCTCTTCCATTGGATGGAAGAATCTCTCTCAGTTTGCGAGCGTGGCCAAGACGGAGTGGGCCATTCTGAGCATTCGCACTCTATGGCATAGCTTATCATCTAGATAGCTTTGTCCGAGGATGTATCGCCTTGGCTTGAGGTCTGCCGGATCTCTCATGCAGATAAGCAGGATTCCGTTTCGGCTCTTCGGTTGCGCCGCGCTGGCTCTTTCGCTGGCGGGCTGCGCACCGACTGCGCCCACGGGAGCTCCCAAGGGCGCGCCGCCGCAAGCCACCGCGCCCGCGCTCACAGCGCCCGCGCCGGCCTCGCCCGCGCCTGCTCCCGCGCCGCCTGCGCCATCCGTTGAGCAGCAGAAGGTTCGTCTGCTGATTCAGCAGGTGGAGGAGACCTACGCCCGCGGCGAGGCCGACTATCACAAGGGAAGATTGCCCGAAGCCAAGCAGGAATTTGATCGCGCCGTGGACCTGATGCTGGCGAGCGGCATCGACATCAGGAGCGATGCCGAGTTGCAGGAGGAGTTCGACCACATTGTCGATGAGGTGAACGCGCTGGAGATGGAGGCCTTGAAGCTGGGCAACGGCTTTGTCCCCAGCGAGGAGGAGACGCCGGCCGAGGTAGCCGAAGACGTAACCTTCGAGGTGGACCCCAACATTGTAGCCAAGGCCACGGCCGATCTGGCCACGACAAAATCCGATCTGCCGCTGGTGGTCAACGACACTGTGGCCGGCGCGATCAACTTCTTTGCCAATACAAAAAAAGGCCACAACACGCTGCTCCACTCCTTCCAGCGCGCCGGCCGCTACAAGGCGATGATTCAGCGCGTGATGGCCGAAGAGGGTGTGCCGCAGGATCTGATCTATCTGGCGGTGGCCGAGTCGGGCTTCAATCCGCGGGCGCTCAATCGCCGCTCCCGCGCCGGCGGAATGTGGCAGTTCATGCCCCGCGGCAACTACGGCCTCGTGCGCAACTCTTATGTCGATGAGCGCTTCGATCCGGAAAAATCCACCCGCGCCTATGCCCGCTACATGAAGTTCATCTACGACCAGTTGGGCGACTGGTATTTATCGATGGCCGGCTACGACTGGGGCACGGGCAATGTGCAGCGCGCCGTCGAGAAGACCGGCTACGCCGACTTCTGGGAGCTATACAAGCGCAACAACCTGCCCAGGGAAACCAAAAACTATGTGCCGGAAATTCTGGCGGCGATTATCATCGCGAATCATCCCACGCAATATGGCTTTGACGATGTGACGCTGGACCCGCCGGTGCTGACCGACACGGTGACCATCAACTACGCGGTGAACCTGAGGCTGGTCTCTGATCTTGTTGGAGCGCCGGTGGATGAATTGACGGCGTTGAATCCCAGCCTGCTGCGCATGACAACCCCTCCCGATGCATCCTTCGATCTGCATCTGCCGGGCGGCATGGCGGCGGTCTTTGAACAGCGCATTGTATTGATTCCCGAAGGCAAGCGCAATGCCTGGCGCTACCATAGCGTTGCGCCCGAGGATACGCTGGCCTCGGTGGCTAGCAGGTATAGCGTGACCGTGGCGTCTCTGGCCGCGGCCAATCAACTGCAAGCGCGCGATAGCATCGAAGGCCTCGAGGCGCTGCTTGTGCCGGCGGCGCCGGTAGCCGAACCTGCGCATACAAGGCTCTACACGGTGCGCAGGGGCGATACGCTGGTGACCATCGCCGACCGCTTTGGCGTCTCACTGAATGAGTTGCGCCGCTGGAACAAGATACCCGGCATCAGGGTGCAGCCAGGCCAGCGGCTGCATGTGGCCGAGCCCGTGAGTGTGAAGCGCGCCGCGGTGCGCACTCATCGCAGCGGCAGCTCGCCGGCGGGCGCGCATGATGCGCAAGCAGCGCCGGCGAAGAAGGCGCCCGCGCAGCACTCAGCAACCGCTGCCGGTACGAAAAAGAGTGGTGCAACAGACGCAAAAAAAACTCGTCCGCGCGGCAGCGCCACTGACTCCAAGACTCCCGCAGCGAAATAAATATGCAAGGAACCTCATTACATACTTGTCATGTGCTGGTCTTTACGTGCAATCTATTACTACAATGATTTTGCGTGTGCGGAGCGTGGAACTTCGCCGCGTGAAAAGGAAACGCAAACGTGCAGCGGTAAGCCGCTGGAGGCAATGGGATGGAAGAAGTATTCAGGATGTACGCGATGAGCGACGGCGAAGCGAATGCCAAGCCGGCATTGAATGATACCGATCACGATAGCTTTGACGAGGATGATGAGATTGAA
>JBKQLG010000026.1:0-4981 GCA_052147235.1 Occallatibacter sp.
CGGTGGCGGGCTGGTTGCGCCAACGTGATTGAGCAACATAATCGGCGTCTTCTGACCGATCGCCCCATGCGGGCGTTCCTCGTTGTACAACAAGGCTTGAGAACACCCACGGAACTGAGCTTCGGGAACTGCTGTACCGGTGGCATCCATGGTTTGGTCTTCGGGTCGGCGTTCATGAAGCTATCGAGAAGTCGGACGCCATTGTTTTTCGCTGTAATCTGAGCGGTTCTGATGCCGACCGTTGGCTTGAGATTCCAGCATGGATGTTTGACCGGTCGGCCTGCGCCAAGGTGCGTGTGGTGGCCGATGCCCATGCTGACCTGGCGGCGCTCGGGGCGCTTGCGGATCTTTTGCGGCATGTGCTGAACGACCGCTTTGCATCATCGAATGCCCTGCTTTCGGGCGCATCCAGTCTCTCTCGCGACCAGAATCGGGGAGAGATCCATGCCACGCCAGACGAAGCAGACGCAGGCGCGACGCCGCGTGCCGCAACAAATCGACCTGTTCGCAGGAGAACCAAGGACGGCGACCGGCGGCATGCCGGCGTGGTCCGGGCTGCCGACGGAGACACAAGCCGCGCTGACCGATCTGATGACACGGTTGATCCTGGATCATGCCGACTCGATGACGGAGGTCGGTCATGATCTCTGACAAGGTCCGCCCTCATCATTTGGAGCGCAAGGCGCTCCTTTACGTGCGGCAGTCGTCGGCCCGTCAGGTTCTGCACAATCGCGAGAGCAGCGCGCTGCAATATGCCATGCGTGATCGCCTGACGGCGCTCGGCTGGTCGGAGATCGAAGTGATCGACGACGATCTTGGCCGTTCCGCGGCGGGCGGGGTCCAGCGCGCCGGCTTTGAGCGGATGGTGGCGCCGCGGCGAACTCATCGTCAGTGCGCCGGTGGGCTTTGTGAAGGCCGGCGACCACTACGAGAAGGACCCGGACCGCCGCGTACAGGAGGCCATTGGCCTGGTCTTCGATAAAGTCCTGGAACTCGGCAGCGCCCGCCAAGCTCTGCTCTGGTTCCACGAGCATGATCTCGATCTGCCGGTGAAGGGCAAGGATGGCGAGACGGCTTGGCGGCGTCCAAACTACGCCACCATCCACCGAATGATCGAGAATCCCATCTACGGCGGCGCCTATGCTTATGGTAAGACGACCGTCGCGGCGGGCTATGAGGCCGCGGGCGTTAGCGTGAAGATTCGCCGCAAGGCGCGCAGCGATTGGCTGGCACTGATGCCGAACGCCCATGAAGGCTATGTCAGCTGGGAGAAGGCTGAGACGATCCGCAAGATGGTGAGCAGCAACATACCCACCAGCCGCCATCACGGCGCGCCCAAGCACGGCGATGCTTTGCTGGCGGGCCTGCTCCGTTGCCGTCGCTGCGGGCGCAAGCTGACGCTTTGCTACTCGGGCGCGAAGCATCACATCCCGCGCTACAGCTGCAGCCGCGGCTGGATGGACAATGGCGAGCCGCGCTGTATCGCCTTTGGCGGTCTGCGGGTCGATGACGCCATTGAGGAAGCACTTCTCACCGTGGTCGGCCCCGGCGCTATTGCGGCGGCCGTAGCCGCCGAGAAAGAGGCCAACCAGCGGCGGGATCAGGTGCGCGAAGCACTCAAGCGCGATCTCGAAGCGGCGCGCTATGCAACCGATCGTGCCTTCCGGCAATACGACGCCGCCGACCCGGCCAATCGGCTGGTGGCCGGCGAACTGGAGGCGCGCTGGAACAAGGCGCTCGCGCGCGTGGCGGAGATCGAAGGCAAAATCGCCGCCCATGATGCCGCCAAGATCGCGCCCCTCGCGGATCCGGCGTCACTCGCCACGCTCGCTGCGGACCTCAAGACTGTCTGGACCGCCCCCTCGACTGACGCGCGGCTGAAGAAGCGTATCGTCCGCACCGTCATCAATGAGGTGATTGCCGATATCGATCCGGACGCGGCCGAGATCGTTCTGGTCGTCCATTGGATCGGCGGCGTTCACAGCGAAATACACCTGCCTCGACGCAGGCGTGGGCAGCGCAATAGCACCTCAGCCGATGTGATTGCCACAGTGCGACAACTGGTGCTGATCGCCAATGACGACCTCATCGCTGGCATCCTCAACAGGAACGGATTGGTGACAGGCTATGGCAATCGCTGGACGCGTGAGCGTGTCACCTCACTGCGCTCACATCACCACATTGCCGTCTACAAGCCTGCCGATGATGGAATCGAACCGTGGCTGAACCTCAGCAAGGCCGCACAGCTTCTTCATGTCGCGCCCAGAACGCTCAGGCTGGCGGCGGCAGCCGGCGAGATCGAGTCGATTCATCCGCTGCCGGATGGTCCCTGGATCTTTAGCCGTGCCGTTCTCTGGTCGTCACCAGCACGCGCTATTACCGAGCGCGCGCGGCAGAACCCAAAATCGCATCCCGATCAGCAAAGTCTCTTCTCTTCAATCACATAGACAGATGGGTGTTGTGATGCGCCGTTGTAGTACTTAAACCAATCCTCCAACTTTTGCCGGGCGTCTGCAAGGCTCAAGAACCAATGGGCGTTTATCTCCCGCAGCCAACGACCCTTCATCCCTGGCCGCACATGCGTTTTGCCGTCACACACCCAAGGTGGGAGCCGCGTGCGGGAATTCCGCTCGCGCGGTTCTGTGCGGGGGGCGGTCGGTAAGGGCCGTCCCTACCGCGAACATTTCGGGCGTGTGGCTGGCACTTCCGGTTTGTACCAGCTCTCGGTGACACTGACTCATCTGGCGTCACGGCCACGACTCATAGTGCACAGGTAACTACTTGAAATAAAATAATGATTTCGCTCTAACCGCTGCGCGACGTCCAAACTCGAAGAGTTCAGGGTCTGCGCGAGTTGGTATTAGCCCCAGAACCGGACATATCGCTGCGTCGCACTAAGTGTTGCGGCGGGCCAGCACCGGGCTCATGCACTGCAACATCATCGCGGCAAAGAGGCTTACGTGCTCAAGCGATACGACGTTGATCTTGAGCACGACCGCAGCGCATAACACCTTTGCCGCTCGCAATTCATTAGCCAACCTTCTAGTATTTCCCTCTGGTTACGATGGCAGCGACCCACCCGCCGAAATTGTGTGGTGGATTTCGTGACTGGTAAAATTATCAGGTTTTGGAGGGTCGATGGAGCACAGGGCACCGCTGGGTTTGCGACTGAAATCTTCAATCATCGGATCGCCACTTGAGGCTGCGGCGCTGCAACTGCGGTGGGCCAGCCAGATCGGCCAGCGCATGCGCCATCCCGAACTATGGGGCATCTATTCCGAACAGACTTGGTTACCCCGCATTCTCAAGCGCAAGCTCACGAGTTCATCCTGCGTCGTCGATGTTGGGTGCCACATCGGTTCGTTTTTGAGCCTTGCAGTGAAATACGCTCCGGAGGGCCAACACATCGCGATTGAACCTTCGCCCATTCGCAGCCCTCTGGTGAGAAAGCGCTTTCCGAAAGTCGAGGTCTTGTCTGTTGCGGTCGGAGAGGTGAATGGAACAGCCTCGTTCGCGGAAGACACTCAACGGCCCGGATACAGCCGCCTGACAAAGAGCGTTATCGCGAATAGCATGACCTACAAGGTCGATGTCCGCCGACTTGATGACATCCTTTTGGAGCGCCCTAGGCTCGATCTTATCAAGCTCGATATCGAGGGAGGAGAACTGTCGGCCCTCCGGGGCGCAAAGGAGAGTATCTCCAGGTGGAAACCTCCAATTCTGTTCGAATGTGGGGCCGAATACCAAAGCCACGAAACCGGGCTGGACAGAAGGGCGCTTTTCGACTTCCTGACAGGGTCGGGCTACGCGATTTCTACCTTCGCAGATTTTTTATTCGAGAAGGGCGGGATGGGCTTCGAGGAATTTTACCGATGCGGACTCTATCCGTTCCGAGCGTTCAACTTTGTTGCTCACGCCGTTCAGAACCACTCTGCCGGATTGTCATCGGAGAGACTGAAAAGCGGTGCGGCTTAAGTCTGGTCAAACAAGCTCGTGACTCTTTCCATGTGCCACCTATGGGACCGAGATGACCCTGCAGTAATTATCAAATTTGTCTCGACTGCTGCGATGCACACTCCGCTTCCGATAATGGAAGTCGGGTAGGATCGAGGCGCGGATCGGGCTTCGAATGATGCCGACGTTTCCTCGATCCTCCCTATCATTCCGCACGGCGGGTTTTCCCCAGTACGGCTGGAAGGCTGGCTTTCCGAACGGTGCCTTCCCGGATTGTCCGCGGCTTGAGCCTGCTCCCTGCATACGCCGTCCGATATCCGGTTTGCATCCGCTCTTCGTGCACTTCGTAGTCGCAACGGTTGTGACCTGAGCCCCGATAACTCCTCCAAAAATGAGTAGAGTCCATCACCTGGAAGGGGATGGACATGAAGCCGAGCCGGTTCACGGAAGAACAGATCATCGGGATTTTGCGGGAGCAGGAGGCCGGAGCGAAGACGGCTGACGTGTGCCACAAACACGGGATCAGCAGCGCGACGTTTTACAAGTGGAAGGCCAAGTATGGCGGCCTCGATGTCTCGGACGCCAAGCGCCTGAAGGCGCTGGAAGACGAGAACGTCAAGCTGAAGAAGCTTTTGGCCGAGGCGATGCTCGACAACGCGATGTTGAAGGATATCGCCGCAAAAAAATGGTGACGCCCGCCGCCAGGCGAGAGGCCGTCGCTCAGCTTCGGGTCGCGTATGAGGTCAGCGAACGGCGGGCGTGTTCGACACTCGGAGCGGATCGCACCTCGGTGCGCTATCGCAGCAGCCGGCCTGACGACGGGGCGGCGCGGGCTCGGCTACGTGAGCTGGCCGGCGTTCGCCGGCGGTTCGGCTATCGGCGGCTCCACATCCTGCTCACGCGCGAAGGCATCATCATGAACCACAAGAAGCTCCGCCGACTCTACCGCGAGGAGCGGCTGCAGGTGCGCCGGCGTGGCGGCCGCAAGCGTGCGCTGGGCACAAGAGCGCCGATGGCGATCCCACAG
>JBKQLG010000027.1:0-7482 GCA_052147235.1 Occallatibacter sp.
CGAAGGCAAACGTTTGGGTAGATCCGGCGCCGGAACCCGGACTGACGCTGACCGGAGCCAGGGCCCGCCAAAATTGAGCTTGATTGGGCTGGAGGTCCCGGTAAGTGAGGGCGTCAGTTGCAACCTCTAGCATCGCCCGCATTGCAAGCCGTGGCATAGAGAGCCGCCGCGCGCGCATCGTCCTTGGCCACGCCATTGCCGCTGGCGTACATCACGCCGAGATTGTCGCAAGCCTCCCGGCTGCCCGCCGAACAGGCCTGGTCGAAGAGGGCGGCCGCCTCGGAATAACGATTCGCCTTGTAGAGTGAAGCAGCCTGCTGCTCCAACTCCGAGCCACTCGGCTTTTGAGCGGCGGGCGGTGCAACAGGCTGCGCCGGGCTCGGCTCGGGCTTCGGGGTGGATGGCGGGGTCACCGTCGTTTGTTCGGGCTTCACTGGCGGGGGGCTCGCCGGCTTTTCCGCCGCCGGTTTGGCCGCCGGTTTGGACTCTGCCGTCGTAGCGGGTGGGCTCTTCGGCTGCTCGGCCATTGTAGGCTGCGACTCGTGCTGATCGAGACTCTGTTGCGGGCTCTGCGGCTGCGCCGGAGTTGCAGCAGGCTGAGCCGTCGCCACCGGCGTCTGCTGGGGCTGCGGATGCAGATGCGGTAGAAGGAACCACGCTGCAGCGACAACCGCCGCCAACGCAAGAAGGCTCAAAACTCCCCACGTCCATCCGGGAAACCTTCGAGCTGCCGGCTTTGGCCCAGGAACGGCCAGCGGCATAGGAGGCTGCGTAAGTGGCTGTGAAATAGGCTGCGTAGGAGGTTGCGTAATGTGCTGCGAAAGAGACGGCGAAGTCCGCTGCGGAAGCGGTGTTCGTATCGTCGCCGGATGCCGCCAATTCTCTTCGACGATCGTCGCCGGACGCTCCGGTCTCTGCTCGTTCGCCGGCTCAAGCCGCGCCAGGCCTGAAGCATAGAGCAAGTCGTCGAGCAGGCCGAGCAGCTCGGCGTCCTGGGGGCGGTCGTCACGATTCTTGGCCAGCAGCCGCATCGTTAATCCGTCTAGGCCCGGCCAATCGCCCACCTCGGGGCGCAACTCGCTGGGCGGCCGGGGTGTTTCCTCCAGGTGCTGCTTCATCCAGCCCGAGGTGTTGTGCGCGTGGAAGGGCGTCCGTCCGGCGAGCATCTCATAGAAGACGCAGCCCAGCGCATAGGTGTCTGTCCGGCCATCCATCTCCGCCGCGGGCATCTCTTCCCATTGCTCTGGCGCCGCATAATTGGGCGTCAGCATCAAGCCACGGGTGATGCTCGTCCGGGTCACGCTCTCGGTGATCGCCGCAATGCCGAAGTCGAGAATCTTGGGCTGCTCCCGCCCATCCCGGCTGGTGGCCAGCAGGATGTTCTCCGGCTTGATATCGCGATGCACGGTCGCGTGCTTGTGGGCCTCGGCCAGCCCGGAGACGATGCCGCGTCCCAGCTCCAGCGCCCGCGCAATCTCCAGCCCGGCAGGTGCGTTATCCAGCGCCGCCCGCAGGCTGGGGCCATCCACATACTCCATGGCGATAAACAGGCTGCCGTCCTCGGCCTGATCCAGGTCGGTAACTTCGACGATGTTGGTGTGGCGCAATTGGTAGGCGGCGCGCGCCTCCATGCGAAAGCGCTTGATGAACCTGGGGTCCTTGCCCTGATCGCCGGTGAGAAACTTGAGCGCCACCCGCCCACCCAGCAGAATGTGCTCCGCCAGGTAGACCACACCCATGCCGCCCTGTCCCAGCTTGCGCGTGATGCGGTATTTGCCGCGCACCAGAGAGCCCGCCGCCAGCTCGTGGGAGACGATCAGCACCGCCCCGTCGGTGGGACAGGTAGTGTGCTGGTCGGGATAGTCCGAATCACAGACGGGACAGGTCTTCATCGCGGGCACCCTACAGGGAGCCGAGGATTGGCTGGCGACAGAATACCACGCACCAAGCTGCTGGCCATTTTCCCTCGAATTCAACTTTATTACCGGTCTCCACCGTGCAATTTCCAATCGGTGGCGCTCTCGTGCTACAGTGTGAGCAATCCGGAATAGCTGTTTATGTCAAGAGATGATTTCAGACCGAAGACCGAATGGTTGATCGGGCGGGGCAGCGACTGCGACCTGGTGGTGCCGGAAGCAGCCGTTTCTTCCCACCACTGCCGCCTCACCCAACGTGGCGATAGCTTTCTTCTGGAAGACATGGGCTCGAAAAACGGCACGTTTGTGAACGGGGCCAAGATCACGCCCGGCCTGCCGGTCAGGGTGCAGCAGGGGACCAAAGTGACGCTGGGCAGCTCTGTGCCGATGCCCTGGCCTGTCGCCTCCTCTCCTCTTGATTCCGGCAGAATGGCCCGCCCGCTGACCAACACCGGCGGCCGCAGGATCACCATCGGACGCTCCCCCGATTCCGACATACAGATCGATTTGCCTATCGTCAGCTGGAATCACGCCGTCATCTACGAAGAGAACGGCAAGTACTTCATCGAGGACCGCAACTCGAGCAACGGTACCGCCATCAACGAGCTGAGCAACCGCATCCAGCGCTCCGTTCTGGAGACCTCCGACGAGGTCTACCTCGGCTCCTACAAGATCTCCGCCTCGCAGCTTCTCGATCTGGAGACCAAGGTCGAAATCGGCGAGGCATCCTTCCAGACTGTCTCCTTCCGCGGCGAAACCATGGAGGTTGGGCGCGACCCGAAGTGCGAGATTCCCCTCGATCTGCCCATGGTCAGCTGGCGTCACGCCCGCCTCACTCGCACCCAAGCAGGCATTCTGGTCGAGGATCTGGGCTCCCGCAACGGAACCTATCTGAATGGCATCCGCGTCACCGGCAGGGTGCTGGCCAAGGCAGGCCAGGAGATTGGCCTGGGCAGTGTCCGCTTCCAGTTGCTGGAAAACGGCGAACTGGCGCAGCGCGACTACAACGGCAAAGTCACCATCGAAGCCAAAGACATTGTGGTCAACGCCCCCAACGGCAAGCGTCTGCTGGACGCCGTTTCGCTCACTGTCTTCCCGTATGAGCTGGTGGCGTTGATGGGCCCGGCCGGCGCCGGCAAGACCACCCTGCTCAAGGCCCTCAACGGCTACACCCGCCCAGTACAGGGAACGGTGCTCTTCCGCGGCCAGAACCTCTACGATTTCTACGACCTCTACCGGCACATGATGGGCTACGTGCCCCAGGACGACATCGTCCATCCCCAGTTGACCGTCCGCCAGGCGCTCTACTTCTCCGCCCGCCTGCGCACCGACCTGACTGATGCCGAGATCGATACGCGCGCCCAAAAGGTGCTCTACAACCTGGGCATCCCGGACAAGATCGACACCGTGATCGGCTCGCCGGAGAAAAAGACCCTTAGCGGCGGCCAGCGCAAGCGCGTCAACATCGCCCTGGAGCTCATCACCGACACGCCGGTGCTTTTTCTCGACGAACCCACCAGCGGCCTTTCGTCTTACGACGCCGAATCGGTCATCGATCTGCTGAAGGATCTCTCCAAGACCGGCAAAACGATTCTCACTACCATCCACCAGCCCAGCCTCAAGGTCTACAAGCAATTCGACGACTTGCTCATGGTCTCGCGCGACCGGGGAGAGAAGCCCGGCGCGGTGGTCTTCTTCGGCCCGGCTTATCCGGATTCGATCCAGTTCTTCAATCCGCCCACTACCGGCGCGCCCATCAAGACGCAGGAACTGAACCCGGAGATGCTCTTCTCCGGCATGAATACGGCTCCGGAGGGTACCCGCACCGAGACCTGGCGTCAGCGCTACCTGGCCTCCCGCTACCGCCAGGAATACGTCACCAACCGCAGCGGCAAGCAGCAGGCCAGCGCCGACAATGCCGGCGGCGAGAAGCCGCACCGCCAGTTCGGCCTCGGCCAATGGCTGGCCCTGGTCAAGCGCAACCTCATCGTCCGCCTTCAGGACCGCGCTCAGACCGCCATTCTGCTCTTGCAGGCGCCGCTCTTCGCCGTGCTCGTCGCGCTGGTCAACTACCCCTTGCGCGCCAGCCACTTCGACGAAATCTCCGAGAAGCTGCCCATCATTCATTTCCTCATGGTCGTCGCCGCCATCTGGTTCGGCTGCAACAACGCCGCCCGCGACATTGTCGGCGAGTGGACCATCTACAAGCGCGAGCGCATGGTCACGCTCAAGATCTTCCCCTATGTCTTCTCCAAGCTGGCGGTGCTGCTCGGCCTGTGCATCTTCCAGTGCGGCTCCATGCTGGCCATCGTCTATCTGGTCTGCGGGCTGCACAGCAACTTCGGCTGGGACTTCCTCGTCCTGCTGCTCTCTTCAATGATCGGCGCGGGGCTGGGCCTGTCCATCTCGGCGCTCTCTAAAACCAATGAGAGCGCCATCGCCCTGCTGCCCGTGGTCCTGCTGCCCATCATCGCGCTGGGCGGCGGCATGAGGCCCATCTACCTGATGCCCAAGGCCGGCCAGACCCTCAGCGCCATCATTCCCTCGCGCTGGTCCTTTGAGGCCAATCTCCTCCATGAGGCCGAGGCCAAGGAGTGGGGACAGAACCAGCCGGTTCCCGACATGACCTGCAATTTGTACTCCGAGATGGATGCCAAGAACGTCAACCCGGTCCTGGTCTCGCCCGACCCCAACGACATGAACCCTTCGCTCAATATCAAGGGAGACGCGGCCGAGGGCAGCATTCCCCGCTACCTGATCACCTTCACCGATCCCAACGGAGTCGAGCGCGTCTGCCGCGCCTCCGCCGACGAGCAGTATCCGCGCGCCAATCCCACTGAACACGCCGTCGCCTACCGCCATAGCTTCCGCGACTCCGTGGCCGTACTCTGCGCGATGCTGCTGGTGCTGGTCGCCGCGGTCATCGCCATCCTGCGCAAGCGGGACAACGACCCGCAGTAATACGAGGAAACTGGGGAAATGGGATGAAACAATCTGCGACATTTCTCCCGGAGGGAGAAGCGAGAATAGCCCAGGACAAGCGCAACGCAGTCCTGGGTCAGCGTTGAGAAACAGACCATCCGTCCCGTAGGGCCGGAGCGAAATCCTTTTGCGAGCACCTTTCATTAAAATCAACAACTTGCACTTGAACAGAAAGTAGTTTCTCTACAGGGCATGACTGGTAGGTCGAGGTTTTAACCCCGACACCGCCAACCAGCCAAAATAAAGCCCGGGCTTCAGCCCCTGAGGGACAGAGGAAGCAGGAGCCTTCAGGCTCCTGAAAGCAGGCATACAATCAAAGCGGCTTGAGCCACAGGCCTTTCGTTGATCTTCTCTGATGCGCTTCGCTCAGAAGACCAAACGAGGTTGAGGCGCCCAGCAGGTTCCCGGCGATTCGGGGGGGATTTCTTCCTGGGCGGAATGGCGTTTTCGGGGCGTAATTGAAATCGTTTGAAGTGATCTCCCGTTATTCTGCTTCATCCAACGCAAAGCTTGACTGGGTGTGGTCCTCATCCTCTTCAATCTCGTAGGCTGGCTTTGCGGCACGTGGAGATATATCGTTCGCACTAAGTCCCGGCTCCCGATCTAGAAGTTCGCGGACAAAGGCCAGGTCGGGAATATCGAGGACTTCACTAATTGCCTGGTCAATTTGGCCGCGTACGATGTCTGAGTTGAGATTTGAGAGAGAGTCTAAGTGTTGAACTGAAAGGTCGTCGTAGGAACCAGAAAGTCTCTTAAGTTGTCCAGAAGAAAGAGAACGCACGTCAAGAACCGGCATAGTCTCCCACGCAGGTTGCTTCATTTGCATCCATGCCCCCTGCGTAATAACGCGACGCCCGAAAAAAGCAGAATGGAAAGTGAACTGTTGAGCCAGAGCAGAAGAGCTTTCCATTGCTGAGATTTAAGCTCATGTGGTTTCAACGCCCACCAAGTGTTTCCAAGTACATCTTTCTCGAAACCGATTGCGAGAACACGATGTGTATTTGAGCGCAGACGTTCCACCAAGAGAATATTTCCCGCTCTTTCCCATAAATGCGCCCCATAGTTTGGTCCACGAGGGGATTCCAGCCATGCAGCCAACCGCGCGTTCGGTTTTTGTTGAATTGTAAGTACCTTTGCGGACTCGTGATTCCAAAATGCTGGGTATGGTGTCCAATCGTCTCTAGTAACTTTGAAGCCTTCATGGATTCGCTTACGATCTGGACCGAGCGCACCCAGAGTATTTAGGGCGCATAGCGGTACCGGAACGGTCTTACGGTGGCCCGGAACTCGGAGTGTCCCTCTCTCAAGCGCACAGCAAACCCTAAGCAACTCGCTTTGCGCAAAGAGAGCACCTGTCCAATTCTCTTTTCCATTAGCTCCCGGCAGAGAAATCATCTCGCCGAGCTTTCCATTAGGTCCGCTAATGGTTGTGAGACCAGACCCTTCCACAGTTACCGGCAAATTGACTTGGTTGATTCTATTTGCAAGGTCAAGAGCCTCGTGTATCGAACGCGGATTGCGCCACAGGCTGATATAAGAAGTGCGGCGTGCTGGTTTATTATCCATTTTCTTACGCGCAATAAACAGGATTTCGGAAAGGTCCGTGTTCTCGGAAAAATTAGGCCGTACCGCATCATGGCTCGATATGACCGTTTCCAGATGGTACTTTTCGGCGATCAATCTTCGCGTGTCACCCCACGCTTCTCCCGAGGCGAGCGCCGCCGGGAGCACAAACGCAAGTCGTCCATCAGGCTTGAGCCACCGGTCTGCCAGGGCGACAAAAACACTTCCCAGCCCCGCCGTTGCGCTGGCTCCTATTTCCTTTACCCTCCGTTTAAGTTCCGTTTGAAGCCTACCCCGTTCATCCGGTAGGGAGCCAAATAGTAGATTGCCGCCCACGCTGCGAACGAATGGAGGGTTCATCACGCAAAGGTCGAGAGCTGGTACAGTCGCATTTGTTGCATAGGAAGATCCCGCGCCCGTCCGGACTGCGTCGGAATGCGAGTAGTCCAGCGCCATCTGCGTCATAATCTCATTGGTATTGAGGAAATCCAAGCTACCCAGCTTCGCTATACCGTGATCCATCCCGAAGGGCATCACAAACAAGCCCATGCGAACGAAAGCAACCTCTGGCGCAAGCATTGCAAGCGTCGATGCGGTCAGGTGAACAGCAGAGGGAAGCACGTCGTAGCCATGCAGGACGTTCTCCATCAGCGCGCGATGCAATGTGGACATATCCTTGATGTCCAGGGGAAGGCCTTGGTCTGCACGCTCTCGAATATATACGTCGGAAATCGCTTGTGCACTGGCCATCAAAAGTGTTCCTGTACCGCAAGCCAGGTCTGCAACTTTGAAGGATGCAAGCTCTACCGGGTCGCTGAAATGCTGCTTCCATTTCGCTGCGAAAGTCAACTTCATTAAAAGTGTAGCTGCTGAAACCGAGGTATAGTAGGTTCCGAGGTATTTTGCCTCATGCAGAAGCCAATGATAGATTCGTCCCATAAGATCGTGCCGCAGGGCCGCCTGATTGACCTTGCCCTCAGAACGCGTATCTCTTAACGGGCCGGGTTTTGAGGATCAAATT
>JBKQLG010000028.1:0-24132 GCA_052147235.1 Occallatibacter sp.
TCGTCTGGATCACCTGCTCGCGAACCGCCGGATTCAGATAGTCGAGCTGCGCCGTGTCGTTCCAGGGAAAGCTGGTGCCGTCGTTGCCGTGATAGATGTAGCGAGTCTCGCCGCTTTGCAGGTCGCGGCGGCGGAAGACCACCGCGGCGTCCGACTCCTCATAGTAGTGGTCCTCGATCTTGATCTCCACGCGGGAGTCGCGCGAGAGGTCGGGGCCGTTGAAGCTGTAGACCGGATAGGGCGGCTCCGGCCGCGAGATGAACCACTCCGGGTGCTCGATCACCCATGGGGAATCGATGCCCATGTGGTTGGGCACCATGTCGCTGGCCAGCCGGATTCCAAATCTGTAGGCCCGGTCGCGCAGATTCACGTAAGCCGCCTCGCCGCCCAGGTCCTCGGCAATCGCATAGTCGAAGAGCGAATAGGCCGAGGCCACGGCGTCCGCGTTGCCGCAGAGCAGCTTGATCGTCTTGGAGGCGCGGCTGCGCTCCCAGACGCCGATCAGCCACAGCGAATTCAGCCCGCGCGCGGCCAGCGTGGCGAGCTCCTCGTCGGGAATCTCATCGAGACGGTTAATCGCGCGCCCATACTGCCGGCTCATCTGCGCCAGCCAAACGTAGGTGCTCTTGGCGATCAACACAACAGTCGGCATCCAGGCAGTGTCGTCCGAGAACTTCTCGTACTCTTGCGCAGGATCGCCAAAGACGGGCACCTCGGCGGTACTGACGACGCCCGGCCACTGCTTCTGGCCGCTCTCGCGATGACGCCGGGCGGCTTCGCGGGCTTGCACGGCGGGCGGGTTGAACTGCATCCAGATGGCCCGCTCTTCCTCATGCAGGATCTCGCCGGCGATCAGCAGATAATGCTCCAGGCTTTCGCCCAGTATCGGCTTCCACAGCTTGCGAATCAGCGCCAGTTGCTCGCTCAGAGAGCGCGGCGCGCCCACCGCCGGCGCCCGCAGCAGATCCAGCAGGTTCATCGGCTTGACGCCGGGGAGCGGAATCAGAGGGCGGGTGGCAAAATAATCGGGAAAATGCTGCGTCACCTGGCGATAGACCGTCCGCTCGTCCAGCGTTTTCTCCTGAAAAAGCTCCTCGAAGGGTTGAAAGGCTTCATTACGGTTGGCGTTCCACAGCAGCAGCAGCTCTTCCAGCGCGACGGCCCAGTGCGAAGTTCCATCAGTCTCTCCGGATAGCCACTGCGGCGGCGTCAACTGGCCGCGCATCACTGAAAGGCCGGGAAACTCCTCGACAAAGGTCAGTAGCATCCTGCTTAGCGGTTCGGCGCCCACGATTCCGGAAAACCACTCCAGCGCGCCGGTCATCACTGCGGGATCGAAGTTCTCGCGGTAGCGCGCTATCAGCACGTGGCTGGCCTCATCGATCAGTCCCATGGCATAGAGCTGGCCGGCATGAACCGCTTGCTCGGGATGCTTTTCCACGTCGCGCACCTTGTTGATGCGGTAGGCAAATTCGCGACAAGCGGCCAGATTGGCAAAGACCACGTTCCCCGAGTAGGAAAACAGCGACTCCGCAAACTGGTAGCGTTC
This sequence comes from Occallatibacter sp., assembly GCA_052147235.1. Taxonomy (GTDB): domain Bacteria; phylum Acidobacteriota; class Terriglobia; order Terriglobales; family Acidobacteriaceae; genus Telmatobacter. The sequence continues at coordinate 1,550 of JBKQLG010000028.1, forward strand.
ACGCGCCTTTCGGGCTATATGGAACTCCATCATAAGAAGCGAACTCCCAGTGGACCTTTTGATTCTAACGCGCCGGCCATTAGTCCAGCGCCTTATGGAAGCGCAAAATCGCAGCCGTCAGCAGAGCTATGCCGAGCCCGGCCATCGCCGCCATCTGCGGCCACAGAATATCCATCCCCACGCCCTTGAGATACGCCCCGCGAATCACGATCAAAAAATATCGCAGCGGGATCACATAACTAAAAAGCTGCATCCAGTGCGGCATGGTGCTGATGGGAAATCCGAAGCCGGAAAAGGTGATGGCCGGCATGATAAAGAAGAACGACGTCACCATCGCCTGCTGCTGCGTTGCGGAGACGGTGGAGATCAGCAAGCCCACGCCCAGCATGCACAAGATAAACAGAACGGCTCCGAGCGCCAGCACCGAAACATGACCGCGAAAGGGCACCTGGAACCACAGCGATCCGACTACGGCGATCAACGTCACATCGAAGATGCCGATCAGAAAAAACGGCAGCGTCTTGCCGAGGATGAACTCGGCCGGCCGGATGGGCGTGACCATCATCTGCTCCAGCGTCCCGATCTCGCGCTCGCGCACTACCGCGAAGGCCGTCAGCGTAATCACCAGAACCAGCGTCAGGCTGCCGATGATTCCCGGCACAAAAAACCAGCGGCTGCGCAGATCGGGGTTGTACCAGGGCCGAGGCGCAAGCTCCACCGACGGCATCACCTCCATCAACTGCGGCGCGATGCGCGCGATGCGGTCCTGCTGGTACTGCGCGGCAAAGCCCTGCGCGATTTGCGCAATGTAGCCAGACGCTATCAGCGCAGTGTTGGAGTTGGTCGCGTCCACAATCACCTGCAACGGCGCGGTCTCGCCGCTGCGCAGCTTCTGCGCGAAGCCGGCATCAATCTCCAGGCCGACCGTGGCATCGCCGTGCTCAATCAGATCGCCGAGCTGGCGCGAGTTTGTCAGTTGCCGCTGCACGTCAAAATAGAGACTCGATGTAAAGCGCGAAACCAATTCGCGGCTCTCCTGCGAGTGATCCAGGTCGAGCACAACGGTTGGCACATGGCGGATTTCATAGTTGGCCGCGTAGCCGAATACCATCATCTGAATGATCGGCGGGCCAATCAGAATGAAGCGCGTCCGCTTGTCGCGGAAGACCTGGATGAACTCCTTGATCAGCATTTGCTTCAGCCGCCCGAACATCGCTACTCCTTATCTCTCACCCGAATACAAACGCCCTTGCGAGCGAACAGCGAACGTTTGGCCGCACCGCAGGTACCTACTCCAGCCTCTTGTGGAAGCTGCGCGTGGCCACCAGCGCCAGCACAAACGCGAAGACAGCCAAGGGAATCAGCTCCGCGTACAGCATTGATGCGGACGTTCCTTTGAGAAAAATATCCTTGAGCGCCGAAACGTAATAGCGCGCCGGCAGGATGCGCGTAATCCACTGCAACGCAATCGGCATCTGTTCAATCGAAAACAAAAAACCGGAGAGCAGAAACGCCGGAAGAAAGGTAATAAGCAATGCAATCTGGCTGGCCGCGAACTGGCTCTTGGCAAGCACGGAGATAAAAAAACCCAACGAGAGCACCACCACCATGAACAGCGCCGACGCGCCCATCAGCGTGATCCATGAGCCGCGAAAAGGCACGTGAAACCAGTAGATCGCGATGGTCGCGCTGATCACGGTGTCCAACATTCCCAGCACAAAATAGGGCGCCAGCTTACCCAGCATGATCTCCATCGCCGTCACCGGAGTGGAGATCAACTGCTCCATCGTGCCCCGCTCCCACTCGCGCGCGATGGTCAGCGAAGTGAGAAACGCGCCGATCACCGACATCACCAGAGCCAGCACGCCGGGAATGATAAAGGCGCTGCTTTCCAGGTCCTCGTTGTACCAGGTGCGCGTTTCTACGCTCATCGCCGCCGGCTGGATTGCGAAGCCGCGAGCGCGCAGCCATTCAATTTGAATCTGCGCCGAGTAGCCTTGCACCACCGCCTGGGAATAGCCGATCAGCACATTGGCGGAGTTGTCGTCCGAGGCGTCGACGAGCGCCTGCACCGCGACGGGCCGGCCATCGCTAAGACGCTGCGAGAAATCCCACGGAATCACAATGCCCATCTTGGCGTGGCCGTCGTCGAGCGCGCGCATCAACTCCGCATAACCCGTGACCACGCGGGCAATATGAAAATATTCGCTTGCCTGAAAGTGCTTCAGCAAATCCTGGCTCTGCTGGCTGCCGTCCTGATCCAGCACATAAACCGGCAACCCCTTCAAATCAAGATTGACACCGTAGCCGAAGAGCAGCACCAGCACCGCGGGCATCAGGACAACAATCATCAGGCTGCGCGCGTCATGCACAATCTGCAAGACCTCTTTGCGCGCCACGGCCAGCAGGCGAGTCAGTCTCATGGCTTGAGCTCCTCGGCTTCACGGTCCGTGGTGAGCGAAACAAAAACATCTTCGAGGCTGGGGCGAATCTCTTCCATGCGGCTCACGGCGATCTTGCGATCCGCTAAAAACTTTTGCAGCAGCGGCATGGCAGTCGCAGCATCCTCGACCACCAGGTGCAGCGCGTTTCCGAAGACCGCGGCGTCCATCACGCCGGGAGCCGATTGCAGCGCTTCTACCGCTTCGCCCAGCGGCGCGCACTCGACGAGAAGCAGTTCGCCCTTCATCGAGCCGCGCTTCAACTCCGAAGGCGTGCCCAGCGCGACAATCCTGCCGTGAAAAATCAGCGCCAAGCGGTTGCAGTATTCGGCCTCCTCCATGTAGTGCGTGGTCACAAAAACGGTCACGCCCTCCTCGGCCATCTGATGAATCAGATCCCAGAACTGACGCCGCGTAATCGGATCGACACCGGAGGTCGGCTCATCGAGAAAGATCACGGGCGGCTTGTGCAAGACCGCGCAACCCAGCGCCAGACGCTGCTTCCAGCCGCCGGGCAGTGTACCGGTGATGAGATTCTCCTGACCCTTGAGGTTGGCCATCGTAAGCGCCCATTCGATGCGAGCCTGGAGAAATTTTTGCGGCACGCTATAAAGTCCGGCGAACAACCGGATGTTTTCAATGACTGTCAAATCGTTATAGAGAGAAAATTTCTGCGACATGTAGCCGATGTTCTGGCGCACCGCTTCGGGATTCTTGCTCACATCGTATCCGGCGACCATCGCGCGGCCTGAGGTAGGTTTGAGCAGCCCGCAGAGCATGCGAATCGTAGTGGACTTGCCCGCGCCGTTCGGCCCCAGAAAGCCGAAGACCTCGCCCTTATGCACTTCAAGATTGATCCGGTCCACGGCGACAAATTCGCCGAATCTCTTGACGAGGCTGGCGACTTCGACCGAGCTGGGTTCGACCTGGTTGGCGATCTCAGGCATGATGCTCCGCTCCTGCGCTCACCGCATCGACAAACAAATCCTCAATCGACGGCTCGACCTTGAGAATTGCATCAAAGGAAATGCCAGCGTGCCTGAGCCGTGCCTCGAACTCAGGAATGCGGCGCGCCGCATCGTCCACTACCACATGCACTCCGTCGCCGGTCAGCATGAGGCTGGAGATTCCTTGCGCGTCTTTCAATTCGTCGCGCACGCGCCGCGGCTCCGGCGCCGGGATCGACAAGACTCCTTTGCCCAACTTCGCCTTCAGATTGATCGGCGTATCGCAGAAGAGCAGCTTGCCCTGATGCATCAGCGCGACGCGATGGCAGCGCTCGGCCTCGTCGAGGTACGCGGTGGAAGTCAGAATCGCCACGCCCTCCGCGATAAGTTCATATAAGATGCGCCAGAAGTCGCGCCGCGAAACCGGATCGACGCCGGTGGTCGGCTCATCGAGCAGAATCACTTTGGGCCGGTGAATGAGCGCGCAGACCAGGCCAAGCTTCTGCTTCATGCCGCCGGAGAGCTTGCCCGCCAGCCGCGTGCGGAACTCGCTCATGCCCGCGGCTTCAAGCAATTGCGTAGAGCGCGTGTTGCGCTCGGATTTACTGACGCCGAAGAGATCCGCATAGAAGCGAATGTTGTCATCCACGTTCAGGTCTTCGTAGAGTCCGAAGCGCTGCGGCATATAACTGAGCGAGTGCTTGGCGCCCTCCGGGTTGCGCGCCACATCGAAGCCGGCGACGGTTGCTTTTCCCGCATCCGGCGGCATGATGCCCGCCAACATGCGCAACGTGGTCGTCTTCCCTGCCCCGTCAGGGCCGACCAGTCCGAAGATCTCTCCGGCGCGCACATCAAAGCTCAGTGCATCGACCGCGCGCACGCCGGGAAAGCTCTTCGTCAATCCCTCGCAGACAATCGCGGATTGGAGCGGCGCTGTCATGGTTTGTTTGGCGTCTTGCTCGCGGCCAGATCGATGTGCGCGTCGGCGGGCATTCCCGGCTTCAATTCGTGGTTGGGATTGTCGATGTCGATCTTGATGCGATAGACCAGGGTCACTCGTTCCTTAAAGGTCTGCACGCTCTTGGGCGTAAACTCCGCGGTCGATGCGATGAACGAGATGCGCCCATGATACTGCTTGCCGGGATAGGTGTCGGTGGTGATGATCGCGTCCTGACCCCAATGAATGCTGCCCAAATCGGTTTCTGCGATATACGCGCGCAGCCAGATGTGGTCGAGGTCCGCAATCGTCACGACCGGAGAGCCGGTCGCAACCACTTCGCCGAGTTCCGCCTGACGCACGGTCACCACGCCCGCCGATGGAGCGCGCAAAACGGAGTAACTTAAATTCACTTGAGACAAACCAAGATCAGCATTGGCCTGATTCAGATTGGCACGCGCAATAGCAATGTCTTCCTTGCGACTGCCTTCGACGGCCTCACTGTAACGCTGCTGCGCTGCTTTGAAGATCGCCTCGGCGCGCTGCAGCGCGGTTGCCGCCAGGTCGCGCTCCTGCGCGGAGACCTCATCTTTGGCAAAGAGTTTTTGCGCACGCTCATTGTCGAGCTTCTTCTGCGCCAGATCAGCCTCGGCATCGATCATGGTCTGCTGTGCGGCCTTCACTTCCTGCTGGCGTGTTCCGGCCAGGGTGAGCGCGAGATCCGATTCGCGCACGCCCACCGTGGCCTCGTCAATGCGGATTCGCTGCTTCAGATCGGCGTCGTCGAGCCGCGCCAGCAACGCGCCCTGCTCCACCTGCTGTCCCTCTTCGACCGGCAGCTCGACGATGCGCCCCGGCACTTTGAAGCCCACCAGGCTCTCGTGCGCTTCAATGTTGCCGGAGAGCGTGAGCTGATTCACCGGCGCGGCCTTTTGCGTCAGGCGCGGATAGTAGTACACACCCGCGGCAACCGCAGCGGCCAACAGAATCACAATGGGAATTATTTTTTTCATCGCTTCAAACCTCTTTACAACTTTCGAAATCCGACTTGCCGTCAATGACTCCCCATGAACTCAAGAACGTTTTTCTCCGTATCGCCCATGGCGCGCGCCAGCGCACACTTCGCGTCCACGTGGCTGACGACAGCTACAATGTAATTCTCTTCGGCGCGGGCCAGCTCGTCCTGCGCGGTAATCACTTCGACATTGTTGGCCGTGCCCTGCTCGAATCTGTCCTGCGCCATTTGCAGTTCACGCCGCGCCAGCTCCTGCCCATCGCGCGCCACGGCCACCTGCTCGGCGGCGGAGTCCAGATTCAGCAGCGCCTCGCGCAGCTCCTCATCAATGCCACGACGCAGATCGGCAATCTGATCGTCGATGCGCCTCACGCGGCTGGCCAGCTCCTGCGCCTCTCCATTGCGATCGCGGTCGAAGAGCGTGAAATCGATCTGGCCTTGAATCAGGCCCGTGCTTTTGACGCCGCCAATGCTGCGCCCAATCTCGCCGAAGTTTCCGTTGACGCTCAGCTTGGGAAGCGCGCGCGCGTGATTGGCGCTCAACTGCTCCATCAGACCCGTACGCTGGCTGGCGAGCGAGAGGTAGTCGGCGCGCTCGAGCAGCGCGGCGGGCGCGAGCGTTTCCATCTCCGGCTGATTCAAGGGTCGATAGTCGAGCGGCTCGGCGAGCTCCAGCGGCGTGGCTGGACTCATGCCCAGGTTGCGCGCCAGCTCGAGCAGCGCTTGCTTTTGCTGGTTCACGGCAATCAGCAGCGCCTGCTTGTCGTTGGCAAGCTGCACCTGCGCGCGAAGCACGTCCACTCCCGTCGCTGTTCCGGCATCGTGCTTGTCTTTGGCCAGCTTGTAGAGCGCGGTTGAATCGGTGACGCGCGCTTGCGCGGATTCGGCGCGCGCCCAGGCGGATTGCGCATTCAAATAGAGCGCTGCAACGGCGCGCACGATCAGGTCGCGTGCGTCGCGTTCATCCATCCTGCCGGCATCGACGGCAAGTTCGCTGGCCTTCAAGGCGCGATAGCTTGCGAGATCGATCACGTTCTGCTGCGCATAGATGCGGATATCGTAGTTGGAGAGCGGCCCTACCACTTTTGGAATAGGAAGAGCAGTAAAGGAGAGTCCCTCAGCTTGCAAATCGTGGTTCTGATAATTGGCATAGGCCTGCGCATTCACGCGCGGCAGCAGCGCGGCGGCCAAGTGTCGCTGGCGCGTGCCTTCCGCTTCATCAACCCGCGAGCCCGCGACCAACACGCTCAAGTTGGCCTGCAGCGCTTTTTGAATCGCATCTTGCAGAGTGAGACGATATGGAGCCGGCTGCTGCGCGGTGATGGAAGCGCACGCGAACCAGCCAGTCAGCGAAAGAAGAGCGGCGAAGCGCAACTCTGATCTCATGATTTCTGCCCTCGACCGGAGAGGGCGACCGCTCTCCAGAAGTGTTGAAAGCTGTCTTCAATCCATACTTTGAGCGCGGGCTCACCCTGGGCCGACCACAGCAGGATCGTGCCCATCTCCGCTTGCAGTAGCTGCGTAGCCACCTTTTCTTTTTGCAGGCGGGGATCGATCTCTGCGCGCTTCTGCCCAGCGGCCACAACCTCCGCGATCATCTTGTGGCCCTCAATCATATTGCCCACAATGATCTTGCGGACGCTCTCGCTGGCCAGAAAAGAGGAGATCAGCGCGCGCGCAAGATCGGGACTGCGACCCGGCTCCTCGGCAAGCCGCAGCATTAGCCGATGCAGCACAGTGTGAATCGTCATCTTGCCTTGCCCGGCTGCCGATACGGCTTCTCTTACCTTGCTCAGTTGAATTTCGGGCATCACGCCCAGCACGTGATCCTTGGTCGCGAAGTAGTTGAAGAAGGTGCCCTTGCCCACATCCGCCGCTTCGGTAATGTCTTCCACCGTGACGTTGGGGAAGCCGCGCTCGGCAATCAACTGCAATGCGCAGCGAAAGAGGCGCAGGCGGGTTTCGGCGGCGCGGCGCTCACGGCGTCCGGCGCCTGGCGGAGGAGGCAGTTGACTTGCGGTGAGAGCGGAGGGGAGGGCGGCAGCGCGCTTGGTCTGACCGCGACTCACATCCGAACTCTGGACAAGTCTGACCATCAGTCATTTATAACGCCGAAGGGACGTTCTGTCAAGAAGTATCTTCCCCGCAGGGCAAATGCCTGATGAATTCCGTGGATTTGTCAAAAGGAAGCTCTGAATCAGCAGGTTATGCGGACCTGCATTCCCGCAGAGGCTAAAGCCCAACGTTTTTTGCATTTACGGCACGACTGAAGTCGTGCCCTTTCAAAATATCGACTTAATGTAAGCTTATCTATACCTTCCCGTTCATCGCGTAGAGGATCGCCCGCGCGGTCCATTCCTCGTCGGTGCGCGAGGAGATCATCAGGTCGTAAAGGTGGGGATTGTTCCAGGCCTTGCCGTAGTACTGTTGCAGGTACTTGGCGCGCTCTTCATCGACAATGCGGATGCGCTGCTCGGCGTGAACGCCCTTGTCGAGGCGGTCGCGCAGGCGCACCAGGCGATCCAGATAGTGAGCATAGACGAAGACGTGATAAACGTCGGGCTTGTGCTGCAGAATGCACTGCGAGCCGCGGCCCACGATCACGCATCCGCCCTCGTTGTAGGCCTCTTCGATGATCTTGCGGGAGATTTTCACCATCGCCTCGGTATCGAAGACGGAGTTCTCGCGGAGTTCCAGGCCGGCGGCCAGGGCGGCCGAGCGCATAGCCTGCTGATTGATGCGGCTAAGCCAGGAATCCACATGCTCATCGTAGGGCCGCACCACCTTTGGATCCACGTGCGCCGCGTAGGCTATGGCGTCGATGATGTCGCGGTCCAGCAACTTCCAGCCGAGCCGCTCGGCAATAGTTTGCGCAATGCGCCCGCCGCCGCTGCCAAACTCCCGATTGACTGTCAATACGCGGTAATCCACCTTACCCTCCCGCAAATCCTTCAACAGTTTACGTTACACCCCCCGGCGCGTTCTTTCCAGTACGGCGCGCACAGCTGTCACGGCTGGCAGTGGGCCTCGCATAAGCCGCAACCCCCCACCCGCCCGGAGGCCGGGCGGGGGGTTGCGGAGGCAAGGCAGCTGGTCTTAGTAGATGATCTTCAAGCCGAACTGGATGATGCGCGGCTCGAAGGTGCCGGTGATGGTACCCCCGCCGATGCTGGTCGGCGCGGAGGAGTTATTGTCGGTACCGGAGACGGTGCCGCCTCCCGAGCCGCCGGGCAGGTAAAGGTTGGTGTGGTTGAAAATGTTATAGAACTCCGAGCGGAACTCCACCTTTATTCTTTCCACCGGGGTGCTGAATCGCTTGTTGAAGGCCAAATCTGTCTCGTAAAAATTGGGCGTGCGGCCATAGTTCTTGGGCAAGTTGCCAAACGGACTTGACGGTCCGTTGGCGGCGGTGTTGTTCACATAGGTTGAAGGCAGCGTTAAAGCGGCCGGGTTGACATATTGAACGTACCCGTTGGCGAGATGCGTCTTCAAGATATAAGGCGCACCGGGAACGAGGTTGGGGCGGTATAGATTCTCGCCGCGCCAGTTTTGGGTAAGCATCGGCGAGGTTTGATTGGCCGCGGCCGGCGTATAAGTAAGGTTGAAGGGCGTGCCGCCCTGGGCGGTGTTGATGCCGCTGATCTGCCATCCGCCAAGAATGGCGTCCACAGCCGGCTTGGCGCTGGCGAGGTACCTCTGTCCGCGTCCTACCGGCAGGTCGTAGACCAGGGTGGTGACATTGGCGAGAGGAAGGTTGTAGTCCGATTGGCCGTAGTCGGCGTTGAGGTTGTTGCCGTCCTGCGGGCATGGCGTGTTGGCCTCGAGGGTGGAGGAGGCATTATCCAGCGCGTGCGACCAGGTGAAGGAGTTCAGCAAGGTTAGCCCCTGGACAAAACGCTGCTCGTAGCGGGCTTGCAATGCGTTGTATTTGGAGTGGAACTCGTTCAGGGCCTCGGTGATGTCGCCGTTGTTAAAGGTAGGATAGAGGGTTGGATTATTGAGCAAGTATCCTCCCCAATTCTTGTAGGGGCGAGACCAGCCGAGCGCCGGGTTGCCGTTAATGAAGCCGGCCTGGGGGATTTTCTGGTTGGCGTTGATGAAACCCTGCAGATGAACGCCGTGGTTGCCCACGTATGCCACGTCCACAAGGATGTTCTTGGCCAGGGACTTCTGCACGCTCAGGAAGTAGCTCTCGGCGTAGCCGTCCTTGGTGTTTGGGGGGATCGAGTCTATGTCGTCGGTGCCGGGGCTAAAGCTTGTGGCCAGGCCGCTGGGAAAGCCCTGCGAAAGCCTTACGTAGCCATTCGCGGTGACGGTATTCGGGTTGGTTACCGAGGTATACATCGCAAAGGGCGCGTTGATGGCTATATTGTTGCCGGAACCGGCGCGCCAGTAGTGGACAAAGCTGGTGCCGTAGCCGCCGCGGATTGCAATGCCGGGCGTGAGCGCATAGGCAAAGCCGACGCGCGGAGCGTAGTCGCCGAAGTTGGGATTGAGCAGGGTTTTGCCGTAGACGCCGCCGCCGCTGTAGGGAGCGATGCACGCAACAGCGCCGCAGAGCGGAGAACTGGCGGCTGTATAACCCGGTTGCAGAGTGAGCATGGTCCCGGTTGCCGGGTCGAAGTTGGAGATATTGTTGTCGCGCTCCGACCAGGGCGAACCGTACTCCCAGCGCACGCCAAGGTTGAAGGTCAGCTTGGGGGTGATCTTCCAGTCGTCCTGGGCGTAGGTGCTGTCCATGGTCTGGTAGATGTGGGTAATGTAGTAGGTGGCCAGCGAGAAGGTGCGGCTTGCTCCGAAGAGAAAGTCGGCAAAGTAGGTGTCGGCTTGATTGCTCGTGTTGGGGCAGGCGGTACCAGCCGATGCCGGGCAGACGCTGTAGCCATAGCTGTAGGCGAAGGAGCCGTAGAGCGGATTGGAGTCCTCGATCTCCTGCCAGATGTGCTCATATTCATAGCCGAATTTGAAGGAGTGCTTGCCCTTGATCCAGGAGAAGTTCACCTTGGGATCGAGCAGGGACGGATTTTGCCACTGCGGATTGGTGCTCTGGCGTCCGAAGGAAGTAAAGCCGCCCGAGATGGCGATCGAGGGCAGGCCGCCGGAGACGCCGGCGATACTCGGCAGACCGGGGATGTCGCCTGCGGGGAAGGAAGTATTGCCGATCGCGAAGGTCCACTTGCCGGCCCTGGTGCCGGAGAGCGCGAGGCGAGCGTCGAGAACCTTGTTTGAGCCCATAAGGCGGGTATAGCCAAGCGCAACCTGCTGATCGTGAATCAGTATCTCGCCGTTGGTCTGCATATCGATCGGCTCGGGCAGAAGGTTGAAGTTCTTACCCGTCTCCTTGCGATCGCTGACCTTCAGAAACCAGGAGCTGTTCGCGCTCTGCTGGAAATCCAGGCGAAGGTCGCCCTTGTCCGCGCGGTCCGTGAAGGGCTCATTCAAAGCGCAGTCGTTGGTGGCCACGCCTGATCCTGCCAAGCCTTGTGTCACCGTGCATTTCCCGGGCAGCGCGTTCAGGTAGTCACTGGCAATCACCTTGGAAGCCGGGTCGAGGTCGGCCAGAGCTTGAGCGGGCCAACTGGTAAAAGGCGTGTTCGCTGGTATGTAAGTGCCCGGATGCCACGGATCCTGCACGGCGACGGCCAGAATGCCGTTAAGCTCATCGGTCGTGGGAACGGTGCCAACCACCGTAGGCGTAAGCGTCTGCCGGAAGCCCTCGTAATCCAGGAAGTAGAAGAACTTGCCCTTGAAGATCGGCCCGCCGAGGTCCGCGCCGAACTGATTGCGATTGAAGAGCGGCTTGAAGAACGGGTACACGGCGCCGGTGACGGCATCGGTGGAGATCGGCTTGATGTAGCCGAAGGCGTTCAGATCCGTGTTGCGAACGAACTCGTAGAGCGTGGTGTGGAACTGATTGGTGCCGCTCCTGGTGGCGACGTTGATGGTGCCGCCGGAGGAGCGTCCGTACTCAGCGCTCTCATTGTTGGTCACCACTTCAAACTGGGCGATGGAATCGGGAGGGGGCGCGATGATCTGGTTGTCGAAGCCCTGGTTGCTCTCGCCATAGGCGTTGTTGTCCATGCCGTCCAACATAAAATCGTTGAACATGCTGCGCTGGCCGTTGACGTTGAACGATCCGGCGCGCGTCAAGCTGGTGACCGCGGTAGTGGTCGCATCGGCCGGCGCCGGGCGCGTGCCGGTCACGTAATCCACCAGGTCGGAGTAGTTCCGGCTCACCAGCGGCAGAGCTTCGCTTTGATACTCGGTGATGGTCTGGCCGCGCTGGCTTGAAGCGGTTTCAATCTGCAGCGCGACATCGTTGACCTCGACGGTGGTTACATCCGCCTGACCCACCTTGAGGGTCAGGTCAATGCGCTGGCGTCCGCCGACCGAGACGGTGATGTTTTTGGCCTCTGCCGTTGCAAAGCCCGGCGCGCTGGCCTCGATGTTGTAAACACCGACGCGCAGCGAAGGGATTTCATAGTCACCCATGCCGTTGGTAGCGGTCTTGACGACAATACCCGTATTCACGTTGGTGACAGTGACGGCAGCGTTGGGAAGCGCCGCACCGGTGGCGTCATGGATGGAGCCGATCAGGCTGCCATCCTCATATTGCGCTCTTGCTCCTATGCCACAGCTTGCGATCAAGAGGCCTACGACAAAGAAGGATCTGAGGATCAACTGTAAGTGCTTCATGGCTGCGAGGCTATAGAAAGCAATTAAAATCCCCGTGAATTCTCTATCAATGGCATATGAATCGCGTTTCTATTCTTCTGACGTTCATACATTGCTCGTTGTGCTTCGATACTCATGCTCTGAAAAACCGCGCGGACCGGAGCATGAACGGGCATTATGGAAAGGTGGACGGCTTTTATAACGGCTCCGTAACGCAAAGTTACCCTGAATTTGCTAAGGTTTGGCTATGCATATTGCGGGCCAATGGACGGTTTCATTAGCAGCTATCGTTCTGGGAGCGGGAGTTCTTGGGGCCCAGACGGTCGATCTGCCCAGCAGCAAGCAGTTGATGGGAGAGATTCCGGGAGAGGCGCGGCGATTGAACAGCCTGCCGATCTCGATGGCGGTCTCTCCAGATGGGCGCTACGCGGTCACGGTGAATACCGGCTACGGAACCTTTGAGTCTCAATACCAGCAGTCGCTGGCGGTGCTGGATAACGCGACCGGCGTGGTGACAGACTTTCCCGACAGCCGCACGCTGGTCTACGCCAGGCAAACGCTTTACTCCGGCCTAGCCTTCAGCCGCGACGGCAGCCGCATCTATGCCAGCATGGGATCGTTGACCGATCCGCTTGGCACTGACCCGAAAGACATCGAAAAGAAGGACACCGGCAGTGGAATCGCGGTCTATCGCTTCGCCGCCGGCAAGGTTGCGCCGGAGCGCCTGATCCCACTGCCGCTGCAACCGCTTGCGCCGGGCAGAGTGACCAAGCTGATGGGCGGCGTGGATGGCGGCCAGGGCGTGCCCTTTCCGGCCGCGATTGCGGTTGTGATTCAAGGCGGAGCGGAGAAGCTGCTGGTCGCCGGCAACCTCTCCGACGATGTGCTGCTGCTGGACGTGAAGACGGGCAAGATTGAACGCCGCTTCGATCTTTCAGAAAGCGATGCCGTACCCGGCACTTATCCCGTTGCCCTGGCGCTCTCCAGGGATGGAGCCCGCGCCTTTGTAGCTCTGTGGAACGCCTCGGAGGTTGTGGAACTCGATCTGGCCAAGGGCGCGGTAGCGCGCAGAGTGGCTTTGCTGAAGCCATCGAACCCGGTCAAGCCGGGCACTCATCCGTGCGCACTTGCGTTTTCGCCGGACGGGAAGACTTTATATGTTGCGCTGTCCAATCGCGATGCCGTGGCGGCTGTCAATGTCGGCGCTGGGCAGTTCACCGTGAAGGGCTACTTCGACACCCGCCTGCCGCAGCAGAGCTACTTTGGCGCGGAACCGGTGGCGCTGGCGGTGAACTCCGATGGTAGCCGCCTCTATGTGGCCAACATGGCCAGTGATGCCGTTGCGGTGATCGACACGAGAAGATTGACCAGGTCTGCCGCTCGCAGAGCCATGATTGAACCGCTGGGATTTATTCCTACGGAGTGGATGCCCATCTCAATGGCCTTCTCCGGCGGCAAGTTGTACGTGGCTACCGCCAAAGGCAGGGGAACCGGCCCCGATAATATGCCGCAGCCGCAGACGGAAGAGACGAGGGCGCGCAAGCTGCACGGCACGACGACATACATTGCCACGCTTTTGCATGGCTCGCTGGCCACTCTGAATGCGGCTGAGATTGAATCCAGACTTCCACAGTGGACGCAACAGGTCATCGAATCCAACCGCATGAAGGCGGCCGCGGAGCAGATCGCTTTTGCCTGTCCCGCGAAGAATCCTATCCGCCACGTGATCTACATCATCAAGGAGAATCGCACTTACGACCAGATCTTCGGCGACCTGAAGCAGAACGGCAAGCCGGTGGGCAACGGCGACCCCAGCCTGACGATGTATGGCGAGGCGATTACGCCCAACCTGCACAAGCTGGCCCTGCAATTCGGCGTCCTGGATAATTTCTTCGACTCGGGCGAGGTCTCGGGGGACGGGCACGTATGGTCGAATGCCGCCATCGGGACGGATTATCTGGAGAAGACCTGGCAGCAAAGCTATCGCGGCGGACAGAGGAGTTATGACTATGAAGGCGTGGTGGCGGAGGGTTATCCGCTGTTACAAGGGATTCCCGATGTGAATGAGCCGGCCAGCGGCTATCTGTGGGGCAATCTGGCCGCGCACGGAAAGAGCTATTACCATTTTGGCGAATTCATCTCCAGCACATTCTGCGATGAGGTGAAGACGGCGAACCCGCAACAGGGACCAATGCTCGGCGGCGGCAACTGCGCGCGTAAGGCCGTGCCGCGGGGCGAAGCGCTACCCGCCGAGTGGGGCGGCGGCGTGAATCTGTGGCCGTGGCCGATTCCGCTGATGGCTTCCAATATTGCCACCAAGCCGGAGCTCGTGGATCACTTTGCCGTCGAATACCCGGACTTCAATCTCTATGTTCCCGACCAGGTGCGGGTGGATATCTTTCTCTGTCATTTGAAGAGCTGGGTTGCGCAGCGCGAGCAGGGCAACGACACGATGCCCGATTATGTGATGCTGCGTTTGGGCAACGATCACACGGCGGGCACGCGTCCCGGCGGACCCACACCCAAATCCTCGGTGGCCGATAATGACCTGGCCGTCGGCCGCGCCGTTGAAGCCATCTCTCACTCGCCTTACTGGGACGACACGGCATTCTTCATTCTGGAGGACGATGCGCAGGATGGCGGCGACCATGTGGATGCGCATCGCAGCCTGGGCCTGGTCGTCAGCAAATACTCGCCGCACGGGCGGGATGGCTCGGCCTTCGTTGACAGCCGCTTCTACTCCACAGTCAGTGTGATCCGCACCATGGAGTCGCTGCTCGGCCTGCCGCCGATGAATAACAACGACGCCTTCAGTTCGCTGATCTCGACCCTCTTCGCCGGCCCCGGCGATCAGCCTCCCTTTAGTGCCGATTATTCCAACCGCGACAACGGACTGATCTACACCGCCAACGCCAAAAAAGCTCCCGGCGCCAGCGAAAGCATGAAGATGGACTTCCGCCATGCCGACCGCGCCGATGCGCAGAAGCTCAATGTGATTCTCTGGAAAGACGCGATGGGCGAGGCGCCCGTTCCGGCCATGCTGAATGAGCGCCGCAAAAAGCCTGCCCGTGACAACGACGATTAGAGGGCGACATCCGCTTCGGCTGCGTTGTTCATGCGTGCAGCCAAGGACGACAAAAAGATCACCGGCGCGGCGACAAAACCAGCAATGAGCCGAGGCATGCGGCGAAAGTCTTCGATGAGTGAGCGGCCGCGGTGGTTGGTGAGAAATACGCCGCGGCGCATGACGTGCAAGTGGAAGAGCGCCGAGACGAGGGTAAAGATGCAAACGGCCAGGATGGTTCGATTGGGCACGGCCGCTCCAACGACGCGATGAGCGAGCCAGTCCAGAAGCTGCGCCAGGCCGGGTACACAGAGGACCACAATCAGGTTGCCGGCCAGGCGATTGCGCAGGCTCAGGGCTTTCTGCTGCATTCCGGCATAGATTCCGGCGGTGAGGGTGACATAAGCCATTTCGACCAGCACGATGGAGAGTCCGCCGTGACGGCCGGTATGCGAAAGAGCAACCACATAGACGATGGAACGGGCGGCAGCGCTGAGCAGGGCGCACTTCCAGTTCCAACAGGAGAGGGCAAATGCGAATACGCCCCGCGCAATGGAAGAGGAACGGGTAATTGGTTGCATAGTCTTATCGTCAAGGATCTACCGCCTCTCCCGAGTCAACGTGCGGTTACAGTGGGATGTAGATTTCGCGCATAACATTATTAAGTAGATACCTTATCCGATGCCGGCGGCCAAGGCGACGCCGCTGCATGTGAAATCGTAAAGGCTGGGCAACTCGCTTGCCGTACACTGGATGCGTGCGCTGGCGCGCCTGCATGCACTGCGTGCGAGCGCTTTTCAGGAGGGGCCCATGAAACGTATCGGCGTTCTCTTCGGCGGGGAAAACAGCTTTCCCGGCGCGCTGGTCGAACAGATCAACGCCCGCAACATCGACGGCATCCAGGCCGAGTTCGTGCTGACCGGCGCGGTGCAGATCGATCGGCCACCGCGCTACGAGGTCCTCATCGACCGCATCTCCCACGCCGTCCCCTTCTACCGCGCCTTTTTGAAGCACGCCGGGCTGCACGGAACAGTGGTGATTAACAATCCCTTCTGGGCCTCGGCCGACGACAAGTTCTTCAACTACGCGCTGGCCTTGAAGCTCGGCGTCTCCGTGCCCCCGACAGTCATTCTGCCCCACAAGCATCTTCCCGCGGGCGCGACCGACCGCACCATGCGCAACTTGGAATACCCACTCGACTGGGAGGCGGTCTTTGCCTATGTGGGAGAGCAGGGCTTCCTCAAGCCCATCGACGGCGGCGGCTGGCGCGATGTGCATCGCGTTCACAATCGACAGGAGTTCTTCCGCGCCTACGACCAGACGCGCGACCTGTGCATGGTCTACCAGAAGGCGGTCGATTTCAGCGCGTACTTCCGCTGCTATGTGGTGGGCCGCAAGAAGGTGCGCATCATGGCCTACGACCCGCGCCGGCCGCACTCCGAGCGTTACGTCGAGAATCCGCCGCCGGCCGCAAGAGGGCTGCTGCGGCGCATCCGGCAGGACGCCGTCAGGCTCTGCCAGGCGCTGGGCTATGATTTCAACACCGTCGAGTTCGCCGTGGAGCGCGGCATCCCCTACGCCATCGACTTCATGAACCCGGTGCCGGACGCCGACGTGCATTCGATCGGCCAGGCCAACTTCGACTGGATCGTGAAAGAGGTCGCCGATCTGGCGATTGCCCGCGCGAAGAGAGCGCCGAAAGCGCCGGAGCTGGTGTGGACGGGGTTTCTGGGCGGCGCGGCTGCTACCAAAGCCGCGAAGAAGAAAGTGAAGTCAGCGGCGATCAAGTCGATATAGTGATGGCAAAACCATTGAGGCGTAAGTCGATATGCAACTAATGTGGTGCTGGCGGTGCAAGCAAGAAATGCCGATGCTAGATGAGGACGAGTACGCTGAGATTGCGCGTTTGTATCACCAGGCAATTTCGGCAACGAAGGAGTTCAGGCGTACTTGGGGTATCCCGCTGGAAAATGCATCGATACATGAACGATTTGAACCTGTGCGCGCTCACTACGAGAGTATTACCGGTATGAAAGAATCGAACGAGAACGCAATCATGCACCACCGAATCTCGCTCTATGGCCCGCCCTGCAAGCAATGCAATAAGCCTTTACGGACTCCAAAGGCCAAGTTGTGCGCCGCTTGTATGCACCCGGTCCAAGAGTAGCGGGAACCTGCTCACTCCAGAATGATAAGCGACTTTCGGGCGGGACTATCTTCAGCGGCGAGCGCCATCATCTTCCGGTCCAGCGTCAACATCCGCCCTTTCTTGTGGATGGCCAGGCCAAGCAAGTATGCGTCCGTCAACTGCTTGAATCCGTTCAGCCGAGGCAGGCTCTCAGCGCAAGCATCGGAGAGAGGCAGATCGTCGGCCCAAAAATGGTGGTTGGGATCCAGCCGCAAGCTCTCCGCCAGCCAATGAATGGCCTCGGTGGGGCGCGGCGCATTTTGGGAAAACCCTGGGTTGGAGATGGTTCGCACCAGGCCGGCCTGGGTGATGGGGCAGGTAGCCCAACCCTCGTGCTCGTGGCTGGCCATCCAGGCGCGAACCTTTTTATGGAAGACGTGCGTCTCCCAGAAGCGCGCTACCAGAACATTCACGTCAAGCAGCCAGACACTCACTCGCTTTCATCCTCGATTCTGAGGGCGTGCTCCAGCGTGATTATCTCGGCGTCTTCGCCGAGGGAGAAGACGAAGAAGTGACCGTCCCTGCGAACTGGGGTAGGTTGCTTTAATGCACGCTTCAGCAGAACAGAGGTTGCTTCCCCTGCTGAGAGGGAGCGTGCCGCCGCGTACTCCTTCACCTCTGCAAGAACATCGTCCTGTATATCGAGCGTAGTTCTCATCGGTTCCTCCTCACAGCGCCGCCGATCCTTCGCCGCACTACCACCCAGCGGTCCTCATCAGATTCAGTATATGATGTGAAGTCATCAAATGCACATCAAAATGTCAATTTGATGCGGATTTTTTCAGAGGCACAAGGACGTTTACGGTGGAGTCGGCATGACTAACCCGCACATTACTTTATGGGAAACTTTGGTGTCCTGTGACGGGTGGAAAAACTCATGTAAAGTGGTTATGACCCTCTCTGGGTTCTGGATACCGACTATGGATACATTGAAATCAGCGTTGCCGCTCGCACCTGTACATTCCAGCCCGGCCTCTCCCCAGCAGGAAGTGCGTTGCGCGGTGCGTTTTCCGCTTTCACTGCCCGTCGTCTTGACCGCCGGAAGTGATGAGATTGCCGCTGTTACCCGGAATGTCTCGGCCAGCGGCGTTGTTTTTGAGCTGGACAGCCCGGTTCCATCCGGGCTGGAAGTCCGTTTTTCCCTGCGTATGCCAGGTGCTATTTTGGGTACGCCTCACGATGTTCTGGTCCATTGTCAGGGACGTGTGGTACGCTGCTCAAAGAACCAAAGTAACTATCGGGCTGCCGCCACGATTGACGAGTATCAGTTCGCCGAGCAGTGACAGCCGGAGTAGGCGTGGCAAATACCTGCTATGGACCTTTTCGACGATTCTGTAGACATTGAGACCCTCGACGCTTCGGTCAAGCCGGGAACCATCCGCGTGATTCTTGCGGATTCCCAGGCGATCTACCGCGTCGGCATTCGCAAGGTCTTCGCGCTGGAAGACGATCTCCGCGTGGTGGCCCAGGCGGACACCCTGGAAAACCTGCGCCTGGCCATCGAGCGCTATCCCTCCGACATTGTTCTGCTGGAGGGCAGCCTGCTGACCGGCACAGCCAACATCATCCCCGAGCTGCTGCGCGCCGCCCCCGATGTGAAGCTGATTGTGCAGGCCGTGGCCGCCGACGAGAGCCAGACCGTCGAGCTGTACCGGCGCGGCGTGCGCGGCATCGTCAGCCGCTCCATCTCGCCCGACCTGCTGGTGCGCTGCGTGCGCCGCATCGCGGCCGGCGAAACCTGGATCGACAATCAATCGGTCAGTTGGGTGATCGAGGCTTATCGCGCCCAGGCCTCCGCTCTGGTGAACCCACGCACCCAGCCCAAGCTTTCGCCCAAGGAGATGGCCATCATCACTTGCATCACCCAGGGCAAACGCAACAAAGAGATTGCCTACCAACTGGGAACCACCGAGCAGGTGATTAAGAATTACTTGCGCAAGATTTACGACAAGCTGGGCGTCAGCGACCGGCTGGAGCTGGCTCTCTATTGCCTACACAACAAGATCATCAAGTCCGATGCGGATGAAGTAGTGATGACGCAGAAGCTCGTGGGCAAGTAGCCGAAGCGCCGAAAGCTGCAATCACTTCTTGAGCCAGGGAAGTTCTGAACAAGTCTATCCTGCGTACGAACATACCCGCAGGGGCTAAAGCCCACTTGAATTTTGCAGCCTTTATGGCACGACTCAAGTCGTGCCCTGATACAAAACCACAATTAAAAAGAGGTACCCTAGCACGCTTCCCCGCAATGCCCGCGCGCCAGCTCCAGCAGGCGAATCAACTCCGCCAGCTCCGCCTGGCTCAGCCCTCTCAGCAACTCTCCCGGGGCCGCAAGAATTACCGGGTCCATCGCGCTGAGCAGTTTGAGCCCGGCCTCGGAGATCCGTGTCCGGACCACGCGCCGGTCCTGAGCGTCGCGCTGCTGGCGGATCAGCTTGAGAGCCTTCAGCCGCTTGAGCAGGCGCGTGATGTCCGGCTCGGCGGTGATCATCCGGCGGCCAATGGCCGAACAGGTCAGCCCGTCCGGTTGCGCCCCGCGCAGAATCCTCAGCACGTTGTACTGCGTCGAACTCACGCCCCA
Organism: Occallatibacter sp.; assembly: GCA_052147235.1. Classification (GTDB taxonomy): domain Bacteria; phylum Acidobacteriota; class Terriglobia; order Terriglobales; family Acidobacteriaceae; genus Telmatobacter. Next base: position 21,395 of record JBKQLG010000028.1, read on the forward strand.
CTCGCGGGTCTTGCGGTGAACGGCGCGGTCGAGGCAGTCCGCGGTGCGCAGCAGATTCAGCAGCGCCTCTTCTTCCAGGCTGGCGAAGGGTCGCTGTTGCGCGATTTCCTGCTTGAGTCCTGCCATCGGCGGCCTTCCCAGTACGGGGTAGAGTGAACCAGCCCTAACTTCGAAGCAGCCACAAAGCCATGTCGTTGGCAGAAGCCAGCCCGGGGGTATTCACCCGCTCGGCAAGCTGCTTCAATTCCCCTGCCCTGAACAGATAATAGAGCGGGCACTCGATCCGGAAGGCAGCATTGAATGCGATAAACGACTCGAAGATGTATTGTTCGTTCCAGAAGCGCTTCGCATTAATCATGGACTCCTTGGGATAATCGTAGGGCGTGAAGATGTCGTGGATATGCACCAGCGTCTTCGGGGCGACATTGGGAATCCAGGACTCGAACAACTGGAGGACGTCGCTTCCCCATTTGGCGACATGGCTGGAGTCGACGAAAAAGATGTCCGCGTGCAACAGAGCTTCGCGCTCACCGGGCGGGATATGCTGGAGTTCGGCCGTGATGACGCGGGTGCGCGCGGTGCTGTTGTCGCCGCGGAAATAAGGATCGATGGAAACCAGTTTTCCGGGATGGCCATCAGAGGCATTGCGTTCCAGAGCCTCCCCGGCAATCCATGTGGAGATGCCGCGCCCCACCTCGGTGATCGACCGTGGCTTTCTGGAACGGAGAAGGCAGTAGTAGTAAGCTGCGTCCCATCCGGTGTAGAACCAGTTCTTCCTTCCGTATTTTACAAAGGCTGAACCGGCGAGGTACTCCGCGATGTATGGCCCGACGACCTTTTCCATCTCTTCCGCCCAGGCAGGGTTGGCCAAGAAGCCGGGCAGTTTCCGGGGTTCGTCGATGTAATGTTCTCGAATCTGCCGAATGTTAGGAACCGGTTCGTAGAAGTGATCGCCAACGATGCTGAATCCCATGGATTGGGCGAATGGAAGCGTTTTGCGAGCCAGCCAGCGCTGCAAGCCATTGCGTTCCGCCAGCTTTCCTTTGGCGTCCTTCAGACGGCGCAGGAGCTTTCGCCATTTCATTGTTGCCGTTCCTCACGATTTGCTCGAAGACTGTACTATCCGCCCAAACGCAAAGCCTTGCTTAGGCTACACCCCCAGGCAGGGAAGTTCAATCGGGACTCTTGTCCAACGCAAGATGAGCCTGAGCGTAGGAGTTGATTCCAACGCAAGATGAGCCTGAAGCGATTGGAGCGGGCAAGCTGAGGATGGATGATCAGCGTGCTTGGAGCAGAGAAGTTGAGTTTGATTGAGATCGAGGCCTTTCTTGCGGCTTCGGAGAGTGTGCGGTTTGCCGGTTGCAGCCGCACGGAGATATACGGCTGGGTGGAGCGTCTGCTCTGCCATCACCAGTATCCGCTTCAGGGACGGCGGTCCAAGGGACTTTTGCGAGCCTTTATCGAGCACATGACGGGGCTCAGCCGGGCGCAGTCCACGCGGCTGATTGGCGGCTATCTCCGCATCGGACGGATCGCCGCCAAGCCCTCTGGGAGGCCCCGCTTTCAGCGCCATTACACCCCGGCAGACATCGAGCTGCTGGCCGCCGTCGACGAGGCGCACGAGCGGCTCAGCGGCCCGGCCACGCGGCATATTCTCAAGCGGGAGTTCGAGGTCTACGGCAAGGCCGAGTTCGAGCGGCTGGCAACCCTGTCCAACGGCCACCTCTACAACCTGCGTAACAGTCAGAGCTACCGGCTGCGCCTGAGCCACTATGAAAAGACCCGGCCCACCGCAGTCCAGATCGGCGAACGCAAAAAGCCCGCGCCCAACGGCCAGCCCGGCTTTCTGCGCATCGACACTGTGCATCAGGGCGACGGCCCGGAGGGCAAGGGCATCTACCACATCAACGCCGTCGACGAGGTGACCCAGTGGGAAGTGGTGCTGGCAACTCCCCGCATTTCAGAGGCTTGGCTGATGCCGCTTCTGGAGAGCATCCTCCGGCAGTTCCCCTTCCTCATCCTCAACTTCCACTCCGACAACGGCAGCGAGTTCATCAACAAGGTGGTGGCCGAGTTGCTTGCAAAGCTGCTCATCGAGCAGACCAAGAGCCGGCCCCGCAAGAGCGGCGACAACGGCCTGGTGGAGACCAAGAACGCAGCCATCGTGCGTAAACACATCGGCTGGGGACACATCGCGCCAGCCCACGCGGCACCCATCAACCAGTTCTATACCGGCTTCCTCAACCCCTACGTCAACTACCACCGGCCCTCGGCCCAGGCCGAAGTCCGGATCGACGACAAGGGCCGCAAACGCCGCCTCTACAACCGGTGGCAAACACCTTTGGAAAAACTGCTCTCGCTCGAGCGGCCGCAACAGTTTCTGCGCCCCGGACTCAGCATCAACGCGCTCAAACGCGTGGCCGCATCAATGAGCGACACCGAGGCCGCGCGGCGTATGCAAGAGGCCAAAAGCACGATGTTCGAGCAGTTCAAAAGGTCGGCGTGAACCATGCGCCACAGTGGAGGCGGACCGTGGAAATGACGGGTTATGGAAAACCCGGAAAACGATGGTGCTGTTTTCCGTCCTTCCCACAACCCTTGGAAATCGAAAATGCCGATTCCACATTCCCACCGCCGCGACGAGGACGAACAAAATATGAAATCATCCCGAAAAGGAGCCGTCCGCGCTGCCCGCCTTACCGCGACCCTTCAGGCTCATTCTTGGATTGGAAAAGACT
>JBKQLG010000029.1:0-4201 GCA_052147235.1 Occallatibacter sp.
CGCGGACGCCGTCCTGCTGAAGCAGACGGCGGGCGGAGTTGGCGCGATCCGCTGACAGATCCCAGTTGCTGTATCCGTTGTCGTTCGAGTACGGCGTGGCGTCGGTGTGGCCTTCGATGAGCAGGGAATTAGGCAGCGTTTTCAGCTCCGATGCCAGCAGCGAGAGCAACTCCTGGCCGGGGGCGCTGAGTCTGGCGCTGCCGATCTCGTAGAAGGTGCCGTTCTTTCCCTCGATCAGCTCGATGCGAAGCCCCTCGGGCGTAATCGTGATTTCAATGTTCTTGGACAGCTCTTCCAGGTCCTTGCGTGCCTTGATCTCCTGCTCCAGCTTGTCCTTCAGCTTTTCCAGATCGTTGGTACTCACATGGGAGACGGTTTCGCCGGTCCCGGTCATGGTGGTTCCGAGCTGGCTGCCGGTTCCCTTGGGGTCGTTGAAGTAGCCCGCCACGGCGCGCTTGACTTTCTCGCTCGAGCCCATCAGCCAGAGCACGATGAACAGCGACATCATGGCGGTGACAAAGTCGGCATAGGCAACCTTCCACGCGCCGCCGTGGTGGCCGCCGTGGCCGCCTTTCTTCTTGATGACGATGATGGGTTGCGTCTTGGCTGCCATGATGCTTGCATTTCTCCCCATTGGGTGACGAACGGATTAAGCCGCGGCCGCCACATCGGCGCCAGCTGCGTGGCCCTTGCAGTTCTTTTCCATCTCGTCGAAACTGGGGCGCACGTGCGCGGGAATGGCGCGGCGGCCCAACTCGATGGCGATCATGGGCGCGGAGCCTTTGAGGAAAGCAAGCACCAGCACACGCAGCACGTGCAGGTACTCATTGTGCTCGTCGGCGGACTTGCCCATGTTGGAGCTCAAGGGTCCGGCCACGCCGTAGCAGAGGAGGATACCGAGGAAGGTGCCAACCAGCGCGGCGGCCACCTTTTCGCCGATCTGTTCTGGAGGGCCGCCCAGCGAGCCCATGGTGATGACCACGCCCAGCACAGCGGCTACAATGCCCAGGCCGGGCAGGGCGTCGGCCACGGTGGTGAGCGCCTGGACCGGCTGCATCTCGCCGTGGTGATGGACTTCCATGTCCAGTTCCATCATCTGGTCCATGTCGAAGGGTTCCACGCCCCCGGTGATGGCCGTGCGCAGCGTGTCGCAGACAAAGTCCCGGGCGTGATGGTCGTTGAGGAATTCGGGATAGTTTTTGAAGATGGAGCTTTCCTGGGGCTTCTCCACGTCCATTTCGACGCTGAGCAGACCCTCCTTGCGGACCTTGTTGAGGAACTGGTACATCATTTTGAGGGTGCTCAGGTAGAGCTTCTTGTTGAATTTTGAGCCTTTGAGGACGCCGGCGATTCCGGCGGCGACACCCTTGATGATGTGAAGGGGATTGGCGACGAGCAGGGTGCCGGTGGCGGCGCCGGCGATGATCAGCAGCTCGGCCGGCTGCACGAGAACAAGCATGTGGCCCTTCTCCATGAGGAAGCCGCCGATGACCGCTCCGAAGACGATGACAATACCTATGATGGCGAACATGAGTGGCCCTCCGGAGCAGGTGTTATCTGGTTTCCTCCCGCATGAAAGCGGGCAAGCATGGCGGCTTTGGCCCGTTCCAGCAGTTCGGCCAGGGAGGCGGCGGCGTCTGCCTGGGCAGAGCCGATGCTGACGGTGAGTGAGACACGGTCGCCCCACCAGCGGAAGTCGGCCGTTCTGGCCAGGCCGGCCAGGGCCTGGGCATGATTGGCAAGCAGGGCGGGCGTGCGCTCATGGGAGATGACGAGAAACTCGTCTTCGCCCCAGCGGCCCAGGTGTTCGCCGGGGCGCAAACCCTGCACAAGCGCGTGCTCCACTTTGGCGAGCATGGATTGGCAGGCGCCGGCGCCGTGGGTCTTGCGCAGATCGTGCGCCTGGTCGACGGTAATCCAGAGCACTCCGAAGGTCAGGCCGCCCTGGATGAAGTCCCCAAAGAGCGTTTCCAGGCGGTCCTCGAGGTCGGCCTGGCTGGCTTTGACGTCTTCGTCGCCGCCGGCTTCGCCGTGCGGCAGGGCGTCGAGGCACTCGGCGGGATGAAACAGAATGGCCGTGCCGATGCGCTTGCCCAGCGCGTCGCGCAGCAGCAGCACGCGCGCCATGGTGGCCACGTCGTGGCCCAGTTTGTGGCGGGCCTGAACCAGAAACCCGTGGCCTGGCTCGTACCCGGATGCGGGTTCCGATTCTCCCGCACACACCCGGGACTCCAGCAGCGGCTTCAGCGATTCCGGCGCCGCCCGGCCCAGCATCTCCACGGCCGCGTATCCTGTAACGGCCTGCGCGGCCTGGTTCCAGAACGCTACCTGGCCGTTCTCGCCCAGCAGGGCAACGCCCTCGGGAAGACTCTCCAGCGTCGCCTCGAGCAGTTCAGCGCGATCGGTCATCCAAACCCTCTATGGGTTCAATCGGCAGGGCGCGGATCAACTTCATTGCATAGCGCTGTGGAACAAAAGATTAGAGATCGCTTATTCCGGGAAACGGGAGTCGCGTTGCGGGAAGCGCCGGATCAAGGGGCGGGCGTTCCGCAGCTTGCGGAGCCGGGGGAAGGCTCAAGCGGCAAGCGGACGATGAAGCGCGTCTTTCCAGGTTTGGATTCGACGTCGATCGACCCGCCGAACTTCTGCGTCACGATGCGGTGAACGATCTCCAGACCCAAGCCGGTGCCGGAGCCCTGCGGCTTGGTGGTGAAAAAAGCGTCAAAGATGTGCGGCAGCGCGTCGGGGGGAATGCCCGCGCCGTGGTCTTCGATGGAGACGGCGAGCCTGTTGGGGACAGGCGCCGCTCCAGCGCCCGGCGCAGTCCCGGTTTCGGTTCCCGCCTCGATCCCTGGCTCGATCCAGGTCTCGATGCGGATCTGTCCGTTCGGCGGCGACGCGTCCAGGGCGTTGTCGATGAGGTTGGTCCAGACCTGGCTGAGCGAGGAGCCGCGTGTGTTTATGACAGAGGGGCTGGCCGCGAACTCTTTTTCCACCTCAACGCCCTTGAGCCGCAGCTTGTGGCCAAGGATGGTGAGCGTGCTCTGCAGGCTGTCGTGGACGTCGATTTGCCGGGCGGGCGACTTCTCGTCGTAGGCAAACTTCTTCACCGCCATCACCAGTTCGGAGATGCGGGTAATGCTTTCCTCGATGGTGCAGACGAGAGTGACGCTGGAGACCAGGGCTTCCAGCCAGTTGAGCGCGTCGGAGAAGCTCGGCGCGTCGAAGGCGTCGCGGGCGCAGGCCAGCTCTTCCTGCCTGAGGCCGATGGCGACCAGCGAAGGAGCAATCGTGAATGCGTTCTCCACGTCCGCCGCGGTGAGCCAGCGAGCCATCGCCTCTTCGGCATCCGACTGCTCGATGGTGCTCATGGCCGGGGCGTGGCAGCCCTTCAAGGTCTGCTCCAGCAGGCCGCGCATGCAGTCCAGTTGCAGGTGCGTTTTGGGCTGATCGCTGAAGCGCAGGCTCAGCTGCTGCAGGCGGAGCAGGTTCACGCGCAACTGCGAGCTGGCGCGCTTGGCCGCCGAACCCGGGTTGTGCAGCTCGTGCATTAGACCCGCGGCGAGTGTTCCCAGCGAGATGAGCTTCTCGCGGTGCAGCGCTTCCACCTGATAGGACTGCAGCCGCTGCGCCATGTTGGCCAGCACCACCGCGCGCACCGCGGGACAGCAGGCCAGCATGGACCAGAAGTCCTGGTCGGAGAAGCGGATGAGCAGGGAGTCGCGCGAGGCCACAATGCGGAAAGGGGAGTGGCTCTTGCCGGTCAGCAGCGGCGCCTCGCCGAACCCCTCGCCGGCCTTGGCCAGGCCGATCAGCGTGTAGGCTCCGTCGGGCTCCGGCCGTTCGGCGCGAATCTCGCCCAAGAGGACCACGCAGTAATACCGCAGCGGCTCGCCTGTCTGAGCCAGCACGGCGCCGGCTTTCGCGTGAATGCGGTCGACGCGATCAACCCCGGTCAGGGTTTCAGGGCGGGTCTCCGCGAAGGGGCGGGTCTGACGCAGTGCTTCGGCCACCTCTCGAAAGGGAACCGATTCGATCACGACTTTCTGTTCGCCCAGGCTCATCGCCGCTCGTCCTTTAGGGAACCTCTGATTAAGTCCTAATCCACGCCGGGCATTCCCTCAGGGGCTAAAGCCCGAGCGGATTTTGGACCATTTGCGGCACGACTGAAGTCGTGCCCTTTCAAAACATCGACTTGTTC
>JBKQLG010000030.1:0-5901 GCA_052147235.1 Occallatibacter sp.
ACTCAAAGGCCATAAGGATCAAAGAGTTTTTCAGAGGTTCCCTAGAAAACGATACCCGCCGACTAGAGTTGCTCTTGGAGCGGCTCAGAGATGATTTGATCCATAACTGGCACTCTGTCCAAGTATATGAAGAAGAACCAATCTATGCCGACCCGGAATCCGTCACAACCATTCGTGCTAACTCCCTCAAGTATCGGGATGATCACTTTTTGCCTGCATTGCAGCGATTGACCCTCCTCGGACTCCTCATAGTCAAGTATTCAGGTTCCGTTAAAATCTTTGAACAAACAATATACCTCCTTCGAGACACTTACAACATTTCCAACGAGCTGCAGGGGCTCCGCTGGGTGACTCCCCGCGGGAGTAGCTCTCAGCATATTGGGGATCATATCAGCCACACTACGCCTGCCTTGCACTGCATAATAGGTGCCCATATCATAGGAGCCTACGTTACGAGCAGAAGGCGTTTTGACTATATACCGGCACTTTGAATCTGCCCGTTGACGTTGCTGGCCTTGACTCAGACACCACCGCCATGAAGATGCTATTGGTAACGTGGCCTCTTCATCCCGTCTGGGGAGAGCCTGTGGAGGTGAAGTCCTATTCTGGACGAATTGAGCTTTGCAAATCCAAAATATTGAACGACCCGGATTTTGCCAAGCTCTTTGGTAGTGAGATCGAAGCATTGAAGGGACTTGTTCAGTTTGATTATCTTGTCGAATGGAACTCATATTTGGCAATAGGAGAGAGGACACCTCCAGCCGTGAAGGAATACATAATTGCTCAACACCCAAATATCAACTTCAACTTTACACCGAGCCTCATTGCCTTTGATCTAAAGTATCTGGCTCCATTAGCCGCTGAATTATTCGCTAGCCTTCAGACGGGCGCTATAGAGACAATCTCAAGAACTTTGATGGACAGGTCAGTGATGTCAATCTTAAACAAAGACGCAATAAGTGTATTCCTCGAATGTTTGAGGGCGTTGCAAGACGACCATGGACGGTGGATGTTATCCATGCATCGACATTCGTTCTACAGCCCGTGGCCCGAGCAGCTTGGTGCCGCTTTAAAGGCGCTCCCACCCAGGGTAAATAGAAGATGATCGGTGGACTGTTGCCAACAGCCCGATTCACTCAGCGAGTCGGATAGCCCATTAGACGAACAACAAAAAGCCGCAGCCCATTCCAAGACTGCGGCTCTTTGCGGCTGAGTTGCTGCCGAACTACATTTCCTTGACGCCTTCGACGAAGGCCTTCAGCTTGCGGCTGCGGCTGGGGTGGCGGAGCTTGCGCAGGGCTTTGGCTTCGATCTGACGGATGCGCTCTCTGGTGACCTGGAAGCTCTGGCCGACCTCTTCCAGCGTGTGCTCGGAGCCGTCCTCGAGGCCGAAGCGCATCTTGATGACCCGCTCCTCGCGCGGGGTGAGCGTGCGCAGAACCTGCGAGGTGTACTCCTTGAGGTTGACGCTGATGACCGCCTCGGAGGGCGAGACCGCCTGGCGATCCTCGATGAAGTCGCCGAGGTGCGAGTCTTCCTCCTCGCCGATGGGCGTTTCCAGCGAGATCGGCTCCTGCGCGATTTTGAGCACCTTGCGCACCTTGGCCACGGGAATGTCCATGCGCTTGGCGATCTCCTCGCTGGAGGGCTCGCGGCCCAGCTCCTGGACCAGTTGGCGTGAAGTGCGGATCAGCTTGTTGATGGTCTCGATCATGTGCACCGGGATGCGGATCGTCCGGGCCTGATCGGCGATGGCGCGTGTGATGGCCTGGCGAATCCACCACGTCGCGTAGGTGGAGAACTTGTAGCCGCGGCGGTATTCGAATTTGTCCACCGCCTTCATCAGGCCGATGTTGCCCTCCTGAATCAGGTCGAGGAACTGGAGGCCACGGTTGGTGTACTTCTTGGCAATCGACACCACCAGGCGCAGGTTGGCTTCAATCAGCTCGCGCTTGGCCTGCTCGGCATCCATGTCGCCCTGGATCATCTCGCGCTGGGTGCGCTTGAGCTCGGCGATGATCACGCCGGCCTCGCCCTCAATCTTTTCCAGATCGGCCTTGCAGTTTTTCTGCTGGCGGCGGTACTCCTTCTTCAACTCCTCGCTCTTGCTGGCCTCGTGCTTCTGCTCCAGCGAGCGAATCTGGCGCTCGAGGGTGCGCATGGTGTCCACGGTCTTGTTGACCTTGTCGAGCAGACGCTTGCGCTCCAGAGGTGTGTACTTGAGTTCGCGAACGATGCGGGAGACGAGAACCTTTTCGCGGGCGATCTGCCAGCGGGTGTGGCGCACGGCAGAGGCTTTGGCCTTGGAGGACGCGCCAGCCTGCTTCTCTTCGAGGACGGCGATTCTCTTCTGGTGCTTGACCAGCATGTCGATGCGGGCCACGGTGGCCTTGACGCGGGCCAGCACCACCTCCTCGGTGAGCTCCTCGTCGTCGAAGATCACCACTTCCTTGATGTTGCGCACGCCACGCTTCAGGTCCTCGCCCAGCGCGGCAATCTCGCGAATCACGATGGGCGAACGCGAGATGGCCTTGAGCACGCGCATTTGGCCGCGCTCGATGCGCTTGGCAATCTCCACTTCGCCTTCGCGGGTGAGCAGCGGTACGGTGCCCATCTCGCGCAGGTACATGCGCACCGGATCGTTGGTCTTCTCCAGCGTACCCGGCGTCAGGTCGAGCTCGACATCCTCGCCCTCTTCCAGCTCAAAGTCCTTGTCGCCGTGGAACTTGGGGCCGTCCAGCAGGTCAATGCCCTGCGTGCCGATGGTGGTAATCAGGTCGTCCAGATCCTCGGGCGACGATGCCATCTCATCGGGCAGCATCTCGTTCACATCGCCGTAGGTCAGATAGCCCTTTTCCTTGCCCACTTCAATCAGGGTGTCAATCTCGTGATCGTGCTCGTGATCGGGTTCGTGCTCGTGTTCGTGTTCAAACTTGTTATCAATCGCCAAAATATACCTACTCTCCTTCGCAAAGCAGATGCAGCACCGGGTTGCGCAGTCGATTTACGCAACGGTGCGTGGACTGTTCTGAGCGCACTGAAAAAAGACTTCCATGTGGAAATCCAAAAAACCGGCGCCCGCGGACACAATCCCGCGTTCTTCCGCACAAAATGCGGTTTCAGGGTGGTTGCTCGGAAGAGGATCACAGCGCATCAGGTTTTGCCTGGGTCGCCCGCGAGCCGTAGCTCATGGTTGGGGCAGAGGGGCGCATATCCTCACACAAACTTCAAGAATACCACCTTTCGCCCTGGTTTCCCTATAGAAAAATCCGGGCGAAGTCAAGAATTCGATGAACCTTACCGCGGAAACCGGGCAGACTCGACTTCCGCCCGCTTCCACTTCTCTCATTATTGGACGCGGCAAAAGCCGATTCGACGCAGGAATTGGGGCTTGGGCGGGTTCTCGACCTGCATAAGCCAGGTTTTAGCTTAGCGATGTCCGGAATGCCTCGAATCTTGGCACAGCGATTGCGCCTCAACTACAATCTCTGCAGCGATTTTTGCCGAAAGGAGCATGGATGATAACCACCAAGAGTTGTGGGAGTTGCGGACAGCAAGTACCCATCAGTACCGAAGTCGGTCAACGGTGCCCTTATTGTCATGTGCGCTTTGGATACTCGCGTGAACGAGGAAGTGGCGGGCATTTCGGGATTGACTGGTCGAAGCTGGTGTGGATCATCCTGGCGATTGGTCTTGTTATTGCCTTGATCCTGCCCCAGTTGGCAAGCAAGCATCATACCGCCCCTCAGACGACCAGCTCGCCGGAACCGGTCAAATAACCGAATTTTCCGCCGCATACTACCCCTCCGGCGGCCTCTGGTTGTGCAATTGGCGCAGCGCGCGGTCCAGATCGAGCTTTTGCTGCGTCAGCACGGCCAGCTCGGCGTGGTCGCCGCGGCGCTCGGCCTCGGAGATCAGTTCGCGCAGTTCGCGCTGGCGGCGCACGATGGCCCGCTCGTGAATCTCCTGGATGGCGCTTTGCACCTCGCTCTCCTCGGGCGGCTTAGTCTCGGCCAGCAGCGTCTCCGCGAGCAATGCCCGCTGCGCCTCGTCTTCGACCACATCCATCGGGTCGCGAGCCTGGCGGCTGCTGAGCGCCTGCAACGCCGCGAAGACGCCCAGATGCTCAAACCACGCCGGCTGCTCCGCCAGCGCACGGGCGGCAAGCCCACGCGCGCGCTCGTTCTCCGGATCGTCGATGGCCAGCGCCCGCAGCAGCACCCGCTCGACTTCGCTGAGGGATGCAGCCCGCGTATCGATGTGGTCGCGGCGGCGCAGCGCGGCCTGACGCAGCTCTTCCCGTAGCACGGCCGAGTCGATGCCCAGCTTCTGCGCCGCGTCGTGCGCGAACTCGCCGCGGGCGAGCTTCTCCGGCATGAGGCGTATGTGCGGCAGCAGGAAGTTCATCGCCTTCACCTTTTGCTCCGCGCTAGCGCCGGGGAAGGCCAACCGCGCCCGCTCGATCAGGTAGTCGGCCTGCCGTCGCGCGCCGCGCAACGCCGCCGTGTAGGCCTCCACGCCCCGCTCGCGGATATAGCGGTCCGGGTCGAGGCCGCCGTCGAGAGTGACGATCTTGATGTTGAAGCCCTCCTCGGTGAGCAGAGCGATGGACTTCTCCGCGGCATTCGAGCCGGCGGCGTCGGGATCGAAGTTGACCACCACCTGCGAGGTGTGGCGCTTGAGAATCGCTACCTGCTGCTCGGTGAAGGCCGTTCCGCTGGTGGCGATCACGTTCTGTATCCCGCGCAAATAGACCGAGATACAGTCCATCTGCCCCTCCACCAGGAGCGCAAACTCCATCTGGCGAATCGCCGTCTTCGCCTTGTCCAGATTGAAGAGGACCAGGCTTTTTGAATACAGCGGCGTCTCCGGCGAATTGATGTACTTGGCGCCGGCCTTCTCGCCCGTCTCCAGCGTCCGCGCCGTGAAGGCGATCACCCGGCCGCTCTCGTTACAGATGGGAAAAGTTACCCGCTTGCGGAAGCGGTCGTAGATCGGGCCCAGGCTGCCGTCACCCTGCTCTTTTGAACTGAAGAGTCCGCTGGCGCGCAGCGTCTCCTGGTCGACCATGCCGCTGAGCCGGTCCCTCAGTGCATTGTAGCTGTCGGGCGCGTAGCCGATGCGGAAGGCTTTAATCCCCTCGGGCGTCAGTCCGCGGCTAGCCAGGTACTCGCGAGCGATTGCGCCTTCCGGTGAGCGCATCTGCTCCTCGAACCATGCGGTTGCGGTCTCGTGCAGCTCCAGCAGCTTGGCCCGCTGGCGCGCTCCGGCAGCCTCTTCCGGCGAAGAAAACTCGCGCTTGGGCAGCGGAATCCCGCACTTGCCGGCGACAATCCGCACCGCTTCAGGAAAGCCGACGTTCTCAATCTTCGCCACAAAAGAAAAAACGTCGCCCGAAGCCTGGCAGCCGAAGCAGTGGTAAAACTGCCGCACCGCGTGCACGGAAAACGAGGGCGACTTTTCCTTGTGAAAGGGGCAGAGGCCAGTGTAGTTCTGCGCCCCCGCCTTGCGCAGGCGGATATACCCCTCGATCACCTTGACGATGTCGGCCTGCTGCTTCACGGTTTGGGCGAAGTCGGACATGGGGTCTATATTGAGGATAAGGCCGGAGGATGGGGCAGCGCATCGGGATCGCAGGTTTGAATGGATTGACAAACAATCGGCGACAGGCTAAATTCATATGCGTCTTAACGAGGGGCACTTTATGTCACTCAATCAAACGGTACCGCTGCCGCTAACCGATACAACCGTCATCTATATTTGCCTCCTTGTAGGCGGCATCGGTCTACTTGTGCTTTGGAGCATTGTCATATTCGGTATGTGAGCTGGCTCAGCAAATTCGGACAGGGGTTTAAGTGGAGGTTCTGTTCTTTGGCAGCCTACGATGGCTGAGAAGAGGAG
>JBKQLG010000031.1:0-3470 GCA_052147235.1 Occallatibacter sp.
TTCGCCGGTAACTTGTCGAACCACTCGATGAACGGGCATGATCCGTCGTCCTCCCAGTAGAGGGCGACTCTGGTCTTGGGCACTTGATTTCAGTCTATTCGCAATATTGCGAAAGTGCAAGTTTGCTTTGCAAAGCCGCGAAGGCGGTCACCGCTCCACGTGGGCATCATCCTTATAGAGAAATCATTTGTTGTCTGCTCAAGCAGACAACAACCACGACGGCTTGCAACCGCGCGCGTGAAAGCATGCTTCGGGCCGTTTCCGGTGTGAACTCCCGTTGGCGTCCACCGGAGTCCACGCGGCCTCGTGCTAAGTCTTTTGTTTCTGGTGGAAATGTCTGTAAGTGATTGATATTTATTAAATGGCATGGAAGAGGTCGTGAGTTCGAATCTCACCAGGTCCACCAAAACAGGCTCTACGCCAAAAACGGGGGCAAACCCCAATCCCAAGTCTTCTAAGACGCATCGCATTTCAGGCGCGCTCCCGTTCTTCCGTTTCGGGAGCGTTTGCGTAGCCTGGACAGGCGAGCACAGGAAGCGGCGGATACCTTGGGAAAGTGCGGATTACGGGCTGAGAGCAGGCACTGGTAGAAGATCGATCCCAGGTCCGAGCGGATCGTCTCGACGTGAGCGCAAGTAGCGTAGAGGCCCACCGCCTTCTGGCTACTCACGCCTTGGCCCATCGCCTAACCCATAGATTTCTCAGTGCATGGGCGCAAAATCGCTGGGCGATTCGGCCAAAACGGCACCTGGCTACTCAGAATACTCACAATTGCCCGCGCGGCCCCTCTGATGGCTGCGCGAAATTCGACGGTTCCTCCAAACTCTTCCGTTGACCGAGCGTACGCACAGGTAGGAAGGCGCTGCAGCGGCACGACGGATATACTGGAGGCCATCATTTGCCAGCCGGAAGGGCTAAACGTCAACACGCTTTTCTCAATCGTCACGATGCGTAGTTATGGCTTTCCGCAGGGTATGGGATAGCTAAGGAACGCCCTACCGGGAGTATGATTGACGCGGGAGGGGATGCTTATGTCTCAGATCAACAGACGCTCGTTTCTGGGCTCATCGGGCGCGCTGATGGGCGGCGGCCTTATTACGGCTCACGCGGCCCACGGCCAGAATCATGGCAAGGAGTCCGCCGGGGGCGTTCGCCATTACGCGCACGCTGTCTCGCTGATGACGGAAACCGCCAACCGGTTCCTGGCGGCGCTCAGCCCGGAGCAGCGGGCCAAGGCGACCTTCGGCTTGGCTGACGACGAGCGCATGGATTGGCATTACATTCCGAAAGAGCGCAAGGGGCTGACGCTTCGCGAAATGGCGCCTTACCAGCAGCACCTGGCTACCGCCCTGCTGGCTTCCGGGCTCAGCCAGACCGCATACATCAAGGCGGTCACGATCATGAGCCTCGAAGACGTGCTCAAGATTATGGAGAATGACAGCGGCGAAAGGCGCAATCCCGGGAAGTATCACTTCACTATTTTCGGAACGCCTTCGGATGCGGGAACGTGGGGCTGGCGGGTGGAAGGCCATCATCTCAGCCAGAACTTCACGGTGGCGAACGGGCAGGTGGTAGACGGGCCCAGCTTTTTCGGGTCGAATCCAGCCGAAGTGCGGCAGGGGCCGCGCAAAGGGCTGCGTGTGCTCTCGGCCGAGGACGATTTGGGCTTCGAGCTGATCCGCACCCTCGACGAGCCGCGGCGCCAGGCGGCAATTGTCGATGCCAAGGCTTATGCCGATATCCTGACCGCGGCCAATCGAAAAGCAGCGCTCGCAGGACAGCCTTCCGGACTTTCCGCCGCGAAGATGACCGCGAACCAATTCGATGCACTGCGCGCGCTGGCGGAGCTGTACGCGCGCAATCTGCCGGACGAGTTGGCGCAGCGCCGCATGGAGCAGATCGAGCAGGGCGGGCGCAACGCCTGGTTCGCCTGGGCCGGCGGCACCAACCCGGGAGACCTGCACTATTACCGTATCCAGGCCTCGTCGTTTCTCATCGAGCTGGACGATACGCAGGACAACGCCAACCATATCCATTCGGTGTGGCGCGATCTACGCAACGATTTCGGCGGCGACCTGTTGAAGGCGCACTACGAAACGAGCCATCACGGAAGCGTGGCATAAGAACGAGCTTGAGTGGGACACGGGGGCACAACGCCCCGAAATAGCCGGGCCGCCCTGCTTCCGCGAGTACACGAGAAGATCTTTTGACGTTGCGGCAGGAACGCCGGGCAAAGGAGTGCAGATGCCAGGAAGCGGTTTATATCGTAGACAGTTTCTGAAAGCGCTGCCCGCATTGGCGGCAGTTCGCCGATTGCTTGGGGCGCGAACCAAGATCACCGATGTCCGGATCGTTCCTTTGCGGGTGATTCAGGATCTCGGGTCTTACCCGGATTGGCTTGGAAATCCCCGCCCGATTCGCATTGGCGGCGGCGCCATTGTGGAAGTGCATACCGATCAGGGCATCACCGGCATTGGCCCGGATATGGACGCCGCCCTGCTCCCGAGGGTGCAATCCTTGCTGACCGGCGCGGACCCGTTCGATGTGGATCTTCACTCCGCTCGTCTCTATGAAATACAAGGCGGAGCGGGCTATCGCGGCACCGCCAGCGTGGAGATTGCCCTTTGGGACCTGATGGGCAAGGCCGCGAATCAGCCCCTCTATAAGCTTTGGGGAGGAGGTAGAGACCGTGTAGCGCCCTATGCCAGTATGCTGCGGCTCTCCACACCGGAAGAACGCGCCGACATCGCAGTCAAATTGAAAGCCCAGGGCTGGAAGGCGATCAAATATCGCAGTTCTTTCCCCACCATGAAAGAGGATATCCGGCTCGTGGAGCTGGCGCGGAAGGCCGTCGGCGACGACTTTGGAATCATGTGCGACGGCAACAAGGCCACCCTGAACTATGCATCGCAGAAAGGCGTGCCGTGGAACTTTACCCGCGCGGTCGAGACTGCGAGGGAATACCAGCGGATGAATGTGTACTGGCTCGAAGAACCGCTACCCCGTTACGATTTTGACGGTCTCGCTGAGCTGAACCGTCTCATTGACATGAAACTAGCGGGCGGCGAGGGCAACCGCGGCATTCACGAGTTTCGATCGCTGCTTGAAAGAGGCTGCTTCGACATTGTGCAGCCGGAGGTGATGCTGGAAGGGCCGACGCATCTTCGCAAGATCGCGGTGATCGCCGAATCTATGAATAAGATGTGCATTCCGCACGTGGGCGATAGCCGGCTGGGCACGGTTTGCGATCTTCATCTGGTTGCGTCGTGGCCAAACGCGCCGTACCTCGAAATCTTCAACGATGTGCCCATCGGCAACTACGAGCATCCGTTCGCGATTCTTGAGAATCCGCCCACGCTGGATAAGGATGGATATTTCAACCTGCCCCAGGAGCCGGGTCTGGGCATGACGATAAAGGAAGAATTCCTGCTAAAGGCGTTATCGGGCGCTCCCGCCGCCCTCAAGCATTT
>JBKQLG010000032.1:0-10396 GCA_052147235.1 Occallatibacter sp.
GGAAACAATAGCCGAGTTCCACGTGCCGCCGGGAGCCACGGGGGCCACCGTGACCAATCTGATGGAGACGCCCGAAGGCAGCCCGTTGCCCGTGATCGGCGACGTAGTCAAAGCGCCGATTCACCCCTACGAGATTCTGACCATCCGCGTCGACTATCCCAACGCCGGACCAAAGCCGTAAGAAGTTGAAGCGCGGCAAAGGTTTCGGCGCTCTAACAGGCAAGGAGCAAGCACCATGAACCTCACTTCCCCCTTCGCCGTCGTGTCCGTCATTATCCTGGTCTTCACCGTGGCGCTCTTCTTCGCCGTCAGCAGCAAGGAAGACGGCGGCTCGACGCACTGAACAGGATTAGGATTGCGGATCTGGAGGCACATCTCGTCGTCGTTTGGCGAGGAGCGCGGCAAGAGGTTATTGCCGCGGCAATGCGATTCCCGGAACATTTCTCGCGATTCAGGCGTATAACCGGGCTAGAGGGCGATTGCCATGGTGAGAAACGGGATGCGGGAAGCGGCAGCTTTGGTTGCGGGCCTGGCGTTGGCCGCCGGCTTGACGGGATGCATGATTCATACAGAAAAAGATGCCAGCGGCAAGGAAAAGAACGTCCAGATAGAAACGCCTTTTGGCGGCATCCATGTGAATACCAATCAGACCTCGGCGACGGATCTGGGATTGCCGGTCTATCCGGGCGCGGTGCCAGTCAAGGACAAAGACAACAATAAGTCGGCCGACGTGCATCTGGGCTTTGGCGAGTGGCAGTTGCGGGTGCGGGCGGTCTCCTATGAGACGCCCGATTCCGAAGAGAAGGTCACTGCGTTTTACAAGAAGGCGTTGGGCCGCTACGGCGACGTGATTACCTGCAAGGACAACTCTCCGGTGGGCGCTCCGGCGGCTACGCACGAGGGGCTGACCTGCAACGACGACAAGAACGCCAAGGTTAAGATCGACAGGGACGATTATGGCGTGACCAAGGAAAGCCTGGAGCTGAAGGCCGGCTCCAAGCGCCACCAGCACATTCTGGGCTTTGAGAATGCCATCGGCGGCAAGACCCGCTTCTCGCTGGTGGCGCTCGATCTGCCCGCCGAAGTGGTGGAATCCGACTCCGGAAAGAGCGACTAGATTCTTTTCGTTTTCCGAAAAGGCACAACAAAACCCCGTCCGGGTTGGACGGGGTTTGTGTCAATCCTGGATGATGCCCCTGAACTTCGGCTCCGCGCCGGCCTGGGCCCGGCTTTAGCTGACTCCGCCGTCTTACGCCTTGGCGATTTTGCCGTTCTTGATGCAGCCGGTGCAGACCCTGATTCGCTTGGCCTGGCCGTTCACCAGCGCCTTCACTGCCTGCAGATTCACGCTCCAGCGGCGTCGTGTGATGTTGTGGGCGTGTGAGATGTTGTTGCCGAACTGCGGACCTTTCCCGCAGATGTCGCATACCTGTGCCATGACCTTGCTCCAGACTTTGATCTTTCGCGCCGCCGGGACGATCCACCATCGAGCCGCAAAGAAAAGCGCTCCATCCGGGCCTGTCCAACGGGGCGGCCAAAGGGAAAAAATGGACACACTACCCCTTAGCTTGCCGAATCTTCATTATACCCGGAATCGCGCCCCCAGCCAACCCGAACTCTGGGCGCGATGGAATTCAGAAATGCAAGCCTATACATATTGGCTGTTCCGCGCTGCTTTCCCGCCTCGACTCCGCGCGGTTCACTTGCTCGCGCCGGGCGATGCGGCAGGCAATCCGAGGGCCGCTGCGTTGGGCAGATCCCTGCCGCTGTCGAAGTCTTGAATGGCTTCATGGAAGCGATCGCCGCGCCGCTGCCACAATTCGATTTGCAGGTCGTAGCGCACGGTGACATTGTTCAGCCAGTAGGGCCGGTTCTCGCCGAGCCAGAGCTGGCTGTACTCGCCCTTGACAGCCGAGTAGCCGTCGCGCAGATCCTGGCAGCGTCCGAACATGCTGCTGATCTCATCCAGAGTGTTTTGCGTCTCCGAGCTATGCGCCTTGTCGTGCTGGCGCTCCAGCGCCTCCGCGTACCCATCCGCGATCTCCTGCGCCAGCTCGAATTTCATACCAATCAGGTCCAGGCGGCGCGCGCCCAGGTCCATGGCAGTGAGGGCATCGGCTTCTTTCAGCCCAGAGTTCGCGTGGCGCGCCTCGGCCAGCAGCACAATGGCTCGCTCGGCATGGAGACGCAGCTCCGGCGCCAGGGGCAGCAGCTTGGCTGAAACAGCCTGCCCCTGCCGGCTCCATGGATCAAGCCAGAAGATGCCGTCGCTTTCCATCCCAATCCCGGCCTTTCCCAGGGCCTCGTGCGCGGCCATCAGCTCCTTTTCGGCCTCATTCACCTTGCCGCTAAGGTCGCCGTGAAAGATCCGCCCATACGCATCCTGGTAGGCTGGGATTGAACTCTCGCCCGGCTGCCAGGCTGCCACCGCGCCAAAGAGCAGGCTATACCAATCTTCGTTGAAGAGGCCCTCGCCGTCGTCGTTCCAGACGGTGGTCAGAGCGCCCGTGGAACCCAGCCGCTGGCCGTCGCGAATGAAGCCCTGAATGTTGCCGAAGGCCGTCTTCGCCACCGGATAGACTTGCTTCCAGTTGGCGTCGCCGGGAGCCACCCAGGTCTCCATGCCGGCCTTGGCAAAGGGCTCGATCATCTTGTCGAAGCCCGTGGTGTCCCAATAGTTCCAGGGCACGGCAATCATATCCCTGGGCAGGCCGGCCACCGCCGCCGGATCGGCCCCTCCAATGTCTCCCCAAAAGAGCAGGCGGCGATGAAGGGGCGCCAGCTCATCGTGAATCTGCTTGAGAAAATCCACGTAGACCGGCCCATAGCCCTTGGCCTTCACCTGCGGCTGGGTGCGGCCCACTCCCAGATCAAAGGTCTCGTCGGCCTCGATATGGAGAAAGGGCGATGGAAACTCCTGGGCGATCTCGGTAAACCAATCCTTGATCAGCGGCAGCGTGCCAGGCTGTCCGGGCGCCAGCACCTGGCCGTGCGGAGTTTCGGCCACATCCTGGTAGAGGTCGTACTTCAGCACTTGATGCAGATGGCCGAAGGCCTCCTGCTCCGGCACGACCGTGATGTGATATAGGCTTGCGTAACGAACCAGTTCCTTCGCCTCTTCGGGAGTCAGCGCGCTGCCCGGCGGAGCAGCCAACGGCTGATTGGGATAGAAGAGCGTGTGTTCAAAGTAGGGCGAATAGATGTTGATCTTGAAGGATGCAAAGACGCGCATTTGGTGCTTCATGAATTCCAGCGTGGGAAACGGCCCGCGCGAGAGGTCGTCGTGGATGCCGCGGTATCTCATCGCCGGCCAGTCGCGCACCGTGCCGGTGGGCAGCACCGGCCTGGCGCCGGCCGGCGGAAGTAACTGCTTCATGGTCTGCACGCCGTAGAAGACTCCCGCGCCGGTTGCCGCGATAACAAAAGCTTCGTGGGGCTCAATCGCCAGCACATAGCCTTCAGCCTCCATCGGCGCATCGATTACCAGGTTGTTTTTTGCCAGCAGGGCCTTGCCCTCCGCCGAGCCCGCGCGCAGCAGAAGGATGCGGAAGCCTGCAGCTTTGGCCTTGTAGCGGGGCGTTTGCTGGATCGCCTCTTTCAGGTCGCGGGCGGCAAACTCGTCCTCGGCATCGTGGCCCGGCACGCTGACTGCCACCGTCTCCGGCAGGAATGTCTCCCCGGTAAAATGCGCCTCGCGGGGAGCGGGAAGCAGAGGGGTCTGGCCTGCGGAGAGGGCAGGAAGCGCAAACAGCAGCGCCACAACGCAGCTCATCGCGGTGTCCGACAAACTCTTGATGGAATTATTTTCGATCACCGATGTCGGCATTTTTTTGTCACCGTAGGCTCATGAATGGGTGTCTTTCAATTCGATTTGCTCATTATAGACTTGGATTGCGCACTGCAAGCGCAAGGGGCCGCACCCGTGACGACGCAAACCGACCACTCCGCGAAGCCGCCTGCCGATTTCTCCGCCCAGCGCGGCTACAACATCTTCCTTCTCATCGTCGCGGGGCTGGGTGGCTTGCTCTACGGAATCGACGTAGGCATCATTGGCGGCGCGCTCCCCTACCTGGAAGCAACCTCAAGGCTGACCCCCGCGCAGCTCTCAGTCATCGTAGCGGCTGTTCTGCTGGGGAGCGTCATCTCCACGCTCTTTGCCGGTGTGATTGCCGACGCGATCGGCCGCAAGCCGCTGATGATCCTGAGCGGCGTCGTCTTCGTCCTCAGTATTCCGGTCATTGCCCTCTCGCACGGCTATGCCCCGCTGTTTTTTGGCCGTCTCTTTCAAGGCATCAGCGGCGGGCTCATCGGCGTGGTGGTTCCGCTCTATCTGGCCGAGTGCCTGCCGGCCTCGACGCGGGGCAAGGGAACCGGAGTCTTCCAGTGGTTGCTCACGCTGGGCATCTTCGCCGCGGCCGTAATAGGCATCTACTACAGCTATCGCGTCCAGGCCGTGGCCCTGACCTCTAACCCCACAACCCTCTTTGGCTTCAAGGACCAGGCCTGGCGGCGCATCTTCTGGGCTTCACTGCCGCCCGGCGTGCTGTTCATGCTGGGGAGCCTGTGGGTAACGGAGTCTCCACGCTGGCTCTTCCAGCGCGGAAAAAGAGAGCTGGCTAGGGCGGCCCTGCTTCACTCGCGGACACCGCAACAAGCTGATTTCGAGATGCGGGAGATGGAAGAGACGGCGCGCGCCGCCGATGCGAGGCGAGTCTCCGGAAGTAAGATCGGCGAATCCCTCCTGCAGCGGAAGTATGCGATTCCGTTCCTGCTGGCCTGCATCATTCTCTTCTGCAATACGGCCACGGGCATCAATTCGATCATCGGATACAACACCAGCATTCTGCTGCAAAGCGGTCTCTCCGATCTGGGCGCGCACTGGGGCTACGTCGCATTTACCTTCATCAATTTTCTGATGACCATCGTGGGCATGGCGCTGGTCGATCGCAAGGGCCGCAAATTCCTGCTGATTCTTGGCACCAGCGGCATCATCGTTTCCCTGGTCAGCGTAGGGATGCTGTTTCTCAAGACGGAGAAGCTGAGTGTCGATGCTCGCACCGGGATTCAAGCCATGGTGGCCCCGAATCAGGAGCTTGCGCTTCGCTTCGACCGGGCCGCGGCGGAGAGGCTGCTGGCCGGCGCGGGCTCCGCGGGCCGGCGGATTGCCAGCGGCCGCGCCTCATTGGCCATCATCTATTCGTGTGGAGACTTCACCGCCTCAACCAGCTATGCGCGCTCCGGCGATCCCGCCGCCGCTCCCCTTCAAATCACCTGCGCAAGCTGCCTTCCCGCCAATCAGGTCGAAGCCTTCTTCAAGAACCCTATCGGCAATCGGGAGGCAGCCCGGAGCGCGCCGCTACGCATCGACAAGGCTCTGATCGGCCTGGTGCCCGGCGAAAGCCACGGCTGGCGGGTCGCCCTCTGCCTCTACGCATTCATGGCGTTCTTTGCGCTCGGGCCCGGTGTTTGCGTGTGGCTCGCACTCTCGGAACTGATGCCGACTCGCATTCGATCCAATGGCATGAGCATTGCGCTGGTCATCAATCAGCTGGTCTCAACCACGCTGGCCGGAATCTTCCTGCCCTTTGTCAGCAAACACGGCTATTCGTCGATGTTCTTTCTCTTCTCCGGCTTCACGGTGGTCTATTTCCTCGTTGCGGCCTTCCTGCTGCCCGAGACCAAAGGCAAAACCCTGGAAGAGATCGAAGCCCATTTCGCGCGGAGGGCTACCCCGCGGGAGAACTGAAGCATGAGCCGAATGTGCTGGTTAGAGCAAAGTCAGGAATACGTTAGCCTGGTTGGCCTCGTCGCAGGTCGCCGCTTTCGAGGAATCGCTCTAATCTTTTGTAGTTATTGATTTGCTGGCGTCCCCGACGGGATTTGAACCCGTGTTATCGCCGTGAAAGTGGTCATCCGTCTCGTAAGTTATTGAAACCAGACGGCATGGATAGCGCCCAAAGGCCCTTTCAGGCATGGTTGGCACGGGTATCGGACTGTTAACGGACTATGATTTGCGAAGCGCTCTGGAGCCAAAACAATGGAACCAGAACTTCGAACTATTCTCGAATATTCTCCTCAAAAGCCTCCACGCTCCAAACTGGAGCCCCACCGTGAATTGATCCGCGAACTTCGTCGCAAAGGGCGGACGTATCGCGAAGTTGCCCGGCTCTTCCAAGAGCGGCTGGGACTTCATGTCGCGCTCAGCACGCTTCACTCCTTCGTGAAGGTCCGCGCGAAACATCGCAAGCGAACGCAATTTGAGCTGCCGCCCGTGGGCCTGGCTGCGGCGGCGGTGTCGCCGGTGCTCGACCCCGTTGCCGCTCTCAAGCCAAAGCCCGCCGTGCGGTAATCGAAGCGCGCGCGCTTCGTCTTCCGTGAGAATGAACCACTGACCCTGACAACCAATGGAGGTGAGCAATGACAGCCAATACAAAGCGTGTAGTTTTCACGATGGGCGGTAAAGGCGGCGTCGGCAAGACGGGCGTGATGGTTGCCCTGGCCGAGTGGTTTGAGGCTAATCAGATTCCTGTCACGCTGCTCGATCTCGACACAGAGAACAAGGCGCGTGGCTCCCTGCAACACTTTTTCAATGGGCGCGTCACCAAAGTCAACATTCACACGCCAGCCGGACTCGACGCCTTTGTCGATCATCTCGATGGCGGGACGCCCATCATTCTCGCCGACATGGGAGCCGGTGCCGGGCAGGTCGCGGCCGACTGGTTCGAGTCGATGTACGACGATGTCTCTGCAACCGGAGTCCGCTTTACTGCGGTCGGTGTGGTCACGCCGGACCCGGCCAGCGTCGAGAGCGTCCTTGCCTGGGCAAGCCGTCTTCAGGAACGGGTCGAGTACGTTATTGTCGAGAACGCAACCAGCGCCCTGGCGGACTTCACCTACTGGAAGTCTACGGAGCAGGCAAATCGCTTCCGCGAAGCCTTCTCGCCGGAGATATTGCAGATGGAGTTCCGCCTGGCAGAACTCGAAAATCCTGTTCGCCAGCATGGTATCCAACTTGGGCAAGTCGCGGACCGCAAGGCCGATGTCGATGAACTCAAGAGGGCGTCGCTCGTGATGCGCGCGCAGAGCTACCGGCGGCGGCTCTTCTCTGAATTCGACCGGGCAAGGCAGGTATTCTTGCCATGAACACGGAACCGGAAACAACCAATGCCGTTGTCGCGGTGGGAGAGCCGACTCTGTTCGACTCTCTCGCCCGGCTTGTACCCGAAGAGATGCAGGCCGCGTATTATCGCGTTCTCGCACATACTCGAAAACTCAGCCCCGATGACGAGATGCTGCGCATTCTCGAAGCGATGGGCGTCCTGGCCCTGCTCACGCGCCAAACGCCGATGGAAATTGCCGGGGAGCGTGAGCGTTTTCAGGAGATGCTCGATCTTTATCAGCAGTTTTCAGACGATGCACAACAGAAAATGCTCGGCTATGTCTACAAGCTGGAGTCGCGGATCGCTCGACTGCCCGAGAAGATCGAATCCGGGCTTGATGCACAGAAGATTGCAAGATTGCTGAGTGAGAGTCTACGCCAGAATTTTCTCGAATCCGGCCTGCCCGCTGCGGCCAGATGCCTGCAAGGAACCAGTACGGAGATGACGCGCGCCCAGAAGGAACTCTCTGCCGCGCTCGGCATTCTGAGTGATGCAAACGGCGGAGTCGTCGCTCAAGTTGAGTCTGCGAACAACCGGCTCATGCAGTCTTTGGAGAAGCGGGAGAATGCTCTTGATGCGCTCTTGCATCAACTGAACACCTGGTTGCTGTGTTTCTGGGTTCCGCTGATTTCCACTGCGACCCTGGTGATCGGACTGGTTGCTGGAATGGGGATTCGAGGCTGCATGGATTCGGTTCCCGCATTGGCTGCGTCGCCAACGCCAATAGTGGTGCAAGCAGCACCAACTCTTGAACCGCAAGAGAACGGCGGGGCGGTTAGCAGCCCAAAGCTGCAACGCCACAGCCAACACAAATAGCTGCACAGAGCATGAGCGATAGAGAGGGTTTCTATCGCTCATGGCTGGCTTGTATATCCGGCATTTTATCCGGCATTGTTTGTCGTTTTAACTCGCATCAAGGCATTTGTTTGTTTATACTTGAATCCGGCAATAGGACCGGCAATGAATCTACCTCTTACCAACCCGAGCTGGATGGAACCGCTGCTGCCGCCCGAAGAAGGGCAGAAACGGCTTGAAGATGCCGCGTTCGATTTGGTCTCTCGCGCCAGTTCTTTGGCAGGGCAGACAAATCCCATCGTCACCGCGTCCATCGGAACGCTGGTTCGCTCGATGAACTGCTACTACTCGAACCTCATTGAGGGCCACGACACGCATCCGCGCGACATCGACAAGGCGCTCCGCAAAGACTATTCCACTGAACCGGCCCGGCGCGCCTTGCAGCTCGAGGCAGTCGCGCATATCGAGGTTCAGCAGGCCATCGACGAGGGGCGCGACGATCCCGCCTTCCCGGCGTCGCTTCCGTATGTTCTGTGGCTGCACCGGGAGTTCTGTCGCCGCCTGCCTGACGAATTGCTCTGGGTGGAAGATCTGGAGTCGAAAAAGCGCGTTCGGGTTCGACCGGGTGAACTGCGGGATGGTGAAGTAGTCGTCGGCCTGCATCTGCCTCCAGAGGTTGCTGCGTTGCCACGTTTTCTGGAGCGATTCGAGCAAGCGTATGCACCTGCCCATCTCTCCAAGATGCGTCAGGTAATTGCCGTGGCCGCCGCGCATCATCGTTTTGTCTGGATTCATCCCTTCTATGACGGCAATGGCCGCGTGGTGCGGCTGATGTCTCATGCCATGCTGAAGCGGCTGGGCGTGGGCAGCAGCCTATGGTCAGTGGCGCGTGGATTGGCCCGCAATGTGAGCCGTTATAAATCGCTGCTGATGGCCGCGGACGGGCCCCGCCGCAATGATCTGGATGGCCGCGGCAATCTCTCCCTGGAAGCACTGGTCGAGTTCTGCGAGTTCTTTCTTCGCACCTGCGTGGATCAGGTTGAATATATGCGCTCGATTCTGGAACCGGCGGAACTGCTGCGCCGAATGGAGATTTTCACGGAAGAAGAAGTTCGCGCCGGACGCTTGCCCAAAGGCAGTTTCCCGCTCCTACGTGAGGCTCTTCTGGCCGGAGAGTTTGAGCGCGGACAGGCACCAGCCATCACCGGCTACAAGGAACGCATGGCTCGCATGGTTCTTGCGCAGCTTCTCGAATCCAGCTTGCTCGTCTCGGCTGGCCCCAGAGCGCCTGTGCGCCTGGGCTTTCCGATCAGCGTTGTGGAGCGTTGGTTCCCGGCGCTCTACCCTGCAAATACCCGCTGAGATGCGCGGTAACGCCCAAATTGAGCGATAGAATCTGATTGTATCGCTCGTAATATAGGGATATGATGAGCGATAGAAAGGGTCGCTATCGCTCATGAACTGGAACTGGCAAACCCCGGATTGGCCTAATTTCACGTGGGACCGTTCCCGGATGGCCGCTGCCGAAGGGCAGTTTCTCGTTGGCGCGGGCGTTATCATCGGCACGGCTAGGCACTTGGAGGAAGACGAGCGCAACCAACTTCTCGTGGAAGTGATGAGCGGTGAGGCACTGACGACCTCTGAGATTGAAGGTGAAATCCTCAATCGGGCCAGTGTGCAATCCTCTATCCAGCGTCAGCTTGGACTGGCTGCCGACAAGCGGCGAGCCACGCCAGCCGAACAAGGGATTGCAGAAATGATGGTCGATCTTTTTCGATCATCCGCTGAGCCTCTTTCAAACGAGATGCTGTATCGCTGGCACCAGATGGTTGCTGCTGGCAGAAAAGACCTGATCGACATCGGCAGATACCGCACCGGCAAGGAGCCAATGCAGGTAATTTCCGGCAGGATTGGCGCGCAGAAAGTACATTTTGAAGCTCCTCCATCGAAGCGGGTTCCGTCCGAGATGAAGCGGTTCATCGCATGGTTCAATCAAACGATGCCGAGGGGCACGGAATCCCCGCCCACCATTACAAGGGCGGGCATAGCCCATCTGTATTTCGAGTCCATCCATCCGTTTGAAGATGGCAACGGTCGGATCGGCCGTGCCATTGCCGAGAAGGCGATGGCGCAGAGCTTCGGCCAACCCCTGCTCGTAGCTTTGGCTACGACGATTCTTGCTCACCAGAAAAGCTATTACGAGGCACTCGAAAAGGCGAATAAGCAGATGGATGTGTCGGCCTGGCTTTCATGGTTCGCCGACGTTGCCTTGGAAGCGCAGCGCCGGACCATCACGCAAGTGGAGTTCCTGAGTGCCAAGACAAAGTTGCTGGACCGCCTGCGCGGGCACATCAATGACCGGCAGCAGAAGGCGCTCCTGCGCATATTCCGGGAAGGCCCCGAAGGGTTCAAGGGCGGAATGAGCGCGGGCAACTACAGCA
>JBKQLG010000033.1:0-4009 GCA_052147235.1 Occallatibacter sp.
CGAGAGCCTGAACGCGGAAATCGAAGAGGGCGCGGCGTCCACCGTGCTGGTGCACCTGGCCAACATTTCCTACCGGGTGGGCCGGACCATCAATTTCGACTCGAAGACCATGACCTGCACCGGCGACCCTGAAGCCAACAGGCTGCTGACGCGCAATTACCGGAAGCCGTTCGTGGTGCCGGAAAAGGTGTAGGGGCGGGCTGGTCTTGCCCGCCTCGTCCTTTACGAGTACATAGCGTCAAACAGCCCTGGCCCGGCCGACTCTTGTGCTGCGCGTCTCGTTGGCGCGTGAGTCTCGAGCGCTCTTTGGGCGGGCAGTTCTTCGGCAGAGATTGTCGGACCCGTACACACTCTCCCCAGCAATGCCGCTTGGGCTGGCTCCAGGTCCACCAGGCGCCCCAGCACATTCAGCACGTTGATCAGCTCAGTCGTGTATTCCGCGAGCCAATGATCAGGTCGAATGTCGCTCAGCGGCGAGGGAGCACGCCGGTCGCCGATGATGGGACGTTCGCGGTTGGCCTTCCGGTAGCTGAACCACTGGAGCAGTACCTGCTTGCCGGAGACCTCATAAAGCCAAACTGGTGGCTCAATGTTTTCGATGTATCCTTGCCCTACCAGCAGCCTCTTCTTGGTTGCATCGTAATTGATCGAGTCCGGCATTGCCGCTGGCTCTTGCGGAATCGCTCCCGCTGCTGGAATACGCGGCATTCTCGCGGGCGGTAGTCGCGGGGGTTGAGCGGGGCGCCCTTTCTGAGGATCGGTCATGCGCTCGCCGAAGGTATGGAGCCAGATAATAGTCCGCCCAAGGTCAGATGCCTCGGTGAAGGTGTCCCGGTCGCTTGTGAGCGGGATGCGCAGCCCCGGTGTTGAGAGGTCTTCCAGAAAGCGCGCGGTAAAAGCCGGATGGGCGGCAATCGCGGCGATGTAAGCGAAGAAATCCTCGGCGGCTATTTTCGTTCCATACTTGTGAGCCAAGAACGTGAGCAAGTTCGCGGGCAGATTCGGCGCAGATGCCTTTCGATCGCTCCAAAGGGGGAAGGCACGGCCACCGAAGGATCCCTTATAGTGATCGAGATCCGGGACCAAGCCGGTGAAAGTGAGCGCTGGGCCTGAGGTAGGAGAGGTTCGCGAGAGCGCCGTCAGGTAGATCTGCTCGTCCGAGCGTGACTTCCATAATCCCGGGTTGGGACGGTTGATAACGCGGTTGTCGGGAATGATCCACTGGCGATCGAAGGAGCGGAAACCGTACCGTATCGGTTGGATACAGGAGCCGCGCTCTTCAGCGACTGGCCTGGTCAGCGGCTTGTATCCGGGAAGGCCCTCCCGCACCACTCGTTTGCTGTGCCTGTCACCGAGTCCCCCGTTAGAGAGGTGGGGGTGAAAGAGATCCTCCTTCTGATCCGCCGGCGCATGGACGAGCTTCTGCCAACGCCGTTCTAACGAATCGGGATCAGGTGCGATAATCCAGGTGCGCCCCGGCATCACTCCGGAGCCATTGTAAATGAACAGGTCTTCCAGCTTGGGATAAGCTGCCCACGCACGCTGCGAGGCGGGCAGGAATGGTGCGCGCCAGTCAGACGGGCACTTGACCCACGCTCTGCTATTTAGCCTCAGAGCACCGAGGGCCTTGAACTTCTCCAGGCGATGGACGCTTGGCAGAGCCTGAAACACTACCCTCGCCGGAGTGTCAGCACGGCTCTTGGCGGAACGCGAGGCCATGACGATACAGACCGGCTGTTGGACGGCTTGAAAGATGCGAGTATTGACCTCCGGCTGGTGGCCTTCGGGAGAACAGTCGACGACCCAAATGTCATCACAGGTCCGGCGCAGGTAATCACGCATCTTCTGAAATCCCGGTCCGTTGAGAAAGCCGGCTACGGTAATGAAACAGACTATCCCGGAATTGCTGGCCGCGTCGTGGTCGTAGACCTTCCAAGTGGCCCAGCGCCAGAAGTAGACATACAGGTTGCGCAGGTGCTTAGTATGGGCCCCTACGCCCCATTCACGGGGTGGCATCCAGTCCGCCAGCGGCGGCGTTTCCTTGGCGTTCTTGTCTCCGCTCTCAACCCAGCCGCCACGCCCCTTAGCTTTCTCCTTATAAGGTGGGTTCCCGATTACAACGGTGATTGGCTCTTCTCTCTTAATCTTGTTCGCTTCTTTGCGGGACTTGGCAATCGGGGCTAGTATTCCCGGAAGGTATCCCTCATCGTCGTGGGGATTTCCGAGCGTGTCCGTTACGAACATCCGTACTGGCGCGGCTGGCGCAGCACCCGTAAGGTCAACGATTTCCGCGAGGATTCTCAATTGCGCAACGGCGAACGGCCCCAACTGAATTTCGAAGGCGATGAGGCGTTTCACGGCGGCGTTAATTGCGCCCTTCACCGAGCCTTCTCCTTCGTCCGCCCTGACGGTATCGGCGATCTTCCGAAGCACGCCGAGCATGAAAGTGCCGGTGCCGGTAGCAGGATCGGCCAACGTAACCGACGGCGAGGCTAGCCCGGCATGAAGCCCGAAGCGGGTTGTCCTCAACACTTCATCAACCAGCCCGATCATCGCCCCCACAACTTCGGGCGGTGTGTAGTAGGAACCTGTCTGTTTCCGAAGTTGGTTGTCGTAAACCTCAAGAAAGTCCTCATAGAAATAGAGCCAGGCATCCGGCCTACCCTTGCTTATCTTCGACCAGTCAACTGCGTCAAGCACACGCGTCAAGGTTCCGAGTGAGGTTTTGAGGGTTGCTTGATTCTCCGCATTGTCCGTTAACAATTTGAGCGCTCCGCCGATTAGAGAGCTGGTCTTGCTGAGTTCGATTGCGACGTGCTGAAGGCCGGTTGCAAGCTCGATCCTCTTCGCGCGCGCCATCAACATTCCGAACGTAACTGCCTGCGCGTATCCATCGGCGAACCTCTCGTCAGTCGCATCGGGAAAAAGCAGCTTCCGCCAGTCCCTAGCCAAATCAGTGAGGGCTTCGCTCCCCATCGCGAGCTGCTCTGTCACTTCGGCGCGCAACAGGCGGCATAGGCGAGCGGTGGTGTGAGCCAAATCTCTGGCACTCTGCGGCGGCAGGGGCTCCCAGCGCAGGAAGCTCTCGAAAAGATTCAAGAGGCCGGCTGGCGCTTCCAGCTTGCTGCCCGAAGATTCGATATCTCCGATCAAACGGACCACCGAATCGACCTCGCCCCAATGCCAAAGGCTGAATGCGTTCCCGTCCGTATAGATCAGATTAGGGAGGGAACGAAGCCTCTCCCACTGTGTTTTGTCATGCGGGTCTTTGAACTTCCGCGGATCAGCTCCTTTGCCGGGAGCTTTCAGTTCAACGAACCCCACCAGGGCGTTGTGAACGGCGACCGCATAGTCGGGACGTGTTTTCAAATCGGCGACCGAAGATTCGCCTACGGCAGCAACCGCCGATCTGGGCACGCGCGAAAGCTCTGCCAGGTCCGCAAGCAGATGCTCGAACGGCGCACGAAGCTGATCCTCCGGCTGTCCAGTGGCCGCTGGGTTCGACAGCTTTTCCTTAGCTTTGGCTCCGAAGTTGGCGATGGCCGAGTCGATGGTCAGTTTCATTTATGTGTGTAGTTCCCTGCGCAGACACTTGGCGAAGACGTTGAATTTGGAGACACCCGAAGGGAGCAGGCGCGCCGCCGAAGCATGTCCCAGGAAGATTCCCCCGTCTCGTTCGTAGCTTTTGGATCAAATCATATCTTGCCATAGGATCGTCCTTGACGTTAGGGTCCGTGAAATCCACAGGACCCGTAGCCAGCGATCCAACAGATGCGCGACGGCCTCATCGGCGACGTCTACATGGCCCGCGGATTGTGCTTCAAGCGGCGCGACACCATCGGCCGGAAGCCGGTGGCGCCGGTGCCAGCGGGCGTGGATTACGACTTGTGGACGGGCCCCTCGCCCAAACACGAGTTCACCATGAACCGCTTCCACTACAACTGGCACTGGTTCTGGGATACCGGCAACGGCGATCTGGGCAACCAGGGGATCCACGAGATGGATGTGG
>JBKQLG010000034.1:0-3736 GCA_052147235.1 Occallatibacter sp.
GTGCTCGCAGGCGAAGCCATCACCCTTAAATTCAGCGGGGAACTGCGAACCCTCGTAGAAGGTGAGCTCGAGCGAAGCCATGTGCGGATTCATCAGGATGTCTGGTGTAATGACCTTCGACTTGAGCTCGGGATGCTTGCCTTCGTGGCGCGGATCCTGGTGACCGCCCATGTACCACCAGGGCCAGCCGTAGAAGCCGCCCTCCTGCACGTGGGTGATGTAGTCGGGGACCAAGTTGTTTCCCAGGCCATCCCGTTCGTTAGTCGAGCACCAAAGATCGCCGGTGATCGGGTTGATGGCCTCGCCGACGCAGTTTCTAATTCCCCAGGCGTAGACCTTCACAAATTTGCCCTCCGGCGTGAACTCCAGCACATCGGCGCGATGAAACTCCTCCGGGTGTGTATCGGGATTGTCCACGTTGGAGTGCGACCCGACGGAGGCGAAGAGCTTCGTGCCGTCTTTCGAGAAGACGAGGTCGCGAGTCCAGTGGCCGCCGCCGCGCAGCCGTCCGCCGCCGGGCAGGTCGGCCAGGTGCTCTGCGGGGCCGGACGCCTTCAGGTCACCATTTTTGTAGGGGAAGCGGACGATGCCGTCGGTGTCGCCGATGTAGACCCAGGCGGGATTGGCGCCTTCAGGATAAAAGGCGATGCCGAAGGGCTGATGCAGGCCTTCGGCGAAGACCGAAACCTGGCTGGCCTTGCCGTCCTTGGTCATGCCGCGGAAGACCTTGATCTTGCCCGACGCGCTTTCGGCCAGGAAGAGGTCGCCGTTGGGGGCGGTGCGCAGCAGGCGGGGGTTGTCGAGGCCGGTCGCGTAGAGTTCCACCTTGAAGCCCTCGGGCGCCATGGGCCAGGCATTGGCGGGCCGCGGAACCAGGGTGGGGCCGTTGTCGACGGATTGTTCAGGCGCCGGCGCGGGCAGGTCGGCCACGGTCAGCAGGCGGCGGACGCCGGGGTACTCGTGCAACGCGTCGGTGAAGGCGGCCTGGCCGGTAAGAACCGTCTGCCGGTGTGCGGCCCTGGCCGGCCGTTCGCTGATCTGCAGGCCAAGATAAGACAGAAAGCCCAATGTGCATAACAAGGCCACGGCTCTCGAAGAACGGGGAGAGCGGTTCATGAAACCTCCACGGGGATGATGGGTTTCTCTTGCTCGAACAAGAACTGGGGGCGGACAGTCGCGCACTTCGCCCTAGGGATGAAAGCGCAAGCTCTCTACTACTTTGGACGCAGCCGAACTCGAAGGGGACTCAGGCGGAGTGCCCAGGGCGCCATCGAGGCTGCTGAACAGCGAGGGCGAGAGCCGGGCCGTCACCACCACCCGGTTGCGTTTTTGCGTCACCTCGGCGGTCTTAAGCAGTTCTTGCAGGCTGCGGTTGGCGGCGTTGCCGGCCAGCGGCGCGGTGAAGCTCCGGGCCATGACAAAGAGCAGGTTCAGCGAGGCGGCTTCCTTGGCGGCTGCCTCGTCGCTGGGGGTCTCCTCCTCGATCCGCAGGTGCAGTGAGCCGACCAGCGCCGGCGCGATGCTGGCCACAATCGTCGAATCGGCTTTGAGCGGCAGCGGAATCCCAAGAACACTGATGGTACAGTTCTTGGGCACGGGCAGCCCGAGCTGATCCCCGCCATCCGTAGCGTTTTGATCGCCGGACCCTCCGTCGCAGCCATCCGAGAAGGGCAGCCCGATCTGGCCCACGCCCCAGGCCATCGCCAGCAGCGGCACCTCGTGGTAGTGCTCGCGCAGCAGCGTCGACCCGGCAAAGGGCCAGGCCGCCGTCGCGTGCCGGTCGAGCATGGAGTGAATCTGCTCCGGCGTGGGCGTGTTCGAGACGGCCACCATGTTGTAGCCGATCTGCGCCACGCGGACGGTCCGGCCCTCCGACGGGATGCTGTAGATGGTGTGCCCGGCGTACAATTCGCGGCTGGTCGCGTGTGCGTCCAGCCAGGCGTTCAGCTTCTTGCCGGTGATCTTGCCCACCAGCACCATCGAATAAGCAACCGGCCCATTGGGACCGTTCGGGTTGTTCATGCGGTGCAGCGCGATGGCCGCCTCATCCAGATCCCGCTCCCAGTCGATGCCCGTCGAGTCGATGAACTGCTGGTACTCGGGCAGATGCTGAGGCGGCTTCAACTCCTTATGAAGATAGGCGCGGATCGGCTTGAGGTTGATGTAAATGATGCCGTCGGACTCGGGCAAGAGGCGCGCCGCCTCCGGCGGAGCCTTCGAGCGCAGAAAGATCGCCGCGGCCAGAAAAGCAAGCACCGCGGCCACAATCCAGAGCGTTCTACGCGTGCGTCTGTTCATCAAGGGCCGTCAGAGATACCCTATCACTCCGGGGCATCTCCGATGCCAGGCAGCGCCATCCTGCTCTCATTACGCAGCCCGCTAGTCGACACCAAAATCGTAGACCGCAAGGCCGCCGACCGCCGTGTCGTAATGGTGTTGTACCCAGGGATCGTCAGTGACCACCCCTGTTGGCGCGACAAACGCGTATTCTCCGGGCTTCAAATCGACCGCCGGGGTGACCTTATAAACATTGGGGCGAATCTGTTCGGCGTTGAACTTGATCGTCTGTTTCTCGTCGATCGAGTCTTTCTCGCCTCCCAATCCAAGCTTTCCAACCTCTATCTCCCGGGAATCGTTTTTGTCTTCTATGGAAATCAGGGTAAACTGCGAAGGACTGCCAAAATTGCTGGGCAAGCCCTTCGCCGCCTTGGCCGTCATGAAGGCCGTCGATACGGAGTATATGTAGCCGTTCGAAGGCAGATACATATAAAAGACGGGGGTTTTCTCCTGGGTGCGGATGGCGGCGCGAGCCCCGCTCACCGACAATGTCATCTTGGCTTTGGCAAGACCGCCCGAAAAGGCCATTCCCAATGCGCCGCCGAGCCCCAGCGTCGCATCTCCCGCAGCGGCCTGTTTGATGAGCACCATCTTCCCTTTGCCGTCCGGCGTTGCTGTCATCATGTAGATGCCGACATAATGCAGCGCCATCGGGTCGTTCGGGTTCTGCCCGGCCAGAGTCGAGAGCATCGCCGCGGACGAGGCGTCCTGCCCTTGGGCATCGGCCTTCTGCACGATAGCGGCGACCACAGCATCGCTGGCGCCAGCTCGTTTGAGGGCCGCCAGTGCATCCGGGGAAGCGTCGAAGCTCTCAGGCGCCATTTTGATGGTGGCAAGAATGATCTCATCGGGTTGTCCAGCCTGCACCAGCTTGACGACGAGGGCATTGAGCCTTGCCGAAAGGGTTGATTGGCCGGTTGGAGTTGGGACGGCCGGCGCGGAGGCGGCAGCCTTCTGGAGAATGGCGGAGATCACTTTGTCGCTGGCGCCTGCGCTCTTGAGAGCGATCAGACTATCGGCGGACGTGTCGTAGGTTCCCGGCTGTGTGTTGATGGCGGAGACGATCAGGTCATCCGACATGCCCGCTTTCACCAGCTTGACGATGGAATCGTTGTTCTGCGCCTGCTGGGCAAAGGCTAAAGGACAGATGGCCAGGAATACTACCATGAGAATGTTTTTACGCACGAGTCTTCTCCTTATGGTTCAAAACCGCGGAATTGCCAAACAATGGCAATAGAATCATCAACCTAAACCCTGCTTTTCGCAAGAAGTACTCTTGTCCAACGCAAGATGAGCCTGGAGCCGAGAGTTGATTCCAACGCAAGATGAGCCTGAAGGAGTCTGAGCGGGCAAGCTGAGGATGGATGATCAGCGTGCTTGGAGCAGAGAAGTTGAGTTT
>JBKQLG010000035.1:0-2815 GCA_052147235.1 Occallatibacter sp.
GTGCAGACGAAATCGATTTTCGAGAATCAAGGCTGGAGAAGCCATTGCCCTTGCCCTCAGGGGCTAAAGCCCGTTCATTACAGTGGCCAAACGGCACGGCTGAAGCCGTGCCCTGACACGTAATGTCCAACAAGGCAGTTTCTCGTGGCCCGCACCCGCGAGTCCTGAGAATAATCCACGCCAACGCCGCCAACGCGCAGACGCAGCCTGCTGCGTCTCACTACACAGATGCTTCACTTTACCCCCGGGTTGGCGCTGCTCTCGAACATCTGCTCCGCCTTGACGATGGTGATGTTCTCGCGCGGAATGTTCAGCTTGTACGCCTTCCACGCGTCGTCCTGGGCCAGCATCTTCTGCTTCTCCGGCGGCGCCGGCTCGGAGATGTGGTATTCCTCGCGCGTCTTCGACACCACGTTGGTATCGCCGGCAATGTCGTCGGCCAGCTTCTGCGCCTGGCTCTCGTTGGTCACGATCACATATTTCAGATTCGCGGCCTGAAGATATTTCCTGATCGCCGCATTCACCTGCTCGGCCGTCAGCTTGTCGATGTTGGCCAGCATCTCCGCCAGGTAGCCGTGGTCCTTCATGCCGTAGAACATGTCGTCGAGACGATAGCCGAGCTGCCGCCCCTTGCTGTCGGCATAATTAAGGTAGAGCGTGCGCGCTTTCTGCTTGGCGGCTTCCACCTGCTCCGCCGTCATGCCGTTCTTGATGAAGTTGTCGAGCTCCCAGGCCATGGCTTTCAGGATGAAGTGCGCGTACTGGTGACTCACCGGACGGATCCACATGCTGAAATACTGCTGCTCGCGCGGCGTCCCGGGCGGGGGGAACAGCGCATAGGGACGCGCCGCATAATATTCGATGTAGGAGTAGTCGCCGTAGTTGTATCCGCGCTCTTCGCGGATGTCTCTATACAGCCGCCCGATCTGGTCGCGATGCGCGCCGAAGAAGACGTTGGCCACGAACAGCGGCCAGTAATCCGGCTCGCCGCGCCGCACCGCGATGGGAAAGCCTAGGTGTAGACCCGTAGCGATGGCGTTGGGCTGGGTGATGATCAGCAGGCGATGGCCGGCAGGCGCTTCCGCATGCCCAGACATGAATCGGAGAAAGCCCCCCGCGGGACCCACGGGCAGAGCGGAAACCAGCAGCTTGAGCGCCGCCGGATCGGTGATACTCGCGGCGACGAATATGTTCAGGATTTGGTACTGGCTACTGTAATACGCTAGCAGATCGTCCCGGGTCACTGCCTGCAGCCCTTCGACGGTGCCGTGCGCAAGATGTGCGAGCGGCGTGCCCTCGAGCACCCAGTCATCCAGGGCCACGAGGCCGAGTTGCTCCTGCTGCTCGAATCGCAAGTTCGAGCGGATCCCCACCAGCGCTTCCTTGCGGACCCGCTCCAGCTCGGCTTCCAGGAACAGCGGCTGGGTGAGCATCGGCTTCAGCACCCGGGCTATGAACTGGGGAAAGACATCGCGCGGCACGGTCATGCTAAAGACGGTGGCTTCCTTGTCGACGCGCACCTGGGGATACGCGGCCTCGCCCCACGGACGCGTGATCTCCGCCAGCTTCTCTTTCGTGACCGGATTCTTGGGATCGCCAAAGCCACCCTCGAGCATCATCCTGCCAACAAGGCTTGCGGTGCCTTCTTTGCTGCGGGGGTCCTGGGCCGAACCGGCGCGCACCATGATCTCGACTTCATACAGCGGCGAGGGCGAAGCCAGCGTCACCACATTCGCCGGAAGTTCAGGCGGAGCTGCCGGCTTATGTTTGGCCGCCGCCTGCTGTGCCGGCGACAGCGTCACCCCAACCAGCACCAGCAGAAAACTGAGTACCGAGTACTGAGTACCGAGTACTGTCTTCCGCATCACCGCGCCTCCGTCTTCTTGGGAGCGGTCTCCGGCGGTGGCGTGCCGTGCCACAGCGTGCCCACCAGCCGGCCTTCGCGCGTGAAGTACCTGGCGGCGTAGTCATCGATGTCCGCCGGCTGCAGCTCCTCGACCGACTGCAGCAGCGCATCCAGCACGTGCGGATCGCGGTTGAAGCGGTAAAACGTGGCCAGGCTCTGCGCGATGTGGTCGGTGGTATCCCACTGCGCCAGAAAGTCATTCTTCACCTTGCTCTTGATCACCTCCAGCGTTTTGGCCGCGTTGGGATCCTGGGAGAAATTCTTCAGCGCCTCGGCGCCGCCGCTGATGTCGTAGCGCACCTCGTCCACGTACTTCGTGCCCTCTTTCTGGAAGCGTTCCAGGCTGAGCTCGGCGCTCAGCAGCATCCAGTGCGGGTCGGTGGAAATCGGCGCGGTGGCTGTGGCGAACGAGGTCACCGACTGCTTCTGATAGCGCAGCTTCTGGTAGAGGGGCGCCGAGCGCGAGGTCAGCAGTTCATCCAGAACCAGCGAGACCGCCGACTCCGGCGTGCCGGGATTGAACGCGGGCGTGTGATAGGCGACCACCAGCCGCGGCGCGACCTCCGCCTCCCAATCCACGTGCACCGCCCGGTGCTCTTTGGGCTCAGGCTGGGTGGGAATCTTCGGCGTAGGCACCGGCTTCCAGTCGGCATACGCCTTCTCGATCGCCGGAAACAGCTTCTGCGGGTCCACGTCGCCCACCACGATGATGGCCACATCGTTCGGCGTGTAATAGCTATGGAAGAACTGCCAGGCTGCATCCCAGGCCTGCGGCATCTTCTCCACGTCGTCGAGATAGCCGATCACGGTGTGGCCGTAAGGATGATTAGGAAAAGCCCCCGGCGACATCTGCTCTATCATCTTCTGCACCGGAAACGAATAGATCAGGCGATACTCCCCCAGCACCGC
>JBKQLG010000036.1:0-4857 GCA_052147235.1 Occallatibacter sp.
AACTCAACTTCTCTGCTCCAAGCACGCTGATCATCCATCCTCAGCTTGCCCGCTCCAATCGCTTCAGGCTCATCTTGCGTTGGAATCAACTCCTACGCTCAGGCTCATCTTGCGTTGGACAAGAGTAGAAGTTGCCATGCATACGCATCGTCCGTTAGGATTGTTGTGGTCAGCCGGGCAATTCAGAGGCTTGATTGCGATTTTTGGAAGGATAGGAGATTCACCGTGGCCGAAACAATCTTTAGCTCTTTCGAAACAGTAAAGTACGAGGGTCCTTCGAGTCAGAAGGCCCTTGCCTACCGCTGGTACGATGCAGACCGTGTCGTACTCGGCAAGCCCCTCAAGGATCATCTACGCTTCTCGGTCGCCTATTGGCATTCGCTGGCGATGCGAGGAGGCGACCCATTTGGCTCAGCCACGCTGCAGCGTCCGTGGTTTGAGGCCGGCGACCCGATTGCACAGGCCAAGGTGCAAGCCGACGCGGCCTTCGAGCTTTTCAGAGCAGTCGGCCTGCCCTTCTTTTGCTTCCATGATGCCGACATCGCGCCCGGAGGCGAGACTCTTGCCGAGACCCTGAAGAACTTCCACATCATGGTGGATTACTTCGAAAAAAAGATGAGCAAGTATCCGACCAAGCTGCTGTGGGGAACGGCGAATCTCTTCTCCCATCCGCGGTTTATGGCCGGCGCATCCACCAATCCCGATCCCGAGGTCTTCGCCTGGTGCGCAGCAACGGTGAAGAATTGCATGGACGCCACCAAGCGGCTCGGCGGTTCGAATTATGTGCTCTGGGGCGGACGCGAAGGCTACGAAACGCTTCTGAACACCAATATGAAGCAGGAACTCGATCAGATGGGGCGCTTCATGAACCTGGTTGTGGAATATAAACACAAGATCGGCTTTGAAGGCCAGATTCTGATCGAACCCAAGCCCAAGGAACCGACCACGCACCAGTACGATTTTGACGTCGCGACGGTGTATTCATTCCTGAAGCGCTATGGCCTGGAAAAGGAAATCAGGGTTAATATCGAAGCCAACCACGCCATGCTGGCGGGACATACCTTCGAGCATGAGATTTCGACGGCTGGCGCGCTGGGAATCTTCGGATCTCTGGACATCAATCGCGGCGATGCGCTGCTGGGCTGGGACACCGATCAGTTCCCGAACGAACTTTGGTCGATGACGATGAGTATGTATCACGTCATTAAAGCCGGCGGCCTGAAGCAAGGCGGGTGCAACTTTGACGCCAAGGTACGGCGCCAGAGCTTTACCGCCGAGGATATGGTCCATGCCCATGTAGGCGGCGCCGACCTGTGCGCGCGCGCATTCCTGACGGCTGCCAAGTTGATTGAAGACGGCCGCTACGATACGATCCTCGCCGAGCGCTATGCAGGCTGGAAGTCGCCTGAGGCGGTCGCGATGCTTGAAGGCAAGCTCTCGCTTGATCAGATCGAGGCAGCGGCTCTCAAGAATGGCATCAATCCCAAACCGAGGTCCGGCAAGCAGGAGCAAATCGAGAATCTCCTGGCTCGCCTGATCTATTCAGACGCTCTGTAGAAAGGGCGATCTGATCCTAATCCGCATCGCGAACGTCCGGGAGTCTTCTCCCGGACGTTTGTTTTTTGAGACGGCGGCGAAACGAATACGCTTCGACAGGAACGCGAATCTTCGTTCAACCGCCGGGGTCTAAGCTCGTCCTTAAGAGCCGCGTGTAACCGCGGTTTCCATGCATTAAGTCATTCGCCACCGGGTGCCTTGTGGGTGAAAGGCGCTCATCAGAATCGGCAGCGTAATGCAAGCTGCATCTGCCGTGGGGGCATTGCGCTGACCGCCTGGCCGAAGTTGCTGCTGGATACATTGCCTTGAACAGTTGCAGCACCAAAGAACTGCGCGTGATTGATCAGGTTGAAGGCTTCAGCTCGAACTTCAAGAGAGCGGCTGCCTTTGACTGCGACTGTCCGGGAAAGCGTAGCGTCCAGATTCTCCATGCCGGGGCCGGAGAAGAAGCGGCGGCGTGCGTTGCCCATGGTTCCCAGAGCGGGCAGCGTCAACTGCGTTGCGTCGAAGACCGGTACGCCGCCGCGTGGATTCCGGTTGATACTGAGGGTTTTCCCGCTCCACTCCGGCGTATCCACGCCGTTGTTATTGATGCCATTGGGAATGGTACCCAGCAGAGACGTGTCGTTGTTGTTGAGCAGTGTTACAGGCAATCCGGAAGTGAAACGAGCAATGCCGGCCAGCGCCCAACCGGAAGCGATTGCATGGAGCGGGCCTGTTGCCTTCGATTCGGGCAACTGATCGTGAAAGCTGGCGACGAAGTTATGACGCAGATCGAAGGCCGATAGTGCGCGGCTGAGTGACGGGGTCACTGGATTTACAGGTTCTGGCAGGCCGGCGGATTGATCGATGGATTTGCTGAAGGTGTAGCTGGCCAGCAATTCAAGGCCGCGAATACGACACTCTCCGTGATGGTTCAGTGTGACTTCCAGGGCGTTGTAATTGGCGTTGGCGATGGTGCGCTGCAACTCGACGCTGCCGAATGCGAGGCCGAATTGCGTGCGCGCAGCCTGTTCGTTGAACGGCCCACAGAGCGACGCGCCAAGACTCAGGCACAAAGTGGGATCGGCTGGGTTTGCCTCTTCCAGCACCAGCAGATGGTGCGACTCTGCGCCTATATAACTGAGATTGGCTAGCGTGCCCGCGCCAAATTGCCGTTCAATGCTGAGCATCCAATGCTCGGCGTAAGGGGTTATGTCCCGCGGGGCCACAGCCGGAATACCGACCAGCGGCTCAAAGTTACTCCAATTGACGTTCGTGTCCGGATGCGAACGAGAAGCTCCGTAAACTGCTTTTTGCAGCGGGAATCGCTGCCCCGCATTGGCTCCGGTGGCCGCCACCGTAAAGGGCGAAGTGAAGAGCGGCGGCGCGGCTGAAGTATAGGTATAGCCGTAGGGAGGATTGGCACTCATGATGCCAGCCGATAGACCTTCGTAGGCAGTGTAAAAGATGCCATAGCCGGCGCGGATACTGGTCTGGCCAGCGGGGCCGGCGAGCTTGCGCAGCCAGGGTGCGGTGAAGGACGGCGTATACGCAGCGCCCAGGCGCGGCGAAAAATCATTGCGTGCCGGGGCAAGAGAACTCGGTACGCCAGGGTCGCCGGGAAATACCAACCCCAGCGGCGCATCGGGATAGACCTCGGATTGCTGGCCGTTGACCAGCGTTTGCAACTGATTGAACTTCTCGCTCCAGGGACGGATGCGATCCCAGCGCACGCCATAATTCACCGTAAGCTGTCCGGTCGGCTTCCAACTGTCCTGCACGAAGGCCGCCATATATAGGTTGCGGTTGTAAAAGCTGCCCGCTTGCCCTTGCGTATAGCTGGAGGCCACGCCGAGCAGGAAGTCGGCAAAATCCAACCCGGTCTCCGAGCCATTGAAGGCGAAGCTGCCGTTGAAGATCACGTCGGGGTGGGTGTTGATCTGGTTGGCGTGGAGTTCACCGCCGACTTTGAGACCATGCTTGCCCATGATGCGCGAGAAGGCATCGCTCACCTCATAGATGTTTTCCGCCTGCACCAGCGCGGTGGTGTCTACGCCCAGCGTGAAGTCGTTGAAAGCGATGTTTTCAATCCCCTCAGTCGAGGGCTTCAGCGGGACAATACCGCTAAATCCCTGATCGGCGAGCGACGGTCCCACACCGCCCTTCGGCTGGCCCACGGAGTTATCATTGCGCATATAACTCAGGTGGAACTCGTTCAAGGCCGACTGGCCGAAGGTGATGGTATGGCCGAGGCTGGCCAGTTGGGCAAGGCCGTTGCTGGTTGCGTCGAAGCCGGGAACGCTTGCTCCGCCCGTGCCTGTCGGGAAGGGATTGTCCAGCGAGTAGCCGTCGAGAAAGTAGTAGCCGGTCAGTGTTCCTTTGCCATGGGTCCAGTCCAGGCGCAGCGCGCCTTTGTCGTCCTGTAGAGTCTCAGCCTCGGCTGCCGTGGCAAAGAGCGCGGTTCCAGCGTTCGGCTGCGGAATTGAAGCCAGCAAGTACTTCGCCGGCGCGGACCAGATGGATTGAGGAATCTGTCCGTTGGGGAAGACCGATGCATAAGGCTGGCCCGCGGTCACCGTGCGTCCCAGCAACGAGGAAAGTTGAGTCGCCCAGGCAGTACCGTTCACGCTGCCGGTTAGCGGATTCTGGCTGAAATCCCCACCTCGCTCCGCGACCGAGGGCACCGCGATCTGCCCGGTATCTATCCCTTCGGTAAGCCGCGTGCCCTGATAATCGGCAAAGACCGCCAAGTTCTTGTGAAAAGGCGTTCCGCCTACCGTGCCGCCAAACTGATTCTGCCGATAAGCTGCCCGATTCTGCGAATAATAGTTGCGCGCATCCAGAGCCGTGTTGCGCAGAAACTCGAAGGCCGAGCCGTGAACCTGCGAAGTTCCCGACTTGGTGGTGACAAGCACCTGCCCGCCGCTGGAGTTGCCATACTCAGCGTCGAAATTTGAGGTCAGCACGCGAAAGCTGTCAATCGAATCCAGATTGGGCACAATCGATGTGCCCATATTCACATCTTCTTCAGCGTCGTTGCCATTTACGCGAAAGCCATTTGACGATTCGCGCTGTCCGCTGATGGAGAGATTGCCGGGGTTGGCGTCGCCCGAGGGCGGCGTCGCGGCCACGCCGGTCATAATCACCGCGCCAGGCTGCGACGTGTTTATTGGCACAATCCCTGGCTGCACCGCCATTAAATCGGTAAAGTTGCGCCCGTTCAGCGGTACGCTCTCCATCTTGTTCGCGCTCAGCGTCTCGCCCAGTTGCGTGCTGGTAGTCTCGGCGGCCAAAGTGTCTGCCGTCACTTCAACTGTC
>JBKQLG010000037.1:0-5608 GCA_052147235.1 Occallatibacter sp.
GGCCACAGCCTTCACCATCGCCGATCTCTCCTCCGTGTGGATCATCTGCGACGTCTATGAAAACGATATTCCCCGCATTCAACTCGGCCAGGAAGCACGCTTCAAGCTGAACTCATTTCCCGATCGCCCCATCACCGGCCGCATCAGCGACATCGGCCCCATTCTTGATCCATCCATCCGCACCGCCAAGGTACGCATTGAGGTTCGCAATCCCGGCGTCCTCAGGTTGGGCATGTTCGGCACGGCAACCTTCACCAGCAAATCGAAAGAGTCGCACGCCGTGGTTCCGGCCGATGCCGTACTCCACCTGCACGACCGCGACTGGGTCTATCTCCCCGCGGGCGGCAACCAGTTCAAGCGTACTGAGGTACGTGCCGGCAAGATGCTCGACGGAAACCGGCAGGAAATTCTCTCCGGCATTCAGCCTGGCCAGCAGGTGGTGACCAACGCATTACTGCTGGAGACCGCAGGGAACCAATAGATGATTCGAGCACTGGTCGATTTCGCGCTCAAAAACCGCTGGCTGGTTCTCGGTGGCGTTGTCGTGCTTACCGCTTGGGGCATTGTTTCCTTTCGCAACCTGCCCGTCGAGGCCTACCCTGACGTGGCCAACAACTACGTGCAGATCATCACCCAGTGGCCGGGCCGCTCTGCTGAAGAGATCGAGCGCCAGGTCACCGTGCCGGTTGAAATTCAGATGGCCGGCATTCCCCATCTCACGCATCTGCGCTCCACCACGCTGGCCGGCTTATCCAGCCTGATGCTGATCTTCGACGACGACTCCACCAGCGACGTCAACCGCGAGCACGTACTGGAGCGGCTCAGCATGGTCAGCCTGCCCGCCAACCTTGTGCCGCAGATGGGCACAGACTGGAGCCCGGTCGGACAAATCTACTGGTACACGCTGGAAAGCACCAACCCCTCCTACGACGTGATGGAGAAGAAGGCGCTCGAAGACTGGACGCTGGAGAAATCCTTCAAGGGCGTAAACGGCGTGGTCGATGTCTCCAGCTTCGGCGGGCCTACCAAGGAGTACCAGATCAAGCTCGACCCGGAGAAGCTCGTTTCTCATGGTTTGAGCATCAGTCAGGTCGAGCAGCAGATCGCCAATAACAACACCAACGGCGGCGGCAGCTTCATCGAGCAGGGCGCGCAACAGATCAACGTGCAATCGGTCGGCCTCTACACCTGCGTGCAGGACATCGAGAACACCGTCGTCAAGACCCAGAACGGCGCGCCCATCAAGATCAAGGACATTGCCACCGTCGCGCAAGGGCCGAAGATTCGCCTCGGCCAGATCGGCAAGGCCATTCATCGCGTCGACGGCGAGATTGTCGACAATCCCGACACCGTCGAAGGCATTGTGCTGCTGCAGAAAGGCGACGACGCTGATCCTGTTCTTGACGGCATTCACGCCGAAGTGACGAAGCTCAACGGAAACAAGGACCACCCCGGCATTCTGCCCAAGGGCGTCAAGGTCGTGCCCTTCCTCGACCGCTCCGATCTGGTGCGCTTCACCGTCGATACGGTCGAACACAACCTGACTGCGGGCATGATTCTGGTCTCCATCATTCTCTTTCTCTTCCTCGGCAATATACGCGGCGCGATTATTGTCGCCCTCACCATTCCCTTCGCGCTGATGTTTGCCTCCATCTGCCTCGACCTCAGCCACATTCCAGCCAACCTGCTCTCGCTGGGCGCGCTTGACTTTGGAATGCTGGTCGACGGCTCGGTGGTGATGATTGAAAACATCGTCCGCCATATGGCGCAGCATGAAGGCACTCATACCCCGGCGCAATGCGTTCGCGAGGCCGCGCACGAGGTGCAGCGCCCCGTCTTCTTCGCCCGCGGCAT
Source organism: Occallatibacter sp. (assembly GCA_052147235.1). Taxonomy (GTDB): domain Bacteria; phylum Acidobacteriota; class Terriglobia; order Terriglobales; family Acidobacteriaceae; genus Telmatobacter. The sequence continues at coordinate 1,855 of JBKQLG010000037.1, forward strand.
TATCATCACCGCCTACCTGCCCATCTTCACCTTGCAGGCAGTCGAGGGCCGGCTCTTCAAGCCCATGGCCTGGACCGTCTGTTTTGCCCTGATCGGATCGCTCGGCTTCGCCATGTTTGTTGCTCCGGTGATGGCCGGCATGATCTTCAGCAAGGGCGCCAAAGAGTGGCACAACCCTGTCATGATCTGGCTCACCACGCACTATCGCACGGCGGTTCGCGCGGCCATTGAGCATCGCCGCACCACCCTGGGCATCGCCACCGCGCTTTTTGCCATCGCCGTCTATCTCACCTTCGGCGGGCCCATCGGCTCGGAGTTTCTGCCCCACCTTGATGAGGGATCGATCTGGGTTCGCGGTACGCTGCCGCCCAGCGAAGGCCCTACCGCCTCGATCGACTTCACCAACAAGGCACGCGTCGTGATGGCCAGCTTCCCCGAGGTTACGCAGGTCGTCAGCCAGACCGGACGCCCCGACGACGGCACCGACACCACCGGCTTCTTCAACACCGAATACTTTGTCGACCTCAAGCCCAAAAAGGAATGGCGGCCCGTCTTCCACCAGGATAAGGAGCAACTGATCGCCGCCATGGACAAGGAGTTGAGCAAGTTTCCCGGCGTTCTGTGGAACTACTCGCAGCCCATCTCCGACAACATGGAGGAAGCCGTCAGCGGGGTAAAAGGCGAACTGGCCGTCAAGCTTTACGGCGACGACCTGCGCACGCTGGAACGGAAGGCCGAAGAAATTCAGGCGCAGATGGCCACGGTCAAGGGCATCGAGGATCTGGGGATCTTCCGCATCATCGGCCAGCCCAACCTCAACTACACGGTGGATCGCGCCGCCGCCGCCCGCTGGGGCATCAACGTGGCCGACATCCAGGACGCCGTGCAGACCGCCGTGGGCGCCAACGCGCTCACTCAGGTCCAGCAGGGCGAGGCGCGCTTCGATGTGACGCTGCGCTATCAGAAGCCGTATCGCGACACGCGCGAGGCCATCGAAAACGTGCGCCTGCTGGCGCCCTCCGGCGAGCGCGTCTCGCTGGCGCAGTTGACCAAAGTCTCCGCCGACGACGGCGCAGAGGAGATCTATCGCGAGGGCGGCCAGCGCTTCATCGCCATCAAGTACTCCGTGCGCGGGCGCGACCTCGGTTCGACTGTCGAGGAGGCTCTGGGCAAGGTCAATATGAATGTGAAGCTGCCCGCCGGCTACCACACCGAGTGGGCAGGCGAGTATGAGAGCCAGAAGCGCGCCGACAAGCGCATGGACCTGGTCATTCCCATCACCGTGATGGTCATCTTCCTGATACTCTACACCATGTTCCGCTCCTTCAAGTGGGCGATGCTGATCCTCGTCAGCGTCATCATGGCCTCCATCGGCGGGCCGCTGGCGCTCTTCATCACCCACACCAACTTCTCTGTCTCCTCAGCCGTCGGTTTCCTGGCGCTCTTCGGCGTCAGCGTGCAGACCGGCGTCATCATGATCGAATTCATCAACCAGTTGCGTGCCCGGCGCAAGGGCATGGAAGTCTCTACCCAGGAGCACATCATCGAAGCCGCCGTCGAGGGCGCGGTGTTGCGCCTGCGGCCCATCATGATGACGATGCTGGTGGCCACGCTGGGCCTGCTGCCCGCCGCGCTGAGCCATGCGATTGGCTCCGACTCGCAGCGGCCCTTCGCCATCGTCATCGTCGGCGGCCTACTGGCCAACCTGATCATCGGCGTCTTCCTGCTGCCCACCCTTTATGTCTGGATAGCGCGCGACAACGACATCCTGCCCGCCGTGGAATCCGACGAAGAATTTTAGCGGGAGAGCGGAAAGAGCGAGATGCGAGTTCATCGATGACTACGATTAGGGAACCAGCGCGAACTCACGTTCAGGCTGTATGATTTGTAATTGCTCATGGACAAGAGCGGGCGTGGACGCCCCCGCGACAGCCGGTCTGGAGACCGGCGCTACATTCCAGCCATTTTTTGAGGAGAGTACAAGTCATGTTCAGATCAGTTCAGCGGCAGCTTTCCATCCTGGCCATCGGTTTTTTTGCGGCATCATCTGCCTTGTGTCTAGCGGCTCAATCGCAACAGGCTCCATCCCGCACCATTGTCGTGAATCTCAAAGACTCGACGGGGCCGGTGGATCGCTTCTTCGATTTGTCGGTAGGGTCCGATTTTCCCGGCACGCTGATTCGCGATGACAGCCAGGCTCAACTCAAGCTCGCCGTGGATGAACTCGGCTTTCGCTACATCCGCTTTCATGCGATCTTTCATGATGTGCTGGGAACCGTGCGCGTCGAAGATGGCAAGACCGTCTACAACTGGACAAAGATCAACCAGCTTTATGACGACTTACTGGCCCGGCACATCAAGCCGTTTGTCGAACTCGGATTCTCGCCTCAGGCGCTTGCCACCTCGCAAAACAGCATCTTTTATTGGAACGGAAACACATCGCACCCGAAACCGGAAGGCTGGCGCGACCTTGTCGATGCTTTTGTCAGGCACATTGAGAAGCGCTACGGAAGAGACGAAGTGCGCACGTGGTTTTTTGAAGTGTGGAACGAGCCCAACCTGTCGGGATTCTGGGAAGGCGGCGATCAGAAAGCATACTTTGAGCTTTACGATTTGACCGCAAAGACGATCAAGTCCATCGATCCTGCGTTGCGTGTGGGAGGGCCGAGCACGGCCGGAGCGGCATGGGTTCCCGAGTTTCTCGCCCATGTGAAGCAGAGCGGCGCTGCCATTGACTTTGTGACAACGCACACTTATGGCGTCGACGGAGGATTTCTTGATGAAAACGGAGCGAGCGACACAAAACTCGCCCCATCCCCCGACGCGATTATCGGAGACGTGCGGCGTGTACGCAAAGAAATCTCGGCTTCGCCGTTTCCTGAGCTTCCGCTGTACTTTACCGAGTGGAGCACGAGTTATACGCCGCGCGACCCGGTACACGATTCTTATATCAGCGCGCCCTACATCCTGACCAAGCTCAAAGCCAGCCAGGGATTGGCGCAGGGCATGAGCTACTGGACCTACACCGATCTGTTTGAAGAACCCGGACCTCCGACGGCGCCGTTTCAAGGAGGATTCGGCCTGCTGAACCCGCAAGGCATACGCAAGCCGGCGTACTTCGCTTACAAGTACCTTCACGCGCTTCAGGGCGAGAGCCTCAGGACGAGCGATCCGCAGGCAATGCTGGCCACCAAGGATGGAAACGTCACGGCTGTCCTATGGGACTTCGAGCAGCCGGAGCAAAAGGTGAGCGATCGACCCTTTTATACAAAGCTAATTCCCGCCCATGCGGTGGCGTCCGTCGAGTTGCAGGTCACGCATCTTGCGCCGAATACCTCTTACCGCGTGGAAATTCATCGCACCGGCTATCGCGCCAACGATGCTTATTCCGCATACCTCGAGATGGGCTCTCCCAAAGGACTGACCGCCGCGCAGATCGTGCATTTGAACGAGCTGACGCGCGATCTTCCGGAGACCGGCAAGGTGATACAGAGCGGAGCCGCGGGCACGGTCGAGCTTACTGTGCCGATGAACAGCAACGACATTGTGCTCGTTAAGCTGGAACGCGCGCAGGTAAACAAATGAAAGAGAAAGTATTCTGTTTGTCACTCAGGAACTTCGCGCTGCCTCTTCTCCTCATGGGCTTGTTGAGCGCCGCGTCCGCGGCTCAGAATGTTGCCGCGCATCCCCACTGGCCGGGTCTCGGACAGCTCTTCGTGGGTGCTTGTTATCAGCCCATCGATCGCACGCCCGA
>JBKQLG010000038.1:0-9967 GCA_052147235.1 Occallatibacter sp.
CCGGCTTGGAGGCCGGCGCTACCTGTTCTTGCAGTGACCAACTGCACGATCAAGTGACGCAATTATTGTTTACAAAGCTCAGGTTGTTGGGCGCTTGTACTGACGACTGACAGTGGGAAACTGACTACTGGCGCTTGGCCGCCGGCGGCCAGCCCGTAAAAAATTCCACAGCGTCCAAACCATAAAGACTTCGGCGAGACCGAAGAAAGTGATTAAGAGCAAGTCGCGAACCGTGCTGTCCATGGGTCGCCCCCTATCCCGCTTTGCGGCGCGCGATGTGCGATTTCAAACCGCGTCAACCGAAAAGCATCTCCACTCCAGAAGAATCCAGCAGGCGTAAATCAGGCGTAGGCGATGTGTAAATACTTTATAAGAGGCGGAAAAGCGCCTTTGATCCCAGATCGCCGACCCCTGATCCCTGGCCGCCCGCCTTGACAGCCCCCCGCCCGCGCGTATCTTATCTATTGAGGCACTCCTTTTGGAATCCGGGTGGCGTGTGCGCAAAAAATGGCGCGGCCAGCGAAAACGGACTTCCAGAGGTGGGCTGTGTCGAAGAGGAAGCAGACGGCAGCAGTCAGAGGCCCAGGTCAGCAGTACGGACCAGTCTGGATCGTTCCCGGAGACAAATTTTTTGCGGGCGCGCGGCCGATGGCCGGGTGTGCCTGTGCCTTGAAGGGCGGCGGGGTGCGCGGCTCTGGGGCGAGTAAAGGATGAGCGTGGCAACAAGTTTAGCTTTGTGGGTCTTCCAGCAGGCAGCCGGAGGCGGAAACGGCATTATGATGCTTCTGCCCCTGCTGTTGATTCCGGTCCTATACTTCATGATGATCCGCCCGCAGCAGAAGCGGCAGCGGCAGTGGCAGGAGATGCTCTCCAAGATCAAGACCGGCGACCGGATCACCACCGCGGGCGGCATTCGCGGCATCATCCTCTCCATCAAGGACGACGTCATCGTGATTCGCGTGGCGCCGGACGGCATCAAGCTGGAGATAGCCAAGAACGCAATTGCCTCAGTGACCACGCAGGATGGGCTTTCAGGGTCGTAGCTGTAAAGCGGTTCCCAGTTCTCAAGCGCTGCACACTGAGAACTGAAAACTGAGAACTGTTTCGAGAAACGGGACGATGAAGAAGAATCTTAATAACAAAATTGCTCTGATCGTTGCGGTGCTGGTGATCTGCGTCTGGGGCATCTTCGGCGCCTCATCGGGCTTCAGCTACAAGGATCTGACGGAAGGCCTGACCAAGCGCATTCACCTTGGCCTGGACCTGAAGGGCGGCGCTCATCTGATCTTGCAGGTCAAGGTCGAGGAAGCGGTTTACGCCGAAACCAGCAACACGACGGTGCGCATCCAGCAGGATCTGAAGAAGGCCGGCCTGACCTTTTCCCAGGTCTACGTGCCCGACGCGGCCAAACCGCAGGTAATCCGCGTGGAAGGCACCGCGACGGCCAGCTCCAGCGCCGTTCAGAACCTGCTGGATAGCAAGTATTCCAACGAATACAACCTGGACAGCGTCTCCGGCAATGCCTGGACGCTCACGATGAAGCCCATGGTGCTGACGGCGCTGGAGAAGAAGACCGTCCAGCAGGCGATTGAGGCCCTGGGCGACCGTGTGAACGCGCTGGGCGTCAGCGAGCCGGTGATTCAGGAGTACGGCCTGGGAGCCAACCAGATTCTGGTCGAGCTGCCGGGCGTGGAAAATGAAAGCGATATCGAGAAGATCATCCAGGGCACCAACCGGCTGGAGATTCACGCCGTGGTCGGCGGTCCCTACAAAGACGAGCAGGAGGCGCTGGCCAGCGTGGGCGGCAGCCTACCGGCGGAGGATGAGTTGAAGACCTTCACCGGCGTAATCGGGAACGGCTCCGATCAGCAGAGCGTTTACATCCTCAATCGCCAGTACATTGTGGGTGGTCAGGACTTCCGCTCCGCCGATCCGGGCGTCGATGCGAATACCGGGCGCAGAGAAGTCAACTTTACGCTGACCAACGAGGCCGGCGACCGCTTCTACGATTACACCAGCAAGAATGTGAACCACAGCATGGCCGTGGTGATGAATGACCAGGTCAAGGAAGTGGCCAACATCGAGAACGCAATTCGCGATTCCGGCCGCATCACCGGCAGTTTTTCGCAGGATGAGGTTCTGGCGCTCTCCAAGCTGCTCAGCACCGGCGCGCTGCCGGCCTCGCTGTCGCAATTGGAAAAGCGCTTTGTGGGCGCCTCTCTGGGAGCGGATTCGATCCACCAGGGCGTCCGGGCGGCCATCGTGGGCGTGGTGGTGGTCATGGTCTTCATGCTCATCTACTACAAGGGTTCGGGCATCAACGCCGATCTGGCGCTGTTTCTGAACCTGTTGATTCTGCTGGGCATCATGGGCCTGTCGAGCGCCATGTCGGGCGGAGCCAATGCACTCACGCTGACCCTGCCGGGCATCGCCGGCGTAATTCTGACCATCGGTATGGGCGTGGATTCCAATGTGCTGATCTTCGAACGCATCCGCGAAGAGTTACGCGCCGGCAAGGCGCCCGCGGCGGCCGTCGATCAGGGCTTTGCCCACGCCTGGGTCACCATCGTCGATACGCACGTCACCACCATCGTCTCGGCGGCCTTTCTGTTCGTCTTCGGCACCGGGCCGGTGAAGGGCTTCGCAGTTACGCTGACCATCGGCCTGATAGCCAACCTGTTTACAGCGGTCTTTGTCTCGCGCGTCATCTTCGATGCACATCTGAACAAATTGAAGCCAGGAGAGCCACTGTCGATTTAGGGACTAAGGGGCCAGGTACTCAGGAATAACAAGATCGCTGGAGCCGGAAGGGTTCCAGCCCCAGGAAGCGGAGAGAACCAGTGGAACTGTTTCGCGGCGTAAATATCGATTGGCTGAGGTTAAAGTGGTACTTCCTCGCCTTTTCCATGATTTTCAGTGTGGCCGGCCTCATCTCGATGGGCATTCACTGGAAGCAGATCGGCAGCCCGTTGCCGCTTGGAGTGGACTTCAAGGGCGGCACGCAGGTGCATGTCAAGTTCAAGCAGACGCCGGATATCAACCGGATTCGCGAGGCCGTTGCGGCCGCCGGCATCAAGGACGCGACCATTCAGAGCATTCAGTCGGAGATCAATGAGTCCGGAGGCAACGAAGTGCTCATTGGCCTGCCCGAGCAGCACGATGAAAGCGCGCTCGATTTGGGCCGCCAGCAGATCGTCGATGCGCTGCAGGCCCATTACGACAATCCCTTCGAAGTGCTCAATGTGGACGTGGTCGGCCCCACGGTGGGCCATCAGCTTGAGACCAAAGCCCTGCTGGCCACGCTGTGGTCGATGATGGGCATGCTGGTCTACCTCTGGTTCCGTTTCCAGTTGATCTACGGCGTGGCCGCGGTGGTGGCCTGCTTCCACGACACGCTGATCACCGTGGGCGCCTTCGCACTGCTGAACAAGGAGATCAGCCTGACCGTCATTGCGGCCATCCTGACCCTGGTCGGCTACTCGATGAACGACACCATCGTGGTCTTTGACCGCATCCGCGAGAATCTGCGCCTGAATCGGCGTGAAGCCTTGCCTGACGTGGTCAATCGCAGCATCAACCAGACCCTGAGCCGGACCGTTCTCACCTCGGGATTGACCTTCCTTACGGTACTGTCGCTGTATATTTTTGGCGGACAAGTACTAAGGGGCTTTTCTTTTGCGCTCGTAGTAGGTATTCTTATTGGGACGTACTCCTCCATTGCCGTGGCGGCGCCTATGCTGGTGGCCTGGCAGGTGTGGCGGATGAAGCAGGGTAAGGCTGTAGTTCTTCCGGCCGCAAAACGCGCCCGAGTGTAGGGTTTCCCCGGCTCTTTCGCCGGGTTTTTGTGTGTTTTTCGAGGCGATGTGTGCTTGGGCACAGCCATGGCGCTCTACTGTGATAATGTTTTGATGCTGGGAACATTTTTGGTTTCTCCGGTGTCTAAGTAAGTGGTAAGTAAACACCCGATTCGAGGCTGGCTATGTTTGAAGATTCCACATTTGAATCAGGAGGCAGGATCAAGAGCGGGAGCGGGCGCTATTCGCTTTTGACGGGCTCCATCGAGATTATCGTCGTAGTGATTGTGATCCTGATTCCACTGCTCCATCCCGAGGCGCTGCCCATGGCGGCCATGCAGATGGCCCTGACAGCTCCCCCGCCCCCCCCTCCTCCTCCGCCGCCCCCTCCGCCGCCCGAGGCGGTGCATGTGGCTCCGGTGAAGTCGGAGATGATCAACAATCAGCTTACGGCGCCCACCCGCATTCCGCATGACATCAAGATGGTCGCCGAGAAAGAAGCCCCGGTGGCTTCGTTTGGCGTGGCCGGATCAGACTTCGGCGGCGCGAACGGCGCCATGGGCAGCCTCTTCGGCGATGCCAACAAGGCCCAGGTAAAGGCCGCTCCGCCCAAGGTGGTCAAAATCTCGAGCGGCGTCATGCAGGGCATGGTGCTGCTGAGGACGCAGCCCATTTATCCTCCCATCGCCAAGGCGGCTCGCGTGCAGGGCACGGTGGTCCTGCAGGCGAATATCTCCAAAACGGGCTCCATCACGGACCTGCACGTCGTCAGCGGACCGGCCATGCTGCAATCGGCCGCTCTGGAAGCCGTCAAGTCCTGGCGCTACAAGCCCTACCTGCTCAACAACGAACCGGTGGAAGTGGAGACGCAAATTAACGTGATCTTCACTTTGGGCGGATGAGGAACATTATGGCTCTTCCCGCCATTCCGGGGGCAGGGCTTCGCTTTTGACCAGAATGCGAATCCGGGAAAAGCCGCATTCGCAACAACCGCAAGACAGTAGCAGTCCACAAGAAAACTCCTTAGGAGGAATGATTCAGTGATTCTCGCTCAGCTCACGCACTTCGCTTCGCATTCGGCCAATCTGGCTTTTCTCTTTGACGAAGAGGCAGTCAGCTTCAACCTCATGGGTCTTTTGCATAACATGGGATGGGCGGCGCGCATTATCGCCTTCATCCTTTTCATCGAGTCGATCTGGTCGTTGGCCGTGATGATCGACCGTTACCTGTACTTCTCGGCAGCCCGCAAGCAATCGCGCGAATTCGCGCCCAAGGTTGCCGGCGCGCTGAAGGACAGCAAGCTCGAGGAGGCGATCAAGATCGCCGATCGCAACAAGAAGTCTCACCTGGCCGAGGTTGTAACGGCCGGCCTGCAGGAGTTCCGCGCATCCGGCGGCGCGCCGACGGAAGAGTCCATCGCCAGCTCCGGCCGCGCGCTGGAGAGGGCTGAAGCCATCGTGCACGCCAAGCTGAAGAGGGGCCTTGCGGTTCTGGCCACCATCGGCGCGACCGCTCCGTTCGTTGGCCTGCTGGGCACGGTCATCGGCATTCTGAACGCCTTCCAGCAGATCGCTACCCAGAAGACTTCCGGCATCGGCGCGGTTGCAGGCGGCATCTCGGAGGCCCTGGTAACTACCGCGGCCGGCCTGTTTGTCGCCATCCCGGCCGTGATGGCCTTTAACTACTTCACCGGAAGAGTTGAATCCTTCGACGTTGAGATGGATAACTCATCCAGCGAACTGATCGACTACTTCATCAATCAGAGCCACAAGCGCTAAGCAAAGCGGCTCGCGGCGTGAGCGATAAGCTGCGGGGGGCGGGAGAACTCAACATCTCTCCCGCCCGCCGGTTTCTGCCTCACGCCATCCAGATGGTTCTCGTGCAATGCCGGAAGCCGTCCGGAGTAAAAATTTTCAGGCAATGGAGCACACGCAATGTCAATAGCAGTTCGCGACGAAAGCAAAAAGGTCAGTTCCAACATCAATGTCACTCCCATGGTAGACGTGATGCTGGTGCTGCTGATCATCTTCATGGTCATTACTCCCATGCTCCAGAACAAGGTAGCCGTCGATATGGCCAAAGTGGAGAACACCACCAATATGCCCGACGCCGACAAGGAAGACGCCATTGTCGTCGCCATCACGCGTGACGGAGGGGTTTTCCTGGGACAAAACAAGACCTCCCTTGATCAGTTGGGCGTGCAGGTTCGAGACAAATTGGCCGACAAACCCGGCAAGACGATCTTCATTCGCGCCGATGCCCGCGCCCAGTACCTGGCGGTAGAAAACGCCATCGACGCTGTGCGCACAGCCGGCGTGGACGACGTGGGCTTGCTGACCCAGAAGAAGGAAGGCAATACGATAGGCGGCGAGTAGTTTTATGCGCCGTCCTTTTAACGATTTCGATTTTACGAGGAGTAGATTGCCATGGCAATGACAATGGGGGGCGGGGGAGGCTACTCTTCCGACATCAATGTAACCCCGATGATTGACGTTCTGCTGGTGCTGCTGATCATCTTCATGGTCATCGTGCCGGTGACGCCCAAGGGCCTGGATGCGCTGGTGCCTCAGCCGCCCAAGGACAAGACACTGCAGAATCCGACCGATCGAACCATCGTGGTGCAGGTTCTGCACGAGCCGGGCAAGGCCCCCTCGTACAAGATCAACGATACGGTCATCTATAATGGCGTCGGCGGCCCGGCGGCTCAGAAGGAGCTGCTGGCGCGCCTGACCGAGATCTACGCCAACCGCGCCGAGCGCGTCATGTTCGTCAAGGGCGACGACAATGTCGATTTCCGTGCCGTAGCCGAAGTCATCGACATCGGCCGCTCGGCGAACGTGGATCATGTCGGCTTGATGACACCCAAGATCATGGCCGGCCAGTAGCAGTCCATCTTGCAGCCGCTTTCCTAGGAGGGAGGCGGCAGGCGATGGGCGTCGGCCCCGACTGGAGGCAGTTCATCCGGACGGAATACAGGTGTAGGATGCTTTCAACTGGGTGCGGTATCTCCCGCCCGCGCCAGAAGTAGCAGAGATTCCAGGCGCGTTGCCGATCGGCTCTAGCCTGAAGGAGAAGGATACGAATATGAATGGACCCGCACGTATTACGGCGCTCGCGATTGCCTTGGCCGGCATGGTGTTTTCCATAAGCGGGTGCGACAAGCTTGCAGCCCGCGACCAGTTGAACAAGGGAGTGGAAGCGTACAAGGGCACCCACTACGAAGAGGCGATCAATCACTTCCAGCAGGCGATGAAGCTTGATCCCAACCTGCCCATGGCGAAGAGCTATCTGGCCACCGCTTTGGCCCAAAACGTAGTGGCCGGGCTGGATACGCCGGAGAACCTGAAGACTGCGCAGGACGCCATCGACATCTTCATGGAGGTTCTGGCCAAGAACCCGCACGATATCAACAGCATGAAGCAGATAGCGAGCATTGACTTCAGCATCAAAAAGCTGGAGGATGCCAAGGCGTGGCAGAAGAAGGTGCTGGCCGAGGATCCCAAGGATCCCGAAGCGGCCTACACCGTGGGTGTGATTGACTGGATGGAAGCGCACCAGAACACGCTGGCGGCTTTGGCTCCCGAGGGCATCAACGACGACGGCGAGGGCAATGTCAAGGCTCCCAAGAAGGTCATGGACGCGCTCATTGTGCAGAATGCTCCGTTGGTCGAGGAAGGCCTGCAATATCTCAACCAGGCCAATGACAACCGGGCCAATTATGACGAGGCGATGGCCTACCTGAACCTGATCTACCGGCGCAAGGCCGATCTGGACTACGGCAACGAGGCAGCCCGCAAGGAAGACGTAGCCATGGCCGATGAATGGCGCACCAAGGCGATGGAAACTCGTAAAATCGTCGAAGCGAAGAAGAATGCCGGCCCTGGCGGCATCACCATGGGTGACAATGGCGAGTTGAAGTAAACGCAGACTTTTAATGCACACTAGCGGCCTCCGCCCTGCGCGGAGGCCGCTTTGCTTGAAGGATATCCAAATTGATCGATGGAGGTGCTTTATGTTCAGTTCACAGAATGTCGGACATGCATTCAAGGTCGCAGCTGCCGGCCTGGCGATCCTCATGGCCGCTTGCCTCCCAGCCGCCGGGCAAAGGGGCGGCGGAGGCGGGCGCCAGCCTTCACCCCAGCAAATTGAACTTCGCGAAGAATTGAAACAGGGCCTGGAAGCGTACAAGATCGGCCACATTGATGACGCGATCCTTCATTTCCGCAAGGCGACGGTGCTGGACCCCGATAATCCCACGGCCAAGGTCTATCTGGGTACCGCGCTGGCGCAGAAAATTGCGCCTGGAGTAGATACGCCGGAGAACCTGGAGATCGCGCAACAGGCCATCGACCTCTTTCAGGAAGTTCTGGAAAAGGCCCCGTTCGATGTGAAGAGCATGAAACAGATTGCGGGCATTGAATTCAGCATCAAGAAGCTGGACGATGCCAAGGCCTGGCAGAAGAAGGTGCTGATCCTGGACGCGCAGGATGCCGAGGCGGCTTATGTGGTCGGCGTGATCGACGCGATGGAGGCGCATCAGAACGCGATCGCGGCGCTCCAGCAAGCCGGCATCAAGGACGACGGCGAAGGCAACGCCAAGGCGCCCGCCAAGGCGATGGAGGCCATCAAGGCGCAGAATGGCGCGCTGGTCGAGGAAGCCTTGCAGTATCTGAATCAGGCGGTGGAGAACCGGCCCAATTTCGCCGATGCAATGGCCAATCTGGGCCTGGTCTATCGGCGCAAGGCCGATCTGGACTGGGGGGACGAGGCGGCCCGCAAGGACGACGTGGCCAAGGCGATGGAGTGGCGGGCCAAGGCGATCAACGCGCGCAAGGCCATCCTGGAGAAGCAGAGCGCGGCGCCTGAATCCGTGAAGCCGTAGCAATAGGCTCGCAATGGTATGCAAAGGGAAGAAGCTGCCATTGGCAGCCTCTTCCCTTTGCGGCATCTTGCAGCAGGTTCGGCAATCAGCAGGTGTCGCGCCTTACTGCGCGCCCTGCTTGAAAATCTGTTCGGCAAAGTAGTTGCGAATTTTGGCTTCGTCGTGGAGCATCTCGAAATAGGCGGTCTGTAGCAGTTGCGCGTGGCTGTCGCGCAGGGTCTGGCGGATGACCTGCTGCACGTGCGGGTCGTTCAGTTCGCGCTGCCCGGCAGCTTCCCTGGAGATCAGCTTGTAGATTGCGTATCCGGCGGCGCGGCGTCCCGGAGCGGTGCTATTGTAGACGGGAAGAATCTCTGTGATTTGTCCCGGCTTGAGCTTGCTGATGGCGTTGTAGACTTCCGGTTCGGTACGCAGTTGCGACTCTAATACGAAGCCCATGTCGCCGCCATTCGAGGCGGTGCTAGGATCCTCGGAGAAGTTCATGGCCACGGCGCCGAAGTCCTCGCCGTTCTCCACCAGCTTGCTATGGAGCGTCTCGATCTTTCTCTTCGCATCGGCGTCGCCGGAGGCCTTGTTGTTTTGCAGGTTGCCGGTCTGTTGCTCGGGTTCGCTGGTGACCAGGATTCGCGCCACGCCGTACCGGGGTTCGATCAGATTGAACTCCGACTTATGAGCCGCAAAGTAAGCGCCAATCTCGGTATCGGTGATGTTGATCTTGGACTCAATCTCCTTGTTGAGCAGCTTGGTCTTGGTCAACTGGCGGCGCAGTTCGCGTTTGTAATCGTCAAGGGTGATGTTGTGCGCCTGGAGCTGCTTGTCGAACTCTTCCTGGGTGAAAGGCACCTTCATTTCGGTCAGCTTGACGTTCACGTCCTCATCACTGGCGGCCAGGTTGAGCTTGGCCGCGCGCTGCCAGAGGATTTCGTCGTCGATCATCTGTTTCAGAATATTGAGGCGGACAATGTCGGCCTGCTCGGCGGAGGGCTTCTGGGCATTGTCGGCAATATATGCCTTGTAATACTTTTCCATCTCCGAGCGCAGAATATCCTTGCCGTTCACGGTCGCCACTACGTCCGCGGCGGGCGCGCGATGACATGCGCTCACTACTGTCAACAGGGCTCCCCCGCAAAGAACGAGTACAACCAAACAGAACGGCGTGCGGCAAAAAGCTTTAGTTTGCAACTTGGTATCTCCTGGGGGGCGCAAAAGCCCCCGGCAATCAAGCATAAATCCCCAGACCGGTCAGGGGATACGATTTTTCACAGCCAGACCGCCATTTGCCGCTACCGCT
>JBKQLG010000039.1:0-10825 GCA_052147235.1 Occallatibacter sp.
CGGGTTAAATGAACTGTCCGACATACGAAAATGCGCCGATTTCATGCCCTCGCGACAAAATACTTACTGCGCGCTCTTTAAACTCGGCGTTTTTCAGAGGTTCCTTAGATAGGTCTCAATGTCCTTCAAAGAAGATTCGTAGATTGGGAGGATGGTCTCAACTTGCAGCAAAAGTGATTTGAATTCGTCATCACTGATGCCCCATTCCGGTAGCGTTACAGTCGCCTTTTGAGGTGGACTTGCCTTCCGGGCTGATGCCTGAGATTGAGCAGAAATCGCGGTGAAGAACACGACAACGAGCATGGTCCCCCAAAGCAGCCATGTGTAGACAGGGCATTTTTCTGACGTACTCATGATTCCTCCAGAAATCAAAATGTTACGTAACCGATATTTACACGATCCGCTGTGTCAGTTTCCACGCTTGAAATATGGCCACTGACATTTACCGAGTGCTCCAAGTCTAGTTTCCGAGACCTGGGAGTCGGCGAATCCCTATCTATCCACACGAGCCGTCCCTACACCAGCTCAATCGAAACCCGCCGCCCGACCATCGCCGCCGCGCGCTGCAAGCTCCCTAGCGTAATGTCGTTTTTCGGATCGAGCAACCGGTCCACCTGCGTGCGGCTGGTCTTGAGCAGCGCGGCCATCTTGTTTTTGGAAATCTTCTGCTTCTTCATCGCCTCGGCCAACTGCCAGGCAACTACTTCCTTGACCGCCTCGGCCTGCGCCTCCTCGAAGATTCCCTCTGCCTTGAGAAAATCGTCGATGCTCGAACCCATATGCTTTTTGCTCATTGCTCCAACTCCCTCTGACGCTTGCGCGCCAATGCCAGATCGCTCTCCGGGGCGTCTTCTTGATGAATCCGTGCAGTGTCACCAGATGCCCGCGGTAGAGGCAAATCAGCACCCGCGCCGTCCGCTTCGTCGGCAGGTCTGTCCGAATCTCCCACAGACCGTCTCCCATCGGGCGGCAGAGCGGCATCCCCACCGGCCAACGCCATTGCGCACGCAGCAAATCTTTTCCAATCGCTTGGCGTTCGGCCTCCGGCAACTCCAGCAGCCACTCCCGCACAGGCTCGCTTCCTGATTCCGGGCGATAAAAGATCAGCGGAATTTTCTGAGGTTGAGGATTCTCTTTCATCCTGCACCCTATCGGATACAACTGTACCTTATAATGTGCAGTATTGCAAGCTCAATTCCCACCCTTCGCACAGCCACCCCACGGACGAAGACCTGTCCGTGGGGACCCCGGCGACGCGAAGGATGGGGCACCCAGCTGCGAGGTATCCCACCCTAGCCACAAAAACAAAGACGTGGCGAGGATGGGGCACCCATTTTCCATCGCGGTTAAGATGCTTAACTGGCGGCTTCGGCCAGGCGCTGAGCCCGCCACAACGCGCCTTCAAGCGAGACGACCGACTCATGGCCCACCGGCATCTGGGGCGCGGCGGCTTTGAGACCGGCGAAGAAGGCTTCGCGGACCAGTGTCATGTGCTCGATGACGCCGCCGGTCCAGGCTACCGGGAGTTCGCCTGCGATCTTGTGCTTGCGGCGGAGCTTGGCGCGGACCAGCAGCACAAACTCGACCAGATCAGCCGCTGCCTGGCGAAGAACCTCAACCGCAACCGGGTCGCCGGCTTCGGCAAGTTCGTTGATCGCCGGGGCGAGGGCGGCAAAGTCCGGTCCTGGGGTGCTGTCGCCCAGGTTGACCAGATCGTCCAGGTTGGGCGTTCCCCAGATTTCGCCAATCTTTTCAAGAATCTGCGTGGGCTGCTCGCGGTCATGAGCCTTGAGCGCGCGGCGCAGGCTGTGCAGGCCGATCCAGTAGCCGGAGCCCTCGTCGCCCAGATGCGAACTCCATCCCCCCGCGCTTTCGCGCGAGCCGTCGGGCGCGCGGCCGATGGTGTTAGAGCCGGTGCCGGCGATTTGCAGAATTCCCGGACCGCCGTGGAAGGCCGCGTCGAGGGCGATCACCTCGTCGCCGACGACCTCGGAGCATTCGACCGCGAAATCGTGAAAGACCGCCGTGATCCACTCCGCGGTGCCCGGCATGGAGGCCGAGGCCACGCCCACCGAGGCGGCGTAGACGCCGGTGACGCCGGCCTGGGCGTAGACATCCTTGAGCAGCGCGCGGAGATGAGTTTCGGCGGCCTCCGCTCCCACGCGCAAGCGCTTGATGGAGCCGTTCTCCGCGTGGGCGAGAAGCTTGTCACCGGCCAGGATGGAGGCGCGCGTGCGCGTTCCGCCAGCATCGATTCCCATAATTAAATTCATCGCGCTCCTGCTCCTTCGCTTGCCAAAGTTCGCCCTCGCACCAGCTTATCGCACGGTACCACAGGCCGGTTTCCCTGACCAAAACGGCGTTGCACTTGTACCTTGAATCCGCCCACCCAGCGTTCCGGGTTGCTGCGGAGTGCGCGGCAATTGTGGTATTGTTCCGGCATGGACCGCCTACGCTTCTTTCTCGCCGCTCTTCTTTTCGTCGTCGCAGCAACGCTTACCCCCGCCCAGAACCCCGCGCCCACGCCGCCGATGGGCTGGAATAGTTGGGACGCCTATGGGCTGACCATCAACGAGGCTGACTTCAAGGCCAATGCCGCGGTACTGGCCACGGTGAAGCAGTTCGGCTGGCAGTACGCGGTAATCGACGAGGGGTGGTACATGGAGAACCCCAACGGCCGCAACCTGGCTGAGCGGAAGTATCTGCTGGACGCGAACGGGATTCTGCTTCCGGTGGTGAGCCGCTTTCCTACGTCGGCAAATGGCGCAGGCTTCAAGCCGCTGGCCGACTGGGTTCACGCGCAGGGACTGAAGTTCGGCATCCACATTGTGCGCGGCATTCCGCGGGATGCGGTGAAGGCGAATCTGCCCATCGCGGGGACGAGCTTCCACGCCGCCGATGCCGCCGACCTCAACTCGCCCTGCGGGTGGGATGATGGCAACTGGGGCGTGGCCGATAACGCCGCCGGGCAGGCTTACTACGACTCGATGCTCAAGCTCTATGCCGGCTGGGGGCTGGATTTTCTCAAAGTGGATTGCATCAGCGACCACCCCTACCGGCCCACCGAGATTCGCCAGATTGCCGCGGCGATCGGCAAGACCGGACGCCCGATCGTGCTCAGCCTTTCGCCGGGGCCGACGCAACTGGAGCATGCCGCCGAGGTAGCCGAATACGCGCAGATGTGGCGCATCACCAACGATCACTGGGATGGCTGGAAGTTGCCGTCCAGGCCGGAGTGGGACGAGTTTCCCTTTGGCCTGAGCGGCGAGTTCGATCGCATTGCCAAATGGTTTACTTACGTCAAGCCCGGCAACTGGCCGGATGCCGATATGCTGCCCTGGGGCTGGCTGGGGCCGCATCCGGGATGGGGCGAGCTGCGCCAATCACGGCTGACCCATGACGAGGAGCAGACCGAGCTGACGCTGTGGTCGATCTCCCGCTCGCCGCTGATTCTGGGCGCGAATCTGACAAAGCTGGATGATTTTACCAAGTCGCTGATTACGAACAAGGAAGTGATTGAGGTCAATCAGAATACATGGGCAAGTCATCCCATCACGAATCTGCCAGTTGGGTTTGAGAATGTACGGGTTTGGGAAGCATCGGAAGAAGCATTTGCTGACCCACCTGAGTTTGTTGCTCTCTTCAATCTGGACGACAAGCCAGTTACATTGCATTTCATGTGGAAACAAATCTGTCAGATGTGCGCGAGCGATGGGGTGCGCAATCTGTATGATGGCAGACAGTTGAAGGCCTCTGACCCGGTTGAGGTGACATTGCCTGCTCATGGAAGCACGATATTCAGAAGCCTGAATAAAGTCACCGGACACCTAAGGTAAGAATCCATGCGACGCAGAGAGTTTCTTAGCGGCCTGGCGGCGGTTTGGATTGCGTCTGGGCAGCTTGCATTTGCGGCTTTAACCAACGGTCAAAAGCTCGCGGATGCGGCGCGGGCGCAGTTAGGAGTTACTACCGGCTACGATCCAACTTGGACGCAGATCAGCTATCCCGGGCGGCGATGTGCCGCGCTCGACCGGGGTCTGCGCCGACGTGGTGATTCGCGCCGCCCGCGACGGGCTGAGCCTCGACCTGCAAAAGCTGGTGCATGAGGACATGGCGACCCACCTCAGCGCTTATCGTCAGCCGAACAAGTGGGGCATGACCAGGCCCGATGCGAATATCGACCACCGGCGCGTCTTGAATCTGGAGACGTATTGGACGCGGGTGGGAGCGCGGCTTTGGGCCGCTGGCAGGCCGACGGCGGGGGACGGTTTCCCCAGGCCGATCGAGGTAGGCGACATTCTCACCTGGCTGCTCGACGCGCGCCTGCCGCACGTAGGCATTATGGTCAGCGGGGACCGGCAGACACAGGTGGTGCATAACATCGGACGCGGGGTGGAAGAGAGCCCGCTTGAAGCCTTTTATGCGCAGCGTGCCGCTGGGCATTATCGCTGGCCGGCAGTGTAGGAATCCTCTGAATAGGATAGGTCTATGAGGTCGAACACCTCGTGATCTAAAGCCGCGCCCATGCAAAGCTGTCTCCCCTTGCATAAAGTGCATTAAGAACAGCCTGTATTGCGCTTTGCCCGCCCCCATCCGGTAAAATTATCTCTGCAATGTCTATCAATATTGCGTTTCTCTTTCCGGGGCAGGGTTCGCAGACCGTGGGCATGGGTCGCGAACTTGCCGAGCGCTTTCCCGTTGCCCGCGAGACCTTCGCCGAGGCAGACGAGGCCGTCGGCTTCCCGCTCTCCAGGCTCTGTTTTGAGGGGCCTGAAGAAGAGCTCAAGCAGACGGAAAACACCCAGCCGGCCATTCTCACGGTGAGCGTCGCCACGCTGCGCGTGCTGGCCCTGCATGGGATCGAGCCGGCGCTGGCCGCCGGACACTCGCTGGGCGAGTGGTCCGCCCACGTGGCCGCCGGAACCTACTCCTTCGCCGATGCGGTGCGCTTCGTTCGGGCGCGCGGACGGGCGATGCAACTGGCCGTTCCCGCCGGCCAGGGAGGCATGGCTGCCATCCTTTCGCTTGCTCCGGAGCAGGTGGCCGAGGCTTGCGCCGAAGCCGCGCAGGAGACCGGCCTGACCGTCTCCGCCGCCAACTTCAACTCGCCCACCCAGACGGTCATCTCCGGCGCTCTGGCGGCCGTCGAAAAGGCCGCCGAGATCGCCAAGGCCAAAGGCGCCCGCCGCGCCGTCATGCTCCCCGTCAGCGCGCCCTTCCACTGCGCCCTGATGCAGCCCGCCCAGGAAGAGGTTGCGCGGGTGCTCGGCGCAGTTGAGCTGGCCAATCCCCGCATCCCCGTCGCCGCCAACATTACCGGCGGCATGGTCACCACAGCCGCGGAGGTGCGCGGCGCCCTCACCAGCCAGGTTACAGGCACAGTGCGCTGGGCGGATTGCATGAAGTCGCTGATCGCAGTGGGCGCGGATACGTTTATCGAGATGGCTCCCGGCAAGGTCCTCTGCGGCCTGCTCAAACAGATCGACCCGGCGCAAAAGCCCGGAATGAATGTGGAAGATATTGCCAGCCTGGAGAAGGCGCTGACCGAGCTTGCCGCAGCACACTCCACCTAATAAAGAGAAAGGTTTCCATCCTCAGCCATACGGCGAAGCGCATAGACCCACAAATCTATTCCAGCTAACAGTACCGTTGACCTGCTGACTCGCAGGCATTCTGACCCATTGACGACTACGGCCCCAGGTAGAGCTGCACATCATCGGGCGAGAAGTTCAGCGTGTGCGTCCTGGGATCGTAGTCCAGGTCGAGCGCCTTGCTCTTGCGCCCGTTGATGTAAATGGCCATCAGCAGCACGTTGCCATGCATCGTCGCCTCCACAATCCTGTGGCTCTGAATGGCGCCATACTCGTTGTCCGGGCTGTGGGAACTCCAGTCCTGCTGGAAGCGTCCATAACTGTACGTTTGCTGTACCGCCGGATGCTGCTGCCAGTCCTTGTCGTGCATCCAGATGCCATAAGCCGCCGGCAGATCGTTCCTCTCGACCGCTGTGAGAAAGCTGTTCACTGTCATTCTGCCCCGCAGGTGGTTATACCAGTACCAGGGATAGTCCACCGGGCGGCCGGCCGCCAGCCAAAAGCCTATAAACAGCACAAACAGCAGCCCCGCAGTGGTGTAGAAAACTGCCAGCCGGCGGCGTTCATGGACTTCATCAAACTCTGGAGCGTCGAGCAGCGTCATGAAGAGATTCCTTTCAGTGAACAGTGAGCAGTAAACAGTGGTCGGTAACCGAAGTAGCCAAAACCATTATCGCTCCGCACTCTTTCTCTTTAGACACCAGGGACAAGCATATAGTTCCCTGTCGCCTGAACTGACCACTTTCGCTGTCCACGGTCCACTGTTCCCTATTCCCTGCTGTAAATCGTCCTGCTCTTCTCGGCGTGGCGTTCGAGCGCCAGCTCGATCAGCCGCGTAATCAGCTCTTTGTAGCTGATCCCCGTAGCCTCCCACAGCTTGGGGTACATGCTGATGCTGGTGAATCCCGGCATGGTATTCACCTCGTTCAGATAGATGCGCCGCTTGCCGTCCGGCTCCATCAGGAAGTCCACCCGCGCCAGGCCCGCCAGATCACAGGCGCGGAAAGCGGCCACGGCCATCTCCCGAATCTGCTTCGTCTTGGCCTTGCTGAGTTTGGCGGGTATCACCGGGACCGAGCCTTCCGAGAGATACTTGGCCTCGTAGTCGTAGAACTCCTTGCCGGGGATGATTTCGCCCACTACGCTCGCCCGCGGATCATCGTTGCCCAGCACGGCAACCTCGAACTCCCGCGCCTTGGCCTTCTTGCCGCCCACGCCCTGCTCGACGACCAGCTTGCGGTCGTACCGTGCCGCCTCGGTCAGCGCCGGGCCCAGCTCGGCTCGATTGTGTGCCTTCGTGATACCCACCGACGAACCCAGATTCGCCGGCTTCACAAAGACCGGATACTTGAGCGCCGCCTCCACCTTGGCGATCGCCTTGCGCGGCGCGCTCTCCCACTCGCTTCTGAGCAGCGTCACGTGCGCAACGATCGGCAGCCGCGCCTGGACAAAGAGCCGCTTCATCACGTCCTTGTCCATGCCGGCCGCCGAGCCCAGCACGCCCGAGCCGACATAAGCGATCCCCGCCAGCTCGAAGAGCCCCTGGATCGTTCCATCCTCGCCAAAGGTTCCGTGCAGCACGGGAAAGACCACGTCCAGGGACTGGCTGCCCAGCGCCGCGTGGCTATCCAGGGCCGCCGCACCGCCGTGAACCAGCGCGGAAGCCGTTGAATCGTCCGGCTCCGGAGCCAGCAGCGCGGGTTGTCCCTCGGCCAGCACCCGCGCTCCCGGCGTAGCCGCAGGATCGCCCGCCCGTAGCTTCTTTGGTTTTGGACCCGGCTCATTGCCGCTACCCAAGGCCACCCCATAGCCCTCCAGCAGCCCCCGCGCGGCCCCTGAAGTCAGCCAGTGCCCGGCCTTATTGATCCCTATCGGCACCACGTCAAATTTGCGCCGGTCAATCGCCTGCAAAATCGAAGCCGCCGAGAGCAGCGAGACCTCATGCTCCCCGCTTCGCCCGCCAAAAACAACTCCAACTCGAAGTTTGTTTGCCATGCTATTCTTTGATCACCGTTCTTCTTGCATAAAATCGGTACTGATTCAGTGTAGAACCCCCCGCGGCATCTTCTTCCCCAATGCCGCGCCCTGTCTCAAAAGGGGCATCAACAAGTTTTCCGTTGGAGTAGAATGAGTACGCTTTAATTCTTCGGGTATTCGGCTTGCGTTTGGCCTAAGGCCAATCCCAGCGAGTACGATTGTTCGGTGAATGCTGCTGATAAGAACGAAAGGGTGTCTGGCAACACAACAACGAAGCCAGCCCGGTTCTTTCCGATGAAGAGACAGTTTCTAACGATCGCCGTCCTTTTCGCCTATGCATCGGTTGCCTGGGCAGCCGCTCCCGTCACACTAACGACCGTGCAGGCCATTCACGCGCTGACCAATGCCGAGGCCGGCAATGGTCTGCCCGTCGCCTTCGAGGCCACGGTCACCTACTACCGCGGTTATGAAAGAACATTATTTGTGCAGGATGGCGATGCGGCCATTTATGTTGGCGATCCAAACGATCTCAAACTGGTCCCCGGCGATCGTGTGCTGGTGAAAGGAAAAACGCAGAAAAGCTTCAATCCCATTGTGCTTGCCGACAGCGTCACAGTGCTGGGCCACGTCGCCTTGCCGAAAGCGGAGCCGGCCAGTTTCGATCAGATGATTCGTGCGGAGACCGACTGCAAGCTTGTAACTGTGCGCGGCGTGATCCGCACAGCGGACCTATCGCTAAGCCTGGTAGCGCCGATTCACTTCATGCGCCTGCAGTTGCTCATGGAAGGAGGCTATTTTAATGCAAATGTGGACAGCGACAATGTTGGCGTGTTAGAAGGCCTGCTGGATACCGAAGTGGAACTCACCGGCATCGCCTCGGAAGAATTCGACAGCAAGATGCATCAGACCGGGATTTTGATCCACGTTCAATCGCTTTCCGATGTAAGGATCATCAAGCGCGCCGACTCCAGTCCATGGGACCTTCCCATCACACCGATGGATCGGGTGATCACGGTCTTTCATCGAAGCGATTCCTCTTCCAGGGTCTTGGTTCATGGAACCATCACCTATTACCTGCCCGGTTCAGCCGTTGTGTTGCAGGATGGCGCCAAGAGCATATGGATCGCAACCCAGACTCACAACCCTTTGCGCGTGGGCGACGCCGCGGATGCAACCGGATTCCCGGATAATCACGACGGCTTTCTCAACCTGGAGTATGGCGAGGTGAGGGATACTCTCATACCCGCACCGGTCACGCCGCTTGCGGCAACCTGGGAGACCATGTCACCCAGAGGATACGACTCGCCCGGCCATCACGACGATCTGGTTTCGATTGAAGGCCAGGTTGTCACCCAGGTGCGGGAGGCTGCGCAGGATGAGTTGGTTCTGTCGGCTGATGGCAAGCTCTTCTCCGCCATATACCGCCATCCGGATAATCCGAGTCCATCCACCAGGGTGATTCCTCTGGGCTCCAACGTTCGTGTAACCGGCATCTGTGTCCTGGAATACTCCAACGCCTTCACCGCGCATGTGCCTTTCAATATTCTGTTGCGCAGTTATGACGATATAGTCATCGTCGCCCGGCCCTCTCTGATCAACACGCGCAACCTTCTTCTGGCTCTCGGGCTGCTGCTGATCGTCGTCTTCGTCGTGATCGCCAGGGGATGGGCACTGGAACATAAGGTACGCCGCCAGACCGCCGCGATGTCGGCGCAGAGGGAAGCCGAGGCGGAACTGGAGCGGCACCGCAGCAGTATTCTCGAGGACATCAATGGAGCGCGGCCCCTGGCCGAGATCCTCGAAAAGATTGCGGAGATGGTTTCCTCCATGCTGGAAGGCGCTCCCTGCTGGTGCGAAGTTACCGATGGGGCAAGGCTGGGTGATTATCCGACGGAGCAACAAGACCTGCGCATCGTCCGTGAGGAGATTCCTGCCCGCTCCGGCCCGGCGCTGGGCGCGCTCTATGTCGGACTCGATCGGCGGACGCCGCCGCACGCCCGCGAAACTGTCGCTCTCCAAAACGGGGTGAGGCTGGCTACGCTGGCCATTGAAACACGTCGGCTTTACAGCGATCTGCGCCGCCGCTCGGAGTTCGATCTGCTCACCGATATTCGCAACCGTTTCGCGATGGAGAAATTCATCGAATCGCAGATCGAAGAGGCGCGACAATTCGGCAGAATCCTCGGATTGATCTACATCGACCTGGACAAATTCAAGCCCATCAACGACACCTATGGCCATCACGTGGGTGACCTGTTCCTCCAGGCGGTGGCCGCGCGCATGAGCCGCCAGTTGCTGGGCGGCGATATGCTGGCGCGGCTGGGAGGAGACGAGTTCGCCGCGCTCGTCTCGCTCCACCATGGCCGCGCCGACCTGGACACGATCGTTGCCAGGCTGGAACACTGCTTCGATGATCCTTTTGTCGTGGGTGGATTTACTCTGCATGGCGAGGCCAGTATCGGCGTTGCAATCTATCCGGAGGATGGCGCCACCACAGACAGCCTGTTGAGCGCCGCCGACGCCGCCATGTACGAAGCAAAACACAGCAAGCGCCAAGCCGAAGAGAAGCCGGCCTAGAGCCCGCGCGCTGCAATGCTGGGCAAGATTTTTTGTGCCAGGGTGAACCATTTGGAGCCTACTGCCGATAGAGCTATCGGGAACCGCAATGAGAATTGCTGATTGAGCGGCGTATTCGCAATGATGAAGAGACTGATCCCCGTGATCGCGATCCTACTCGGCTGGGCCTCGGCTGCCTGGGCAGCCGCGCCCGCTGCGCTCACGACCGTGCAGGCCATTCGTGCGCTGACCAATGCCGAGGCCGGCAAGGGGCTGCCCGTCGCCTTCCAGGCCACGGTGACCTACAACCGCAGCTATGAACGGCTCTTGTTTGTACAGGATGGCGACTCCGCCGTTTATGTAGGCTACCCAACCACTCTCAAACTTGTCCCCGGCGACCGCGTTTCGGTGCGCGGAAAAACGCAGAAAAGCTTCTCTCCCATTGTGAGCGCCGACAGCGTCACATTTCTGGGCCACGGCCCAGTGCCGATAGCAGAGCCGGCCAGTTTCGATCAGATGATGCGCGCCGAGACCGATGGCAGGCTGGTCACGGTGCGCGCGACGATCAGCGCTGCGGACCAAAAGATAAGCCCGGAAGCGCCGGTCTCCTATATGCGTATGCAGATGCTCACGGATGGCGGCACCTTTATCGCCGATGTGGAAGGTAAAGATGCCATTGCACTGCAGGGCTTAATGGATTC